>DAOTYG010000179.1:0-15846 GCA_034435155.1 Anaerolineae bacterium | reverse complement strand
GAACCCTCCCGCAGGTTAGAAAGGGGCTGGCAACCGATGCAGCCGATCATCTGGGCGCGTCTGCGGCGTCTGGCCTGGTCATTGCGCCCAAACCTGCGGGAGGGTAGGTAGTTACGTAGGAGAGAACAAATGGCGAAGATATGTTTGCTTGTGAGCACGTTGCTGGTGGTGGCTATGGCGGCCAGTGGATGTTGCTGCTGCTGTGTCCCCTGCCGGGGCCCAGCCTGGGGTGATTGGGACGACTGGAGCCAGTGGCCGGCCCGCGCGCCCGTCTCGGTGGGGGAACTACGCCAGGAGCAAAAAAGTGTGCCAGTGGACCCGACGGCCGTATCGGCCCGGGTGCAGATCTTGTTCGGGGGCGGCAGGCTCACGTTACGCCCCGGCGCGACTGGCTTGCTGGACGGTCAGTTCACCTATAATGTGAACGAGTTGGCCCCGGAGTTGACGACCAGGACCCAGGGCGATGTGCAGGTGGCAACCCTGCGCCCGCAACGCGAGATCCGCTGGGGGGGCTGGGATACCCGCGATGTGCGCAACGAATGGGACATCCGGCTGAACCGGGATATACCCCTGGCATTGGAACTGAACCTGGGCGCGTTTCAGGGAGAGGTGGAACTGGGGGGCCTGCGCCTGCGAGATTTGACCCTGAACGTGGGCGCGTGTGATGGGACCATCATGTTCAGCACCCCCAATCCAGAGACCCTGTCTGAACTGGAGGTGCTGGCCGGGGCGGCCCGGCTCTCGCTAACCGGGTTGGGCAACGCCCGCTTCGGCGAGATGACGTTCCGGGGCGGGGCCGGGGACTTTGAGCTATCGTTCGACGGTGCGCTCGCCGGCCGGTCAAGGGCGGAGGTAGAGAGTGGCATTTCGCACCTGGTGATTCGCGTGCCAGCCCAGGTTGGCACGCGCGTGGACCTGGAGGGCGCCCTGTCGTCCACCCGGCTCGCCGGCTTTCGCCAGAGCGGCACCGTGTTCACCAACGGCAGCTACGATCAGGTGGGTGAACAGCTCGTTATCACGGTCAAGATGGGCATAGGAGAACTGGCATTGGAGAGCGAATAGTACCCTGAACCCTCCCCCAGGTTAGAAACTTCTCTCCAACCTGCGGGAAGGTGGGCAGTTACCAAATATCGCGGGGTCGCAGACCCCTGGCGAGCACATAATTAGACGAGGAGGTGTCACATGAAGCGCGTATGGTTGGTACTGGCAGCACTGGTCGTGATCCTGTTACTGGCCGGGGGTTGTATGCCCAATGCTCGATATTGGGGCCGGGATGTGAACGTGCGGAGCGGGGAGGTCCATGAAGGGGACCTGGTGGTATTGGGCGGCGATGCCCGGATTCACCAGGGCGGCCGGGTGACCGGCAGCCTGGTGGTGATGGGTGGTGAGACGCGCATCGAGGGCCAGGTGGACGGCGATGTGGTGGTCTATGGGGGAGACGTGCGTCTGTCCAACACGGCCGTGGTTCGTGGTGACCTGGTGAGTTATGGCGGTGAGATCCGTCGTGACGAGGGGGCGCAGGTGCTCGGCCAGTCTGTGAGCGGTGGGCGTGGTGGCTGGCCGATGCCGGTCATCACTTCGCCGCCAGTGACCACCGGTCCCTGGGTGGGTATGCCGGTGGTGAGCATCAGCGGCTCAGAACTGGGATTTTGGGGCTTTTTGCGGAACGTGCTGGAGACCATCATCTACTTCCTGGCCATCGCGGCCCTGGGCATCTTGCTCATCGCCTTTGCGCCGGCGCACCTGTCACGGGTGCAGCAGACCGCCGTGGAGATGTGGCCCATCAGCCTGGGGGTGGGCTTTTTGACCCTGCTGGTGGCAGCCCTGGCGACCATTGTATTGCTGGCGCCAGCGATCATCCTGTTCATCGTGGGGCTTGTCCTCACCGTGACTATCGTGGGGGCTATCCTGGGCATCCCGGTGATCCTGGTGGGGGTGATCCTGCTCTGCATCCCCGGCGCGGCAGCAGTAGCCGGAGCCTTGATGGGCGGGATAGCCATCTCGCAGTATGTGGGCGACCGGGTGTTGGCGGTGGTCAGCCGGCCAACCAATCCCTACCTGAGTTTCGTCGTAGGGCTGGTGTTGCTCATGCTGTTGAGCGCGGTGCCGTGTATCGGCTGGGTGTTGGCCCTGGGCATCGTCTGTATCGCGCTGGGAGCGGTGGTGTTGAGCCGGGTGGGGACCATGCTCCCCCCACAGATCGCCAGTGAGCCAATATTAGAACCCCCGCCGATCTCGCCGGAGCCGGCCGGGGTGTTGCCCGCAGAGACCGGGCCTTCGGCGGACAAACCCCGCCGGCGATCCCGGAAGACCGAGGAGCCAGCGTGAAAATAGGGCGGTGAATAGTAACTACCTACCCTCCCGCAGGTTTGGGCGCAATGACCAGGCCAGACGCCGCAGACGCGCCCAGATGATCGGCTGCATCAGTTGCCAGCCCCTTTCTAACCTGCGGGAGGGTTCAGGGTAGGCAGTTACGGTGAATATAAGAAAGGCCATCCCCCGTGGGGATGGCCTTTCGCGTTCATTGCTGGCACGGGTTAAAGTTGCGGCCCAAGAGCACCAGAGCATCCAGAGGGGGATTCTCTTGGGCCTGAAACCAGACGTCTTCCGCCGGGACATGGAACGCCTGGCGCAGCAGGGCAATAGCCTCGGCATCGTTAGTATAGTTGACGATGATGGTGCGCGGCCGGACCTCTGGCTGATCGGGGCCGATCCGCACGGTGTCGAACCCCAGGTAGTAGAGCCGGTCGGCAGCCAGTTCTTTGGCCTGGAAACTGGTGCAGCCAGCGTTGCGGATCTCCACCCGGGCGTGGATCAGCTCCACCTCGCCTGGTGGCGCGAACAGGGCGGCGAACAGGGCGCGGCAGGCGGCGGGTTGGGGCAATAACACCTGGGCCCCGTTGGGGGTGACCCAGGCCTTGACCTGCTCCTCATCCAGGTACAGGCTTTGGATCTGGCGGGTATTGATCTGCAAACCCAGTTGGGCCAGCGAGATGATCTGCTCCAGGCTCAGGTCAGTGGTGATACTGTCTTGCAATATGGACCACAGGCTGGGGATCTGAAGGATGGTTTCCGGGCGCAGGAGTTGCGCCCACATCGCTCGCAGGACCTGCTGTTGTCGCCGTGAACGAGCAAAATCGCTACTGGTGATGCGCGAGCGCGCATAGGCCAAAGCCCATTGGCCATCCATGTGGTGGATCCCCGGCTCTAACTCCAGGTCCGGGAAAGGGCATTCCACGGCGATGGTCACGCCGCCCAGGGTGTCAATGAGCCGGATGAAACCCTTGAGGTCAATGGCAGCGTAGTAGTGAACCGGGACCCCAAAATTGTACTCGATGGTGGCCTTGACCAGGGCTGGCCCGCCGCCGGGGTATTTGCTCAGCGTGCCCCACATATAGGCAGTGTTGATGCGCTCATAGCCGCAGGTGGGGACATAGACCCACAGGTCGCGGGGGATGGAGAGCATGCTCACAGTCTTGGAGACCGGATTGATGGCGACCAGGATCACGGTATCCGTGCGCCCCAACTCCCCTTGCACCCGCGAATCGCTGCCCAGCAGGATCACGTTGATGATCCCTGGTGGCAACTTGAATCTTTCGGCGGCGCCGGCCGGAAGGGGCAGCAGCTGCGGGGTGGCAGTGGGGACCGCCGGGCTGACCGCCAGTGCAGTGGGTTGATTCGCCGGGGTAGGCGGGTGAAGCGCCGGCAGATAAAGGGTCTGGCCGACATAGATCATCAGGCTGGTAAGGCAATTGGCCTGGACCAGGTCCTGGACAGTGGTGCCCCGGCTTTGAGCCAACGCGGTCAGGGTGTCGCCAGGGCGGACGGTATACAGCTCCCAGCCCGGCGGCGGAGGACAGGGGCCGGCCGGGGTAGCGGTGGGAGTTATGGTGGGGACCGGGGTAGGGCATGGTATCACGGTCGGAGTGCTGGATGGGACCGGGGTTGGCGAGCCTGAGAGCATTGCTGACCCCGGCGCCCTGGTTGCGGATACCGGGGGGGCAAGAACTATGGCCACCAGATCACGCGCTCGCTGCTGCACGTCAGCGAAAGGCAAGAGGGCCAGGGCTAATATGACCAGGATCATCGCCAGGACAGCCAGGCCCAAAAAGATCAGTGACCGTCCGGATGTGGGCGCTGCCGGTGTTCGTCTGAGGGGGGCTTTATGGGAGATTATTCGGCGCACCGTTGTCGCCAGGTGATAGTTTTTCATTGTCGTCCCGACCTCACCTAACGCTGGAAGAACCAGCGGTCCACCAGACGACGCACCCCGGCGGCCAGGGGCACCACGATCAGGCCCATGACAATGGCTGCCGCAAAGCCGGCCGCCAGGGCTTCGCCACTGGCCGGGATACCAAAGGCCAGGATCAGGCCCCAGACCACGGCCCCATAGAGCGGCAACCCGACCAACAGGGTCAAGGTCAGGGTCAACAGCCAATGCACCAGGCGGTCCAGGTGCCTCCAACGGCCCTTGAGCACCGCGTAGCCCAGGGCAAAGGGGATTCCCTGCACAGATACGATGAGCACCCGCGTATCCAACAGGCGGAACCCGGTCGCCAGGTCCAGGCTCAAAAGGAGGGCGAACGGGATAACCGCCAGGGCTATGCCGACCACTATCTCGCGGATAGCACTGCTGGCCGGGTCGGTTTTGGTCTGCTGCTCTGTCCAGATCAGCCCGGCGATGCTCAACAAAACGCCGATCACCATATTCAGCATAAGCAGGTTGTAGGTCCAGAGGAAAGCTTGTTCCCGACCCCATAGCAAGAAGGCGATATTGGTGCTGGCCAGGCCCAGGCTCACCAGATACATCAGCACAACCAGCCGCTTTCGCCATCGTACCAGGGGCTGTTCATGGGGGAACAAGAGGGCATAATGGACAGCCAGCGCCGGGACCAGGCCGAGTCCCAGGCGTTGCAAGGCGCTAAATCCCGGGCTGCCCATAGGCACGGTGCAGGCCAACACCAACGCGCAGGCGGCCATGAACAGGAAGTAAACCCGGCCCAGCGGCGCGCCCCACACCGCCAGATAGACCACGGCCCCCAGCAGCAGGAACAACGCGGCAGCCAGATAACTCACCACGTGGCCTTCCAGCAGCACGGACCGGCTTCGGGCGATCAGGGTCAACGTGACCTCGCCATCCTCACGCAAGACCGAGACGGACACCGGCTGGCCCGGCGTTATGCTGCCGCGCGCCATGCCATAGGCAGCCATATCATGGGGTGATACGCCGTCCAGGAGGAGCAGTTCATCGCCATGACGCATCCCGGCCCGGTCCGCCGGACCACCGGGGTCCATCGCCACGACGATAGCCCCCGGCGTGAGGGTGAAGCCCAGATTAGGCTGGCGCAGCTCGTAGACGTAAGCGGCCAGACCTGCGGCCGCCACCACCGCGATGATGATGAGAAATAACGGGCCGGACCAGGTCGGGCGAAGGGGGGCCGGACGAGAATCCTGGACGCTCATGCCATCTCCTTGTTGTAGAACTAACTCAGGGTCAACAACGTCTGGCCCTGCATCACGGAATCGCCCACGGCCACGTCTATACGCTGGACGGTGCCGGCCCGGGGCGCGCGGATCTCGTTCTCCATCTTCATCGCCTCCAGCACGGCGAGCCGCTGGCCCTCGGCCACGATCTGGCCCTCGGTCACGGCCAGGCTCACCACCAGGCCAGGCATGGGCGATTTGACCACAGTGCGGCCCCCGGCGACCTGAACCGGGCGCACTGTCTGAGCGCGCCGGGCCGTCTCGCTCTCCACTACCACTTCGTAGAGCCGGCCGTGCAGGACCACCGCATAGGCCTCCTGGCGTTCCTCGATGAACACCTCGTGGCTGTACTGGTCCACCAGCAGGCTGTAGAAGTTGCCCCCGTCAATACTGACCGCATCCAGGCGATGGGTCTGGTCGCCCAGCCGGGCGAACAATCCCTCTTCGGTCTCCCAGACCTCGATCTCGCGCGGTTCCTTATCGGCGACCGTGACGGTGTATTTCATCGGCCCCACCTCCGAGATCGGGCAGCGGTCTTCCACGAGCTGTCGCCAGCTCGTCGCTGGGCCAGGCCGCGCATGAGAGAGGTCTGGCGGCGACGGTAGGCGTGGGCGGCCGCGGCCAGGGCCGCCAGGTCAGCGTGTTGACCCTCGCCCTCACCCCGCAGCGCGAAATCGCTTTCCATGAAGTTGATGTCGAACTGCCCGCCGATGAAGCTGAAGCTGTTCATGAGTTGTTGGAACAGGGGGATGGTGGTCTTGATGCCCAGGATTTTGTATTCGCTCAACGCGCGCTTCATGCGCAGGATCGCCTCGCCGCGCGTCTCGCCCCAGGCCAGCAGCTTGGCGATGAGGGGGTCGTAGTAGATGGAGACCTCAAAGCCGGCAAAGATGCCACTGTCCACCCGGATACCCTGCCCGCTCGGCTCGTAGACGGCGGTGATACGGCCGGTGGAAGGCAAGAAATTATTGTAGGGGTCTTCGGCGCAGATGCGACATTCCAAAGCCCAGCCCTTCACGGCGATGTCCTCTTGTTTATAGGGCAGGCGGCGGCCGGCGGCCAGGCGCAGTTGCTCGCGCACCAGGTCAATGCCGGTGACCAGTTCTGTGACCGGGTGTTCTACCTGGAGGCGCGTGTTCATCTCCAGGAAATAAAAGTTCTTGTCGCGGTCCAGCAGGAACTCCACGGTGCCGACGCTGGTGTAACCGCCGGCCAGCACGGCCTGCACGGCAGTCTGGCCCATGCGCCGACGCAGGTCCGCGTCCACCGCCCGGCTGGGCGACTCCTCGATGAGCTTCTGGTGGCGGCGCTGGATGGAGCATTCGCGCTCGCCCAGATGGACCACCTGGCCGTAGTTGTCGGCCAGGACCTGGAACTCGATGTGGCGCGCGCCTTCGATGACTTTTTCCAGGTAGATGGCGTCGTCGCCGAAGGCTTCCAGGGCCTCGCGGCGGGCAGCGTGGAGGGCCGGGAGCAGGTTCGCTGGCGCGTCCACCCGCCGCATGCCCTTGCCGCCACCACCGGCTGCGGCCTTGATCAGCACCGGGTAGCCGATGCGCTCCGCCTCGATGCGGGCCTGCTCGTCGGTGAGCGGCTCATAGGTGCCGGGGACCACCGGCACGCCGGCCGCGATCATGGTCTGGCGCGCCCAGGTCTTATCACCCATGCGCCGGATGGCGGCTGGCGTCGGCCCCACAAAGGCAATACCGGCGTCCAGGCAGGCCTGGGCAAAGTCGGCATTCTCGGCCAGAAAACCATAGCCGGGGTGGATCGCCTCGGCCCCGGCGCGTTTCGCCACGTCAATGATGCGATCAGCGCGAAGATAGCTATCGCGCGGGGGGGCCGTGCCAATGCAGTAGGCTTCGTCGGCGTAACGCACGTGCAGGCTATGCCGATCCACATCACTGTAGACGGCCACGGTCTGCAAGCCCAACTCACGACAGGCCCGCAAGATGCGCACGGCGATCTCGCCCCGGTTAGCTACGAGAATCTTCTGGAACATGTATCCTCTTTCAAGTTACAGGTCACAGGTCGCAGGTTGCAGGTCACAGGTTGCAGGTCGCAGGTTGCAGGTCACAGGTTGCAGGTCTCAAGCAACACGGAACACGCAACACGAATTACGTTAAGGGTTGGTCGGCCCGACCCATGAGCAACAGGAGATCAGCCGCCAGGTCCGGGTAAAGGTCCCGGTACATCTCGTAGCGCACGGCCCAGCGCCGCAAGTCGTCGGTGGGCTTCATGGCCCCGGCCCGGTAGCGCTCGTAAAAGCTCTCGCTGGTCAGGCCATATTGTAACTCGAACGCGCTCATCTCGGCCACGGCGGCCGCATAGTCGGCCCGGGGATCGCCGGTGGTCAGTTCGCCGCGCAGCCGGCGATGGGCTTCCTCCTCTGGCGTGGGCGTTTTCCAGTGATTGGCTTCATCGGTCATCGGTGTGACTTCCTGGGTATAGAATGGCGTCAATCTCGTGCAGGACGTCGGTCAGGGCGGGATGGGCGAAATCTGTGATGCTCTCGGTAGCGGCGTTCTCACAGCGGCATATTGGCGTGCTTCTTGGGCGGGTTCTCGTCGCGTTTGTTTTGGAGCATCTCCAGCGCGGCGATGAGCCGGGGCCGGGTCTCGTGGGGCAGGATCACCTCGTCTATGTAGCCGCGCGAGGCGGCGATATACGGGTTGGCGAACTGCGCCCGGTAATCGGCGATGAGCCGCTGGCGAGCCGCCTCCGGGTCCTCCGCCTCGGCGATCTCTTTGCGGTAGGCGATGTTCACCGCCCCCTCTGGCCCCATCACCGCGATCTCGGCCGTGGGCCAGGCGTAGTTGATGTCGCCGCGCACGTGTTTGGAGTTCATCACGTCGTACGCGCCGCCGTAGGCTTTGCGGGTGATGACGGTGACTTTGGGCACGGTGGCCTCGCAGTAGGCGTAGAGCAGCTTGGCCCCGTGGCGGATGATGCCGCCGTGCTCCTGGGCCACACCGGGCAGGAATCCCGGCACGTCCACGAACGTGACCAGGGGGATGTTGAAGCAATCGCAGAAGCGCACGAAGCGCGCCCCCTTGTCGGATGAGTTGATGTCCAACGCGCCGGCCAGGTGCATCGGCTGCTGGGCCACGATGCCCACGGCCCGGCCGTAGAGCCGGGCAAAGCCTACCACCAGGTTAGGGGCAAAGTGCTCGTGTACCTCGAAAAAGTCGCCGTCGTCCACCACGTGGCGGATCACATCCTTGATGTCGTAGGGTTTGGTCGGACTATCCGGCACGATGTTGTCCAATGCCTCGTCCATGCGCAGCGGATCATCGTTGGTCTCCTGGAAGGGCGGGTCTTCCAGGTTGTTCTGGGGGATAAAGCTGAGCAGGCGTTTCACCATCGCCAGGGCCTCGGCCTCGTCCGTGGCGGCCAAGTGGGCCACGCCGCTGATGGTGTTATGAACGTCGGCCCCGCCCAGGTCTTCAAAGGTGATCTCCTCATGGGTAGCGGCGCGGATGACGTCTGGCCCGGTGATGAACATATGGCTGGTGCCCCGGACCATGATGATAAAGTCGGTGAGGGCCGGGGAGTAGACCGCGCCCCCGGCGCACGGCCCCATGATGACGCTGATCTGGGGGATGACGCCGGAGGCCAATGTGTTGCGCAGGAAGATGTCGGCATAGCCGGCCAGGGAGACCACGCCCTCCTGGATGCGCGCCCCGCCGGAGTCGTTCAGGCCGATGACCGGGGCGCCGTTCTTCAGCGCCAGGTCCATGATCTTGCAGACCTTCTGGGCGTGGGCCTCGCCCAGGCTGCCGCCAAAGACGGTGAAATCCTGGCTGAAGACGTAGACCAGCCGGCCGTCTATCGTGCCATAGCCGGTCACCACGCTATCGCCCAAGGCGCGCTCTTCAACCGGGAGCAATTGGGAGGTGACGAGCATCCCCAGCTCATGGAAGCTGCCCTCGTCCAGGAGCAGCTCCAGGCGTTCGCGGGCGGTGAGCTTGCCCCGGGCGTGCTGGCGAGCGATGCGCTCCGCTCCCCCGGCCAACAGGGCCTGCGCCCGCAATTGTCGTATCAGTGCGATTTTATCTTGGTTAGACAATCAAACCTCCCGATCAGGTCACAGGTCTCAGGTCACAGGTCTCAGGTCACAGGTCTCACGGTGCAGGTTGGTAGGGCTTGGCGGCGATGACGGATTCGCGAAAGTTGTAGATCTTGCGGCCGAGGTTTTCATAGAAGGCCAGCTCCGCTCGATAGTAGGCTTCGTCGGTCAATGACCTGGTGTCGTAGAGCAAACTCAAGGCCACTTTCGTCTCGTCGCACTCGGCCAGGGCGTAGGTCAGACGCTGGATGTACTCGCCCCGGTAGTGCTTGCGCCCGAACCCTTCGACGATGTTGTGGACGATGGACTTGGATGACCGCCGGATCTGGTCTCCTTCGGCGTACATCTCGAACTTGGGCAGTTTCTCCAACGTCATCCGATGGATGCGCACCGCCCCCTCATAGGCCAACTGGTAGATCTCCAGGTCCTTGTAGCTCTGTGGCCTCTTCCGTCCCTCGTCTGCCATTATCCCCTCCGCTCTATCCACTTGCGACCTGCGACTTGCGACCTGCGACCTGCGACTTGCGACCTGCGATTGGCTTCACCATAGCCGGCCCTGCTGTTCCACCTCCGGCGGCTTCAGCCCCAGGTGCTCGTAAGCGGCCGGCGTCGCCACCCGGCCCCGAGGTGTGCGCGCCAGGAACCCCAGTTGCAACAGGTACGGCTCATATACGTCCATGATCGTGTCTGCCTCTTCCGAAATGGCGGCGGCGATGGTCTCGATGCCCACTGGCCCACCGCCAAACTTTTCGATGATCGTGCGCAGCACGCGCCGGTCAATCTCATCCAGGCCCAACGCATCCACGTCCAGCAGGGCCAGGGCCTGGCGGGCCACGTCCACGGTGATGATACCGTCCGCGCGGACCTGGGCATAGTCGCGGACACGGCGGAGGATGCGGTTGGCGATACGGGGGGTGCCCCGCGCCCGCCGGGCGATCTCGGTAGCCCCGGCTTCGTCAATCGGCACGCCCAGGATGCGCGCCGACCGGCGCACGATGGCGAGCATGGCCGCCTCGTCGTAAAAGTCCAGCCGGTAGATGACCCCGAAGCGATCGCGCAACGGTGAGGTCATCAGGGCGATGCGCGTAGTGGCCCCGATCAACGTGAACGGCGGGAGCTTGAGACGGATGCTGCGGGCCGCCGGTCCCTTGCCGATGATGATGTCCAGGGCGAAATCCTCCATCGCCGGGTAGAGAACCTCCTCCACTACCCGGCCCAGGCGATGGATCTCGTCAATGAACAGGATGTCGCTCTTCTGGAGGTTGGTGAGGATGGCCGCCAGGTCGCCGGGGCGCTCGATGGCCGGGCCAGAGGTGACGCGGATGTTCACGCCCATCTCGTGGGCCACGATAGCGGCCAGAGTGGTCTTGCCCAGGCCGGGCGGGCCGTAGAGCAGCACGTGGTCCACGGCCTCCTGGCGCGCTCTGGCCGCGTCAATCAGGATGCGCAGGTTGTTCTTGACCTTGTCCTGGCCGATGTACTCATCCAGGCGGCGGGGGCGGAGCGTGGCGTCCATGGCTGCGTCTTCTTCCCGCCGCCTGGGGGTAACCATACGGTCATCGGCGCGAGGGGTGGGGTCGCTCACGAATCCTCCTGGCAACGAGTATGGCTGGATTATACCCCATGCCTGGTGTCATCGCAAGGGGCGACGGCTGATATCCGTGCACAACTTCTGTCAGGGAGGGAACAAGGAGAGAGAAAGCCTCCCCTCCTCGCATCGCGTAGCGGCGACGAAGTGGGGAGTGTGCGTTCAATTACGCACGGATGTCGGGCGACGGGGAGAGCCATTACCTGGCGGTGGGTTGTCTTTTCTGCCGAAGGTTGTTATAATATGGCAAGGCTGATGCTCGCGGCCCGTTGGACGCGGGGGGCACAGACCGCCGCTGAGCAAGGGGCCCGTTGGACGCGGGGGTCACAGACTCCCGCTGAGCAAGGGGCTCCGGGAACAGCCGCAAAAAGAAAGGAGCGCTCAATGACCAGGAAACCCTATGGCGTCCTCATCATCCATGGTTTTACGTCCAGTTTGAATTGTGTGAACGGGTTGCAACCCCCCATCGAGGCATCAGGTTTGCCGACCCGGATGCCGGTCTTGCGCGGCCATGGGGCAGCTTCGCCGGAAGCACTGCGCGGGGTCAAATGGCCAGCCTGGGTGGCCGATGCCGAAGCTGCTCTGCAAGACCTGCTTACCGAGGCCGACCGGGCCATTGTCTTTGGCCATAGCATGGGTGGCCTGGTGGCTCTGACCCTGGCCGCCGATCACCCGGATGTCATTGATAGCATCGTGGTGGCCGCTGCGGCCCTGGTGTTCACGAATCCCCTGGGACCAGGTCGGCCGCTCAACTTCCTGATCCCCCTGGTCGTCCGGCTGGTCAAAAAGGTGGACATGCCCCTCAAATACGCCGACCCATCGTTGGCTTACGCTACGCGCGACACCAACTATCGCTACGCGCCCACCGATGCCATCGCCTCGCTCTTTGAGTTCGCCAGGGTGACTCGCCGCCGATTACCGGAGGTGCGGGTGCCGACTCTCATCATGCACAGCCGCAAGGATACCACCATCGCCCCAGAGGCATCGGAGATTATCTACCGCCAGATCTCCACTCCCCCTGACCAGAAGCGGCTGGTCTGGTTTGAGGTCACCGAACATGAGATGTTCTGCGATTGCGAGCGCGAGGCGACCATCAAGACCGTGGTGGACTATGTGCGGGAACGAGCTGGCTTGAGGGGGAACGAGTAGAAGCTGATCCTGACCCATCGGGCTGGAAAGCCGGGACGGCTGACGTGTTCCCGCCCAGGCTGGTGAGGCTATAATGACCTATCCCCTGCTCTCGCCAGTCCCGGCATTGACGCTCCCAGGCGGTCGGCATCTGGTCTGGTGGGGATTTCCCCCCGTAGCCCCCGGCCGGCCCGCATGTGCAGCATATCCGCAAAGGCTTCCAGGCGCGTCACCAGCCCGGCCCGGGCCGTCTGCTCGTCGAAGGTGAGGGAGAGGATGGGGATCTCATCCTGCAGGCGGCGCAGCACGTTGTGGGCCACCACCTCTGGCACGCACTCGAAGGGGGCCAGGTGCACCAGTCCATCGAACCCGGCCCGGGCAAAGAGCACCGCGTGGCCGACGGTCATCCGCCCAAACCCGCCGATGTCGCGCCCCACAAAGGTCTGGGCCGCCTCCCGCACCGGCTCACCGTGGGGATTCGGCGCCAGGCCGGCCAGGATGTCCCACCGCGTCAGGTCGCCGATATAGAGCCAGCGGTGGACCTCCACCCCCAGGCGGCCCAACTCCTCTTCCAGCCCCCGGTTGAAGAACGGCTCCAACATCGTGTACGGATCGCCGATGATGCCCACGCGCACCACCGGCCGGTCCTCGTCGCGGGGCACGGCCTCGAACCGCGCCAGGATGGTGGCCCCTTGAGCCTCCAGGGAGGGGCGACCCGTAGGGGGCAGCGCATCTATGCGGGCCAATACGTCGCGGAGGACCTGGTCGGTAGCCCCGGGCCTCGTCTCACGGGGCCGCAAACGCTGGGCCTGCCGCTCGGCGGCGTCCGTCAGGCGCAGCTTGGCGAAGGCGAAGCGCACGGCTTCCAGCGTGTCCAGCGGCGAGGCACCGCCAGCGGCCGCGAAATCCCGGATGCGCGCCAACAGGTCCTCGCGGATGGTCCGCAGGTTGAACGAGTAATCCCGGAACTCAAAGCCCATCTCGCGCAACAGTTGGGCCTGCCAGGGCATCGAATAACCCAGGCGACAGGCGTCATAGCCCCCAAAGAACAGCACCGCATCCGCGCCTCGTTCCAGGGCCTCCAGGTAGTTGCCAAAGATGAGCTTGCACGGCGCGCAGGTCATCTCCGGGCAATAGCGCACCCCCAAATCGAGTGTGCGTTGCGAGGAGAACGGTGGCGGCACGGCTTCCAGGCCCAGGCCGCCCAGAAGCGCCCGCCAAAAGATGTAGAGCTGACCCAGATGCGGGAAAGTGACGCGCATTGATCACCAGACAGCGATGAACTTGCTGACCAGGGCCACGGCCAGCGCACCGACGCCAGCCCATAGCCCGGTGAACACCGGCCGCGCGACCAGGTCCAGCAGCATATCGGCCAGGGTCAGGGAGCCAGGCCCCATCCACCACGTCAATGCGCTGCCGGCCAGGGAACTGATCAACCCGCTGCCCAGCCCGAACATCGCCCCGGCCAGGAAATCGTCACAGGCGGCCCCGTGCCAGCGGAGCGCCATCCACCAGCCGATGACGCCACCCAACCCGAAGACCAGCAGACACCAGATGGTGGAGACCTGCAATGTCGCGCCATAGCCCTGGTCCAGGGCCCGGGGGATGGTCGCGATCACCTCGTAGGCGGCACTGATCAGGACAGGGATGGTCGCCAGTCGCACGTAATCGTGGACCGACCTGTGCCGGACCAGGATGTTGTAGCCTTGTGGCAGAGCCATGGGATTTGCTCCATAACAGCCGGCCTTCCCGCAGGTTCGGGCGCAATCCCGGCTGGACTGGATGGCAGGTCGTAGGGAGTGTGACCTGCCGCTTCGCGCCCGGCGGTCTCAGACTGCCGAGGAGCACAAAGTTCCATCTACTGATCATACCAGATTTGCGGCGAAAAGACCAGAGGTAACTGCCTGCCCTCCCGCAGGTTGGGGCGCAATGGTCAGACCAGACGCTGGTGGGCGTGCCCCCATGACCGGTTGCAGCGGTTGCCAAGTAGGGGCAGGTTGCCAACCTGCCTCTACCAGCGGCGAGAGGATTCAGAGCAGGCATGAACCGTGAAACGTAACCGGCGGGGGATTGATGCGTATGGTATACTGAAGTCAGGTCGAGCAAGCAAATAAACAATGAAGGAAAGGAAAACGCCCATGAGTGAAAACGAGGAGATCGTGAGCCAAGAGCCGATCGCAGAAGAGTCGTTGGCAGAGCCGGCGCCGGCTGAGGGAGTTGCCCATCAGTTGCCAGGTCCACCGCCCCCGCCACGTATGGTCGGTCGCTACACACAGGACGAGGTGACGATGGCGGCCATTGCCCACGGTAGCGTGTTGTTGGGCCTGTTCACCAGCGGCATCGGCGGCATAATCGTGGCCCTGATCATCTGGCTGGTGAAGAAGGAAGAATCGGCTTACGTGGCCTTTCAGGCCTTACAAGCCCTGGTCTTTCAGATCGCCGTCCTGCTGGTCACATTCATCGCCAGCCTCATCGTCTGGGTCCCGACCGCGATACTGATGATGTTCTTCGTGGGGATCTGTTTATTTCCCTTTGCCCTGTTCGTCACCGTGGGCCTCCCGCTGGCCGGGCTGATCTACGGCCTGTATGGAGCCATCGAGTGCTATAATGGCAAAGACTTCCAATACTGGTTGGTGGCAGATTTCCTGCGGGACCAGATGAGGCAGTAAGCAAAGTTGCTCAAAGCGGCGGCCGCAGGTAGTGCGACCCGCTGCTTCGCGCCCGGCGGTCGAAGTGGGGCCGGGGGGCGGACCGGGTGGGTCGGGCAGACCGCTGAGGAGCACAGGACAGAGGGAGACGGAGATCATGTCGTATCATCGCAAAGACCCGCTGGCGGCGTTCCTGCTGGAGTTCCTCATCGGTGGATTCCTGGGCTTTTTGGGGATCGGGTGGATTTACGCAGGCCGCGTAGCAGTGGGATTGATCATCCTGGTCGCCTACTGTGCCCTGTGGTGGACCATCGCTGCCGTGATGGTCGTTCTGACGGCCGGGGGTTGGATCGTGTGTATCCCATTTCAGAACCTGTTTTTCGGGGCCGTCTCCGGCTACTTTGCCTATCGCGCGGCCCAGAGCACATGAGGCATGAAGCGGAGAGTAAAACGACCCCCGCCGGTTAAGCCGGCGGGGGGTTCGTTTCACAGGCCACGCCCCGCGCACCAGGGCCGGGCTTGACCGGGCGAGCAACTCCTACGAAGCCCGGCGGATCGCCTGTACGGTCTGGCGCGTGCGGTAGCGCACCATGCCGATGGGGGTACTGGCCTCGTAAGCGATGGTGAGGATCCGCCCATCTCCGACAGCAAAGGAGTATATGTGATAGGCATCGCCCTCTTGAGAGGTGTGGTGTGGTTTCTCTCGCTCACCCAGCAAGGCTCCGATCTCCTCGGCCACGGCGAAACTGCGCCAGGCCAGGACGCATAGTTGGCGGGCCTGCCGTTCGCCCAGTGTGCCCCGGTACAGAGCCAGGTTGCCTTGCTCGTCGGTCAGTAGCACGCAGGCGGCGTTCAACTCGCGGGCCAGATCGTCCAGCAAGCGGCCGGCATCCACTGGCTGGATCGCCTGGGGCACGGCTGGGGCGCTG
>DAOTYG010000178.1:0-2689 GCA_034435155.1 Anaerolineae bacterium | reverse complement strand
GTGGCTAAACTCATCCGTAAACTGTTGAGTTGGCGACACAGGTACTTTGTCGCAAGGGGTAACCCGTTCCGCGAACATAGACTCCGATTCTTCGTTGAGGCACTTGTTGATGATGGGAGAGAATACTTTTGGAAAAAACGTCCTGGGACATTACGAACAGGTCTGGCTTCTGGACAGGAGAGCAGTGGAGGAATTGGCCGGTATTGGCAGCAACGTTTTTGTTTGGGAAGAAAAGGCGATGGGCCTCACCAAAAGTTACGTGCTTTATAGGAGACAGCCATTTTAGCTGGAGGTAGCGAATTGCCGCACGACCTGGTGCAAATCCTGGGTGTCTGTGTTCATAGTGTTACATTGAGGGAAATGATTCAGCAGATACAACGGTTTGTCACCTCAGGTGATCGTTACCGTGTAATGTATGCCAATGTCCATGTTCTGAACATCGCTTACCGCAATGCAGAACTGCGGCGTATTTTGAACCAGGCCGACCTGGTATATTGTGACGGCGCGGGGGTCAAACTGGGCGCGCATATCCTGGGCAAGCACCTGCCGGAGCGAATGACCGGAGCCGACTGGATTCACGACCTGTGCAGGATGTGCCAGGAAACAGGTATAACGCTGTATCTGTTAGGAGGCAAGCCGGGCATTGCAGCGGAAGCAGCCAGAGTACTCACTGCCCGTTACCCCGGTTTGAATATCTTGGGCACCCATCACGGCCATTACGACCACAACGGCCCTGAGAATGATGTGGTCATCGCTGAGATCAATGCCCTGCGCCCAGATATACTGCTCGTGGGTTTCGGTACTCCTCTCCAGGAAAAGTGGATTGACCGGCATTTTGAACGGCTACAAGTGCCCGTGGTCTGGGCAGTGGGCGCGCTGGTAGATTTTGTTACTGGCAATAAACCTCGCGCTCCGCGCTGGATGCTGGACCACGAGTTAGAGTGGCTTTACCGGCTATGGACAGAGCCGAGGCGTCTGTGGAAACGATACATCATAGGCAATCCCCTTTTTCTCTGGCGTGTATTTATGCAACGGTTGGGATGGTTGCGTTCTGATTAGCCTTACGAGGAGGTGCTTATAATGAAAGTATGGATCGCTTATCCACCCTTACAGGGGAAAGGCAGCCCGATGCTGACCCAAAACCGGCAATTTCAATGGTATCATGTCCCCTCATATATTTACCCGGTTGTATCTGCTTATGCGGCGACCTTGTTGGATAGGGCCGGGTTTGAGGTGACATGGGCCGACGGTATTACCCAGCGGTGGACGTATGAGCAATTTCTGAGACGATTTGAAGCGGAGCAACCGGATATTGTAGCCATAGAGACCAAGACGCCAGTTGTCCGTCAACACTGGCGGATTATCCGTGATCTCAAAGAGCGGTCTCCTCAAAGTAACATCGTACTTGTGGGTGACCATGTAACTGCTCTTCCCGAAGAAAGCATGCTGCAGAGTCCGGTAGATTATGTGATTACTGGAGGTCATTATGACGTAACTTTGCTAGGCTTGGCCCGTCATTTGCGGGATGGCGAAGACATGCCTCCAGGAATCTGGTATCGCAAGGGGGAAATTAAGAACTCGGGCCCATTTATCACGCATTTGGATTTGAACAGCCTGCCCTATATTGACCGGGCTCTGACCCAGGCTCATCTATACGGGGAGAAGTGGAAAAAGCGGGTCCCCTTCTTTTACACCATGGCCGGGCGGGATTGCCCCTGGGGTAAATGTACATTCTGTGCCTGGACGACCCTTTATCCCCGTTTCAGCGTGCGCACGCCGGAGAATCTGTTAGACGAAATTGGCTTCCTGATAGAACAGTACGGCGTGCGGGAAATATTTGACGATACCGGCACCTTTCCGGCAGGTGAATGGCTTGATCGTTTCTGCGAAGGGATGATCGAGCGGGGATATAACAATGAAATTCTATTTTCCATCAATATGCGATATGGGATGCTTAAGCCGCACCAGCCGGAGTTGATGAAAAAAGCGGGATTTCGCAAACTGAAGATGGGGCTGGAATCGGCCAACCAGGCCACGCTGGATCGAATCAACAAGGGTATCACTGTCCGAGACATCATCGAGGACTCCAAGCGGATTAGTCAGGCCGGGCTGGACATCCAGCTGACGATTATGGTTGGCTATCCCTGGGAGACGAGGGAAGACGCTCAGCGCACTGTTGACCTGGCCAATCAACTGATGTCCAATGGCTATGCCGAGATGCTGCAGGCCACAATTGTGGTACCCTATCCTGGCACGCCTCTATATCAAGAGGCTGTGGAGAAAGGATGGTTTCGAATTGAGCCTACTGACTACGATCGATTTGATATGAGTGAGACGGTATTCAATATGCCCGATATGACCGCTGAAGAGGTTAACAAAATTTGTGCAGAGGTGTACAAGGCTTTCCTCAAGCCCAGATATATCTGGCAGCAACTGACCCGCATCCGTTCGCTGCGTGATTTGGATTATATTTGGCGTGGAGCGGTTGCGGTTACCGGTCACCTTCGCGACTTTTTGGAGGAAAGACGCTCCGAGCGGGCGTCTCACTGCTCACCGAACCCCGGCACCTCTGGCGGCGGTATCTGATCAACAATCCGCTCTTTCTGGCCCTGGTGGCTCTGCAAGCGCTGGGGGTGCGGAGATACAGGCTGGAATAGAGTTGAACGGAGATAGAGACGGGCATGGGGCT
>DAOTYG010000177.1:0-17306 GCA_034435155.1 Anaerolineae bacterium | reverse complement strand
CAATCACGAATGATACGAATGGACGAATGACACGAATTGGTATGAAAAACATTCGTGAGATTTGCCAGATTCGGGTCATTCGTGATGAAACTTGCGAAAATGTCCGGTAGTAAATCTCCTCAGGCGAAATCCCGTCGGCTCTAGGAGGGATTATACCGGAAGGGGGATCGGCTTGCAAGCGGCGAATTCTGACATCCGTGCATAACTTCTGTCAGGGAGGGAAAAGCATCTTCCAGCGTTGTCAAGGGGGTGGCGGCTGGGGCACGCCGAGCGCAAGGGGGGAGAAAGCCTTTCTGGGGTTTTTTGCGGCGGCGAAGCCGCCGCAAAAAACCCCTACCAGGCCTTCTTTCCCCTCCCCGCACCGCATAGTGGCGAAGGGAAGCGAAGTAGGGGGTGGGGTAGTGCCCTCATGCGTTTAATTACGCACGGATTTTCAGGCGAATTGCCAGAGACATGGGTGGTACGTATATCGGCGTAAACAGGTCTCTATTATACGATTTCGGTCAATTATAATGGCACTATTGACGAAATTCGTATCATGTGGTATAATGGGGGCTGGACGCGGGAGGACGGCGATGTCAACCCCCATAGACTTTACAGACCGCCAGATCATCCGTGAGCTTCAGGCCAACGGCCGGCGCAGCAACGTGGAGATCGCCCGCGCCCTGGGGCTGTCGGAGGCCACCGTGCGCAAGCGCATTGACCGCCTGCTGGAGGAGGGGGTGATCCGCATCACGGCCATCCTTGACCCCACCCACCTCGGCTGGCCGGTGCACGTCCTCATCGCCTTGCGCGTGGAGCCGGGCCACCTGGACACGGTGGGCCAGCAAGTGGCGGCTTTCCCCATGGTCCATTCGGTGACCCTGGCCACCGGCGATTACGACCTGTTCGTGCGGGCATGTTTCCCGTCCACTGAGGGTTTACTGCACTTTCTGACCGTGGACCTGGCTGGCATCCCCGGCATCACCCGTACTACCACTCACCACTTGCTCCGGGTCATCAAGGACATGGCGGACTGGCGGCTACCGGAGCTGACCTCGCCCTGCATCTTGCTGGCCGACGATGACCCGGATTTCGTGGAAACCACCCGTCTGGTGCTCGAGGCGCAAGGTTACACCGTCCAGGCCGTCGCCAGCGGGGACGAGACCCTGGCGGCCATGCGCACGTGCCGCCCGAACCTGGTCATCCTGGACGTGATGATGCGCGGCGTGCTGGATGGCCTGTACACCGCTGAGACCATCGCCAGTGACCCGACCCTGCGCACCATCCCCATCATCATGATCTCTTCCATCGCCGATAGTAAATATGCAGAGTTGTTCCCCACCGACCACCATATCCCGGTGGCCGAGTTTCTGTGCAAGCCGATAGCCCCGGCCCAGTTGCTGGCCGCCGTGCGCGCTGCCTTACGCTAGCACACATCACGCCATCAGGAGGTGCTTATGGCCACGGTACTGATCGTAGACGATGACCCGGACTTTGTGGAGACCACCCGGCTGGTATTGGAAGCCCACGGACACGAGGCCATGATGGCCGCTGACGGCGATGAGGCTCTGGCCAAGATCCGCGCCACTCCACCGGATGTGGTGTTGCTGGACGTGATGATGCGCTCCATCCTGGAAGGGGTCCATGTGAGCCAGGAGCTATGGGCAGACCAGGACCTGCGGCGCATCCCTGTCGTCATGGTCTCGTCCATCGCCAACACGCAACACGCCGAGATGTTCCCGGTGGGTGAGGAATTGAACATAGATGGCTTTTTGACCAAGCCGATCAAGGCCGAGACGTTGTTGAAAGAGATCGCTCGCCTGACCGGCCGCCGAAAATAAGACCTCCGGCCCGAGGGAACGTGATGCAACCAGACCTCACCTTCAGCGAACAGGTGCGGGACCAGAGTGGGCAGAACGTGCAGCGCTGTTACTATTGTCAACGCTGCTCGGCCGGTTGTCCTGTGGCCTCGCTGATGGATTACGCCCCGGCACAACTGCTCCGAATGATCCAACTGGGCCAGAAGGAAGCCGTGCTGCACTCCTCAGCCATCTGGTTGTGTGTGGGCTGCGAGACGTGCGGCACCCGGTGTCCCAATGGCATCCGCACCGGCGTCGTTATTGATTCCCTGCGCCAGATGGCCACCGCTGAGGGGGTAGCGCCAGCCGTGCCCTCAGTATTCAAGCTCCATCGGGCTTTTCTGGACAGCATCCGGCTCTGGGGCCGGGTCCACGAGCTATCCATGCTGGCCCAGTACAAGCTGACCAGCCTGGCCCTGTTCAGCGACCTGGATCTGGGGCTGGATATGTTTCTCAAAGGCAAGATCCACCCCCTACCCCGGCGCATCCGGGGCGTGGCAGAGGTGAGAAAGCTATTCACGCTCAAGTGAGAAGTAAGAGATGAGATACGGGTTCTACCCCGGCTGCACGTTGCACTCCACGGCCACCGAGTTTGGCTCCAGCATGGAGATGACCTGCGCTGCCCTGGGCATTGAGCTGGTGGAGATCCCAGACTGGAACTGTTGTGGCGCCTCATCGGCGCACAGCCTGAACCACACCCTGGCCCTGGCCCTCCCTACCCGCGACCTGGCCCAGGCCCAGCAATTGGGCCTGACCGACATTGCTATCCCCTGCGTGGCCTGTTACGCGCGTATGGTAACGGCCGACTACGCCCTGCATAACGATGCCGCGTTTCGGGCCGAGATGGAGACGGCCCTGGGTTTCACCTACGAAGGTCAGGTGCGGCCGCGTCACCTGCTGGACATCCTCGCCAATGATTTCGCCAGCGAAGAACTGGTTGGCAAAGTGACCCGGCCCCTGCAGGGCCTGCGGGTGGTATCATACTATGGCTGTTTGCTCGTCCGCCCGCCGGAGTTGACCGGCCGCTGGGATGACCCGGAACAGCCCCAGACCATGGATCGGCTGGTGGAATTGCTGGGGGCTGAGGCCGTACCCTGGAGCTACAAGGTGGACTGCTGTGGGGCCAGCCTCACCCTTAACCGCAGTGATGTGGTGGTGCATCTGGTGGATCGCCTGGTGCAGGCTGCGCACGAGGCCGGGGCCAATGCCATCGTGAATGCCTGCCCTATGTGCATGGCTAACGTGGACGGCCGGCAACGGTTCCGAGGCTCGCCGGGCCGGCCGGGTCCAACTTATGTGCCCATGCCCGTCTTCTACATCACCGAATTGCTGGCCCTGGCCTTCGGTCGGCCATTGGATAAGGTGCTGGGCAAACATGCCATAGACCCACGGCCCCTGTTGAAGGGACTGCATCTGGTCTGAGCTACCCGGTAGAGCGATGCCAGGACACGGATTCATGCCGACCACGAAGGGCACCAAGGACACGAAGAATGGAGAATATCACGACCCGGGATCATCCTTTGTGTCCTTCGTGCCCTTTGTGGTGAGAGAATATACACTTTTTCCATGTACTGATACTACCTGCTCTCTAGCCGGTTAGAGGGCAAGAGAGTAACCGGCGGGAGGTTCCGGGAGTGATCAACGAGTTTGGGGTCTTGACACAATGGGGAATAACGCGGTTCTGGTCGTAGGTACGGGTATCGCCGGCATGTCCGCCGGGATGCTCCTGGCCGAGAGCGGCCACCGGGTCTACCTGCTGGATACCGCCCCGACCATCGGCGGCTCAATGCATCTTTTGGACCACACTTTCGCCGATAACTCGTGCGGCATCTGCTTGATGCTGCCCCGCCAGCCCTCCTTTTGTCCTACCTTTGCCTGCGAACACCATCCCAACGTGACCCTGTTGCCGTATGCTGAGCTGACCAGCCTGACCGGCGAGGCCGGTGATTTCGTGGTGACGGTGCGCCACAAGCCACGCTATGTGGAGGGGACCCGCTGTGATGGTTGCGGCGTGTGCGCGCGGGTCTGCCCGGTGTCCCGGCCCCATGACCACGAAGGCTGGGTATCGCCGGTCAAGGCCATCTATCGGCCTGCCGGCCTGCGGGCCGTCCCCAGTACCTGGGTTATTGACCCCGCCTATTGTACCCGCTGCGGCGCCTGCGTGCCCGCCTGCCCCACTAAGGCTATTGACCTGGACATGCAGCCCCACGAGGAGACCATAGCCGTCGGGGCGGTGCTCTTGACCCCCGGCTTTACCCCCTTTGATGCCCGGCGCAAGGGCGAGTACGGCTACCGGGTCTATGACAATGTCATCACCAGCCTGGAGTTCGAGCGGATGATCAGCCTGGCCGGGTCGAGCATCGCCCGCGTGGTCCGGCCATCCGGTGACAAACCGCCCCGCCGCATCGCCTTTATCCAGTGTGTCGGCTCCAGAGACACGACCATCGGGGCCGGCCATTGCTCCCTGGTCTGCTGCATGTATACCGCCAAACAGATCGCCCTGGCGAAACACCTGGCCCCAGACCTGGATGTCACTGTCTTTTTTATGGATGTGCGCGCCTTTGGCAAGAACTATGAGTCTTATGTGGAGCAGGCCCAGGCGTTGCCCGGCGTGACCTATCGGCGCACCATGCCTTCGGCTATTCACCAACTACAGCAAACGCGCGACCTGTTGCTCACCTATGTGCAGGAAGGCCGACTGCGCGAGGAGACCTTTGACCTGGTCGTCCTGGTCACCGGCCTGGCCCCACCCCGGGGCGCGCAGACCCTGGCCCGCGAGCTGGGCCTGGCCCTGAACAAATATGGCTTTGCGGTGACGGATGACTATCATCCCACGCGGACCAACCGGCCCGGCATCTTTGTGGCCGGGGCCTTCCGGGAACCCAAAGACATCCCGGAAAGCGTGGCCGAGGCAGCCGGCGCCGCCGCCGAGGTGGCCGCTTTTTTGCGCGAGGCCAGGGGAGCGGAGGAACGCCATGGAGCGGCGGAACACTGGGCAGGCATGGCACGTGATGTGTCCGACGAACCGCCAAAGATCGGCGTCCTGGTCTGCGCGGATGACGGGGTGCTGGACCCGGTGGATGTGCCGGCGTTGCTGGCCTGGACCAGGCAACAACCGGGGGTAGTGTTGACGCAGACTCTCACCGGGGATTGCCCGGCCGGGCTGTTAGAGGCGATTCAAACGGCGGGGCTGAACCGCGTCGTGGTTGTCAATGGGCAGGGGCGTTATGCCGACGCTCTGGAGGAGACCATGCGCCGGGCCGGCCTGGACCCGCGCCTGTTGGCCCGGGTGGACCTGCGCGAGCAGGTGGTCTATCCCCATGGCGGGGACCAGCAGGCGTTGAACGCTGCTGCCCGTTCGCTGGTGGGCATGGCCGTGTCCAGCCTGCGCGCCATGCAGGGCTTGAAGGCGCTCCCCCTGGGGGCTACCCGACCTCTCACACAACGGGCGTTGGTGCTGGGCGGTGGGGCAGCCGGCCTGACCGCCGCCCTCCGCCTCGCCAGCCTGGGCCTCCCGGTGGACCTGGTGGAACGCGAAGCGGAACTGGGCGGCGAATGGCGCCATATCCGCTACCAGGTGGAGGGCCGCGATCCCCAGGCGGCCCTGCGCACCCTGCTGGCCCAGGTGGAGGCCCATGAACTGATCACCGTATACTGCGGCGCTGAACTGCGCCGGCTGGATGGCCGGCCGGGCAACTATCGGGCTACTATTGCCCAGGGCGACCGCGAGATCACGATAGACCTCGGTGTGGTGGTAGTGGCCACCGGGGGCCGGGCCGTCTTCACCCAAGAATACCTGCGCGGTCAGCATCCCCGCGTCATCACCCAACAAGAACTGGAACAGCAAATCGCTGATGGCGTCTTTGACCCCGGGCAGACGGTGGTGATGATCCAGTGTGTCGGGTCCCGCGAGCCGCAACGCCCCTATTGCAGCCGGGTCTGTTGCACCCAGGCGGTCAAGAGTGCGCTGCGGCTCAAGGAACTCCACCCCCACGTCAACATCTATGTTCTCTATCGGGAGATGCGCACATACGGCTTCCGCGAAAGCCACTATCGGGCGGCACGGGATGTCGGCGTGGTCTTTTTGCGGTACGAGCTGCCCCACAAACCCCAGGTCCGCCCCCTTCCCACCGCTGAAGGGGAAAAATTGCTTGTAACCCTCACCGAATTGATCACCGGCCAGCCGGTGGAGCTGAGGGCCGACTGGCTGGTCCTCAGCACCGGCATTGACCCGGCTGATAATCGCTCCCTGGCGTCGCTGTTAGGGGTGAAGCTGAACGCCGATGGCTTTTTCCAGGAAGAACACCCCAAGATGAAGCCACTCGACCTGGGCAAGGCGGGCATCTTTGTGGCCGGTCTGGCCCACAGCCCCCGTTTCCTGGAAGAGACCATCGCCCAGGCCCAGGGGGCGGCCATGCGGGCGGCAGCGTTCCTGGCCCCGGCTGTCCTGGCCGATCAGCCCACGGCTGTCTGGGTAAACCCCCGGCTCTGTAGTTTTTGCGGGCTGTGCGTGACGACCTGCCCCTATGAGGCCCGGTCGCTCAACTATGACCTCCGCGTGGCCGAAGTGGATTATACGCTGTGCAAAGGCTGTGGCGTCTGCGCCGTGGTCTGCCCCAACAAGGCCACTCTCCAAAAGGCATTTGAGCATCGGCAGACGCTGGCCGCCGTTGATATGGCCCTGCTTGTGGAATAGATGCAGGATGCAGGGTACAGGATGCAGGGTACAGGATGCAGGATGCAGGATACAGGGTACAGGATGCAGGATGCAGGATGCAGGATAACTGATCCTGTTGGAGACAATTCTGGAGTCGAGCCTTCAGGCGGGCCATATCTTGTCACGACCGGCTAAAGCCTCTACTCCTTGTGGCGTGCAAAAGTCCGATTTTGGCTTGTCCGAGTCAGGAGAACATTCATGGCCGAGTTTGAACCCCGCATCATCGCTTTCTTGTGCAACTGGTGCACCTACACCGGCGCGGACCTGGCCGGCACCGCCCGGCTTCAATATCCACCCAATATCCGCATCATCCGCCTGATGTGTACCGGCGGCCTGGACCCGGTCTACGTCGTCAAGGCCTTGCTGGAGGGCGCAGACGGTGTGCTCATCGGCGGTTGCCACCCCGGTGACTGTCACTACCAGAGCGGCAACTACAAGGCCCGGCGCCGGGTGGCTATCCTCCAGAGCATCCTGGGCCAGATGGGCTTTGACCCGGACCGCGTCTGGCTGCGTTGGATCAGCGCCAGCGAAGGGCAATACTTTGCCAATACGGTGACCGAGATGGTGGCGGCGTTGAAGGAAAAAGGTCCGAACCCGCTCAAGGGCGTGGGGGCGATTTGAGATCGCAGGTCGCAGGTCACAAGTCACAGGTCGCGGGGGCGCATTTTACGCTTTACGTTTGACGTTTTACGATGAGGGTGCCTGATGATGGAAACGGTGATTGACGCGCCGGATGGCGTGCGGAAGGCGATCCAGGGTGTGCTGTGTGAATTGCTGGACAGGGGCCTGGCCGAGGCGTTGCTGGTGCCTATGACCATGCCGGCCGGGAACGTGGCCCCCATGTTGGTGACAAATACGGCCGCCCTGGACCGGGCCGATCCGCTGGCCCCGGTGCTGCCCATCAACGCGGCGCGCGCCGTGTCCAACCTCACGGCCACTGAGCATCGGGAAAAACTGGCCGTGATACTCCGCGCTTGCGAGATTCGCGCGCTGGTAGAACTGGTCAAGTTCAAACAGGCCAATCTGGACCAGGTCCTTATCGTCGGCGTGGATTGCCTGGGCACGTATCGGGTGACGGATTATGCGCAACTCGTCAGGCGTCAAGCGGCGAGCGTCATGGAGGGCTTGCTGGCCGGGGCCGTGACCGGGGAGTTAACGCCGCACGAGGGTTTGGCGTTTCGCACGGCCTGTCAGATATGCGAACAGCCCATCCCGGCTGGCGACCACGTGGCCCTGACCATCGGGCTGGTGGGCGTGGCGCCGGGCCGGGTCTACCTGCAGGCGCGGGACGACGTGGCCGAAGCGTTGGGGCTGGTGGCCGGTGATGCGCCGCCGGGCCGGGCCGCCGCCATCGAAAAGCTCATCGCCGCGCGAACCCAGGCCCGGGATGCTGCTTTCGCCGGGTTCCGAGGCCGGCTGGACAGTGTGGACGCCCTGCTGACCGAGTTCTCCCCCTGCATCCGCTGTTACAACTGCATGACCAATTGCCCTATCTGCTATTGCAAGGAGTGCATCTTTCGCACGGCCACCTTTGAGCACGAATCGCAGCTCTACTATCAGTGGGCGGAGCGCAAGGGCGCGGTGCGGCTGTTGGCCGATACGTTGCTGTTCCACCTGACCCGGCTGAACCACATGGTCACGAGCTGTGTGGGTTGCGGGATGTGCACCGAGGCCTGCCCGGTTGACATCCCGGTGGGCACGGTCTTCCGGGCCGTGGGGCAACAGGTCCAGGCGTTGTTCGACTATCACCCCGGCCGCAGCCTGAACGAGGCGGCCCCGGTGCAAGAGTTCCGCGAGGACGAACTGACGGATTTGGGCGAACGGCCCCATTGACGCCTGACGCCTGATGCCTGACGTATTACGTTTGACGTATGACGTTTGACGTTTGACGCCTTGACGTTTGACGATACGGAGCACCCCATGAACGATGAGTCACCCTTTCCTGCTGCCCTGGTCATCGGCGCGGGGATCGCCGGCATCCAGGCCGCACTGGACATCGCTGACGCGGGCTTTCCGGTCTACCTGGTGGAGCGCGAGCCGAGCGTGGGCGGCCACATGTCGCAGCTCGACAAGACCTTCCCGACTCTGGACTGTTCAGCCTGTCTGCCCTACTCAGAAGAAATAATCTTGGGCGATGGGACTTTTATGCCCATTGGCGATTTCGTAGAAAGAGTGAGAAATCACGATGGTGAAATCGCACGGGCGATCTTGTCGCAAAATGGCACGGGATGCACGGTAGGGCGGGTTACAGATGTTCAGAGATTGCCGGCCCCTCCCCAGTTGCTCGAGGTCGAGACACGCACCGGCTCGAGACTCCGCCTTACCCCAGACCATCGGGTTCTCGTAGATTCCCCTGAAGGACCTGTCTGGGTGGAATGCCGGCTCGTCTGCCCTGGCGATAGGTTATATGCACCTCTTCGCATACCCATTCGTCCATCTCAGATCAGGCTTGTGGACCTGCTCCCTGACGACCTACTGGTAGTCGATCCAGCCACCAAGCAGATGGTGGCAGAAGTCCTGAAGAAAGAACTCGGCACTTTAAAAGCCTCTGCTCAGGATTTGGCTCTCAGGCTCAAAAGCTTCTATCAACCAGAAAGGCATCTTTCACTGGGAGATCTACGCGCCATTTGTGCGAATACCCAGCTGCAATGGGACGAGATCGCGAGCACGATCAAAGCAGTCACTTACCAGGGGGGGCACACAACCACCCTTGGAACCGAGATCGCAGATGAGAACTTGCTTTATCTCTTGGGCCTCATCGCTTCGAACGGCTCTATTTCCGCACCCCACGCGAAAAAGTCTGAAATCTCGTTTGCCAACACAGACCCTGCTGTGCGAGAAGAGTTTTCCAAGTCGTATCAGAGGCTCTTTCCAGACCGTCCCATCAAGTTTCATGAACATGCGGAAGGGTTTCTAGGCACTCGTTTGCGGAACCGCGTCCTTGTCTCCATTGCCAGCAGGCTTTTGGAGGACCATTTTCGGACCCTGTTCAAGCTTGATGAATGTCTCATTGCCGCCTTTTTACAAGGGTATTTCGATGGCGATGGATCTTGCCGATGCCGGGAAGGAGACGCCTCAGCCAGGGTTTACTACCATTTTGGCCGTGACGGTGCAGCCTCTGCGGAAGGAATCCACCTGCTCTTGAAGAGATTGGGGATCCTCAGCAATATACTACGCTATCCTAATCGCATTAATCTGGAGATAGCCAATCGGAGAGATGTGCAAGAGTTTATCCGTCTTGTTGGCTCTCGGCATTCAAAGAAGAAACATACTCTAGAGAGAGTAAGGCAGGTTTTTGAGCAAAGCAGAGAAAGCCGAGGCGGGGTTTTGTATGCCTTACCTTTAGAATGTGGTCGTCAGATCCTTCACATTCGGGAACGATACGCCATCCCGGCGACCGCTTTACCCCTCTCTCGGAGCAATTCACGGGCTATCGAGAGAGGAGAACAGCGGATTACCCGCCCTACCTTGCGGAGATTAATGCGATACTTGGAGAACGTCGTCCCGGCAGAGGACGCTGATTTGCAAAAGCTCCGGCACTTCCTGGAATGGGAGTGTTACCTTGATGAGGTGGTTCAGGTCCGTGAGGTACCCGCAGATGGAGATTACGTGTATGATGTCACGGTAGAGGATTCGCACTGCTTCATCCCCAAAGGAGCTTTTGTCGTCAGCAATTGTATCCTGACTCCCAAAATGGTGGACGTGGCGAGCCATCCCAACATCAAGCTAATGACCTACGCCGAGGTGCTGGGCGTGGAAGGCGAGGTGGGGGCGTTTCGCGCCACGGTGCGCAAAAAAGCCCGTTACATTGACCTGACCAGGTGTACCGGCTGCGGCGACTGCGCCAAGGTCTGCCCGGTGGTCGTGCCCAGCGAGTTCAATCTGGAGCTGGGTGATCGCCGGGCTGCCTACATCCCGTTCCCTCAGGCTGTGCCCAACAAGTATACGATTGATAAGCGCGGGTGGCCGCCCTGCAAAGATGCCTGCCCGGCCCACATTGACGTCCAGGGCTACGTGGCGCTCATCGGTCAGGGCAAATTCGCCGAGGCGCTGGCCCTCATCCGGCGCACTATCCCCTTCCCCGGTGTCATCGGCCGCATCTGCAACCACCCCTGTGAGACGGCCTGCAACCGCAGCCAGTTCGACGGCCAGCCCGTCTCCATCTGTGCCCTCAAACGGTTTGTGGCGGATTTGGAGCAGGAGAGCGGAGGTGCGGAGGTGCAGAGGAGTAACGGAATCCGCAATCCGCAATCCGTAGCTGTCATCGGCGCCGGACCGGCCGGCCTCACCGCCGCCCATGACCTGGCCCTTCTGGGCTACCGCGTCACGGTCTTTGAGGCCCTGCCGGTGGCTGGGGGGATGCTCGCCGTGGGCATCCCGGCCTATCGCCTGCCCCGCGATGTGCTGAAGCGTGAGATTGCCCGCATCGAGGCCCTGGGGGTGGAAATCAGGCTGAATACGCCAGTGGGCCGGGACGGCGGTCCGTCACTGGATGACCTGCGCCGCGATTACGCGGCCGTCCTGGTGAGCGTGGGCGCGCACCAGGAGCGCGAGCTGGAGGTTCAGGAAACCGGCCCGGTGCGGGTGGTGCCGGGCGTGATCTTCCTGCGCGAGTTGAATCTGGGCCGGCCCCTGCCCGTAGGTCGGCATGTGGCGGTCGTCGGCGGGGGCAATGTGGCGATTGACGCCGCCCGGTCCGCCTTGCGGCTGGGAGCCGAGTCGGTAACCATCGTCTACCGCCGCTCCCGGGCCGAGATGCCGGCCAGCCCCTGGGAGATCGCAGACGCCGAGGAAGAGGGCGTGCGCTTTCTCTTCCTGGCTAACCCGGTCTGTACCCTTGACGAAGGCGGCTTGCAGTGTGTCCAGATGGAGTTGGGCGAACCAGACGCCAGCGGTCGCCGCCAGCCCATCCCCATCCCCGGCTCCGAGTTCGCGCTGGATGTGGACATGGTCATCCCGGCCATCGGGCAGGTGCCCGATCTGGGGTTCATGAGCGCGGGTGCCCTGCCGGTCACCCGGCGGGGCACCCTGGTCGCCGATCCGGACACTCTGGCCACCGCGGTGCCGGGCGTCTTTGCCGGGGGCGACGCGGTGAGCGGCCCGGCCACTGCCATCGAGGCCATCGCCGCCGGCCGACGGGCGGCCCAGAGCATCCACCGCTACCTGCAAGGTGAGGAGTTGGTCGGGCCGACAGAGGCGTTGCCGGTGGTGCCCTTTGAGGAGGTGGATGTGCGCCGGGCGCAAAAGCGAGCGCGGGCGGCCATGCCCAAACTGCCACCCAGGTCTCGCACCACCGATTTCGCCGAGGTGGAGCTGGGTTTCAGCCAGGAGCAGGCCGTGCTCGAGGCCCGGCGTTGCCTGAACTGCGCCGTCTGCTCCGAATGTCGCCAATGCGAGAGCGCCTGCCAGCCCCGGGCTGTGAATCACGCCATGCGGGACGAGGTGGTGGAAGTGAACGTGGGGGCTATCGTCGTCGCCACCGGCTTTGATCCTTTCGATGCCAGGGGCAAACCAGAGTTCGGCTACGGCAAGTATCCCAACGTGATCACTGGCCTGCAATTCGAGCGGCTGGCCTCCGCCTCCGGCCCCACAGCCGGCAAGATCCAGCTCAACGGCAAAGAGCCAAAAGATATTGTCTTTATTCACTGCGTCGGTTCCCGCGACAAGCAGTGTGATGCCCCCTACTGCTCGCGCATCTGTTGCATGTACACGGCCAAACAGGCCCATCTGGCCCACGACAAGGTGCCCGGAGCCAGGATCACCGTCTTTTACATGGATGTACGCGCCTTTGGCAAGGGCTTTGAGGAGTTCTACGACCGGGTGCGCGGCGAGGGGATAACCTACCGGCGCGGTAACCCCTCTGAGATCTACCAGCGCGAGGGCAAACTCATCGTGCGGGCCGAAGACACGCTGCTGGGCCAGACCGTGGAGGTGCCGGCAGATATGGTGGTGCTGGCGACTGGCGTGCGGCCGCGTGCTGATGCCGGCCCGCTGGCCGAGATGCTGGGACTGGCGCGTTCCCAGGACGGCTTTTTCGCCGAGGCCCACCCGGAGTTGCGGCCGGTGGACACCACCCGGCCCGGCATCTTTTTGGCCGGCACCTGCCAGGCTCCCAAAGACATCCCGGACACGGTGGCCCAGGCCAAGGCTGCTGCCGCCCGGGCGATTGTGGAACTGTCACGGTTGCGGCGGGCAGGGCAAGAGTCTGTGTAACTCTCAGCCTGTACCCTCCCGCAGGTTCGAAAATGTCTGGCAACGGGTCAAATAAGTCATTGAGGCGCACTCTAGTCTGGAGATGGTGTCAGAACCTGCGGGAGGGTGAGCAGTTACGAATCTGTCGTCAAACGTGACGCCTGACGTTTGACGCCTGACGCCTGATGCCTGACGTTTGACGCAACGGAGGCCAATTCATGAAAGTCAATGCCCAGGAATTCGCCAAAGAATACACCCTCCTGGAGTGCATCCAGTGTGGCAAGTGCACCGGCGGTTGCCCGGTCTCGCTCAAGACCGACCTCAACATCCGGAGTATCATCTACCAGCTCCTCATCGAGGACAGCCTGGAGGTCAGCGGCCTGGATGTGCTCTGGGACTGCACCAACTGCCTCACCTGCACCATCCGCTGTCCCAAAGACATCCATCCAGCGGATGTGATCATCGGGCTGCGCGGCTATATCGTGGGCGAGGGCAAAAAGGTGCCGCCGCGCGTCCGCGACGCCATGAAGAGCGCGTTCACCCGGGGCAACACCCTGGGCTTTCGGGCCGAAGACCGCGCCAGGTGGAGCGAGCCATTGGACTTTGAGGTGAAGAACATCCTGGAGGCCGGCCAGGCCGACGTGCTGTTTTATACCTGCTGCACTTCAGCCTATGACCCGCGCATCCAGCCAGCCACCCGTACCCTGGCGACCATCATGCAGCGGGCCGGCGTGGACTTTGGCATCCTGGGTCCCGACGAGGTCTGCTGCGGCCACGAGATCCGGCGCATGGGCGAGGCCGAGGGCTTTGAGGCCATGGTGGAAGAGGCCCACGAGATGTACAAAGAGTTCCAGGTCGGGCGCATGGTGACGGCCTCGCCCCACTGCTACAACGCCTTCAAGAACGAATACGGCGAGATGCCTTTCCCGGTCTATCATTACACCCAATTCCTGGCCGAGTTGCTGGAGCTGGGGCGCCTGACCTTCCCCAACCAGGTGCGCCGGCGCGTCACATACCACGACCCGTGTTTCCTGGGCAAGCACAACAACATCTATGAGGAACCCCGCTACGTCTTACAACGCATCCCCGGCCTGGAGTTGGCCGAATTGGACCGCTCGCGGGAACGGAGTGTCTGCTGTGAGGGCGGCGGCGGCCGGATGTGGGCCGAGGGCACCAATGTCCAGGAGCGGTTGGCTCACGGGCGCGTCCGCGACGCCATCGCCCTGGGGGCGGAGGTGCTGGCCGTGGCCTGCCCCTTCTGTTTGCTGACCCTGGAAGATGCGGTCAAGACCCTGGACCTGGGCGACAAACTACAGGTGCTGGACATCCTGGAACTGCTGGCCCAGGCGATGTGATTCGTGGTGGCGTATTTGTCAACCACAAAGGACACGAAGGACACGAAGGATATACACCGGGAAGAACAGGGCAAAATACGCGCCGATTCCGCAGGATGCAGAGTATGGGAGGTGCATACCCTCGTGTGCTCGCGCGGGGTCTGTGACCCCGCGTGCTTCGCACGGCGGGTGGCACACCCTACCGGTCGCCGCCGCGAGCGAGGGGGTTATTCGGTGTGCTCGCGCGGGGTCTGTGACCCCGCGCTGGGAGGGCCTCCGCTGTGTTAGGCTCTGCTCCTTAGTGTCCTTTGTGTCCTCGTGGTGAGCGAAGCGAGTGAGAAACACAACGTAGAACGGATTGAGAGGCACGATGGTATCCAGGATCGGTGTGTACGTCTGCCATTGTGGGATCAATATCGCGGCGACAGTGGATTCGGCGGAGGTGGCGCGCTACGCGGCGACGTTGCCCCAGGTGGCCGTGGCCCGTGACTATATGTACATGTGCTCCGACCCCGGCCAGGAGATGATCAGACAAGATATACGTGACTATGACCTGACCGGCGTGGTGGTCGCTTCTTGCTCGCCACGGATGCATGAGGTTACGTTCCGGGCCGTGGTGCGGCAGGAGGGAGTCAACCCTTACCAGTTCGAGATGGCCAACATCCGCGAGCAGTGCTCGTGGGTCCACACCGACCGCGAGATCGCCACGCAAAAGGCCAAAGAGTTGGTGGCTGGCGTGGTGGCCAAGGCCGCGCTCCTGGAACCGCTGGCAGAGCGCGAGGTCAACGTCACCCCGGCCGCCCTGGTCATCGGGGGAGGGATCGCCGGCCTGGAGGCGGCCCTGGACATAGCCGACGCCGGCTATCAAGTCTACCTGGTGGAACGCCAACCCAGCCTGGGCGGACACATGGCCCAACTCAACGTGACCCCCCATCTGGAGGACGCCGGCGCGCTGGTCATGGGCGAAGCGGCGCGGGCTTGGGCGCATCCCCGCGTGACTGTGTTGACCTGTAGCGAGGTAACCAGGATCGAGGGCTACATCGGCAACTTCCAGGCCACGGTCCGCTGCAAGCCACGTTACGTAGACCCGGCACGATGTACCGCCTGCGGCAAGTGCGCCGAGGCCTGCGTGTTGGCCGGGCAGGTGCCGGACGAGTTTCAGATGGGCCTGGGCCAGCGGGCGGCCATCTACCGGCCCTTCCCCCGGTCGCTGCCGGCCACCTACACGGTGGACCCGGCCCACTGTCTGCTGCTCCAGACCGGTCGTTGCCAGGACGGCCCGCCTTGCGCCCGGGCCTGCCCGGAACAGGCCGTGGATTTCAGCCAGCAGGCAGAGGAGATCACATTCCCGGTGGGGACCATCATCGTCGCCACCGGCTATGATCCTTTTGACGCCCGGCGCAAGCCCGAGTTGGGCTACGGTCGCTACCCGGGCGTGGTCACAGCCCTGGAGTTCGAGCGGCTGGCCGCGCCGGATGGGCCTTCCGGCGGGCGCATCGTGATCCCCGGCACGGACCGGCCCCCGCAGCACGTGGCCTTTATCCACTGCGTCGGCTCGCGGGACAGGCAAGTGGGGCATGAATACTGTTCCCGGGTCTGTTGCCTCTACACGGCCAAACAGGCCCGCGTGCTCAAAGAGAAATTGCCGGCGGCTCAGGCCACCGTCTTTTACATGGACGTGCGCACCTTTGCCAAAGGTGGGGAAGAGTTCTACGACCAGGCACGCGCCTGGGGCGTGCGCTACCGGCGCGGCAGCCCCTCCGAGGTCTATCAACGCGGTGACAGGCTGGTGCTCCGGGTGGAAGATACCCTGTTGCGCCGGACGGTAGAGGTGGAAGCCGATCTGGTGGTGCTGGCGGTGGGCCTGGAGCCGGGCCGGGCCGGCGACCCGGCCGCCCAACTGCTCAAGCTGGCCCGTACCGGCGATGGCTTTCTGGCCGAAGCCCACCCCAAATTGCGCCCGGTGGACACCACCAGCGACGGCGTCTTCCTGGCCGGAACCTGCCAGGGGCCCAAAGACATCCCCGACACAGTGGCCCAGGCCCGGGCCGCCGCCGCGTCGGCCCTCATCCCCCTGACGTTGGGCAAAGCCAGGGTAGAGGCCATCGTCAGTGCCATTGACCCGGAGTTGTGCGTCGGCTGTGGCCTGTGCGAGGCCGCCTGCGCCTATGGCGCGTTGAGTCGGCATCCCTGGAAAGGCATCATGACCATCAACCCGGTGTTGTGCAAGGGCTGTGGGGCCTGCTCTGTGGCCTGCCCGTCCAAAGCTATCACCCTGGGACACTTTACCCAGCGGCAAACGTTAGCCATGTTAGACGCGATGTTGGCGTAAAAACCAGCAGCCATATTTCACGAATGTGTCACCTCCAGCCCCGCTCCCCCCGCAGAGCGAGCGGAGAACGGAGCGGAGGTTTGTGCGGCGGCTTCGCTGCACAAACCCCCTACATCCATTTTCTCCCGCGTGCAGCGGAGGAGACCGGCGGGTGGGGCCAGTGAGATTCGGGGCAAAATAATGAAAGGAGTACATGCCATGTCCAAAGCCTATGTGTATGAGCATATCGTCACCCCGCGTGACATCACCATTCACGGTATCGCCTACGACTTGAGCCTGCTGGAATGGGCCTGCGCCGCCCGGGAGCGCATGATCATCGAACGCCTGGGAGCAGACCAGATCACCTGGCCCTCGATCCTCACCGGCGAAGTGCACCTGCGCTACATTCACCCCATCGTCCCCAACGACCGGGTCAACGTGGAGATCACGGTCACAGATGTAGAAGGGGAAAAGGGCCGTGCCCGGCTGGTCTTTAACTTTGTCAACCAGGCCACCGGCCAGCTCCTGGCGACCGGCTACCATATCCTGTTCTTCTGTGATCCGGAGACCGGGCGGCGGGTGGAGATCCCCCCGGCGTTTCAGGCGTTAGCCGGTTGACAGACCGGGGCTGGAAAGACCCGGTTCCGTTCCGAGGAGACCTTCACGCGCCGGGCGCACCCCGTGGATACGAAAATACGCCGGTGTGCTCGCGCGGGGTGTGCCACCCCGCGCCGGCGGCGGGTTACACTCCCGGTGGTCGCCGCCGCGAGCCAGGAAAGGCCACCCCACGATTTACGAAGGAGCTCCCCACGCGCGGGGCGCATCCCGTGGCACGAAAATACGCCGATGTGCTCGCGCGGGGTCTGCGACCCCGCGCCGGCGGCGGGTGGCACACCCGCCGCGAGCGAGGG
>DAOTYG010000176.1:0-5188 GCA_034435155.1 Anaerolineae bacterium | reverse complement strand
CCCCTCGCCCGCCGTTCCAGGCGAGCGGGAGAGGGGAGGGGGCAGGGAGAGGGGTGAGGGTTTTAACGCCCGTAAAAAGTGTAAACCAATTTCCCCAGGAAACTGAACCATCCCCCCTTGCAAGCGAATTATACCATCAAGAAGGTTGTCTTACAACGATGCACTGGGGCGAGGTCCGGCCACCATGTTTGCGGATCGCTCTGGGCCGGACCACTCTGAACCCTCCCGCAGGTGAGTAGACCCCAACCGGCGGGAAGGCAGGCAGCGATGTAGCTAAGGCAAAGTTAAGGCCCGGCGGGTATCCTGAAGCCCCAGTAGAAAGTCGCTCGCTTCGCACCTGGGGTGAAACAGCCGGCCCCGCTGAGGAGCACAAATCTCCATCTACACAATTCTGGAGTCGAGCCTTCAGGCGGGGCGTATCTTGTGGGCCGAGGAACGTGGGTCGCACTCCCTGCGGTCGCCGCTTTGAGCGACTTTTTCCATCTACTGAGCCTGGTTCATTTCTCTGTTCTGGAGGGCCGTCATGTCGCAACCTGATTCTGCCTCTGCCTCGGCGTCGTTTCTGATCAAGCTATGGATTGATGGCAGCGCCGATGATGGGGATCGCACCCTGACCTGGCGCGGTCAGATCCAACACGTGCAGACCGGCGAACGCCGCACGTTTAGCGGGCCGTTCCAGATGCTGGCTTTTATGGACCGCTACCTGATACCACGGGGCAAGGCGGCTGAATGAGCGAGGTCGTAAAATGAAACTGGACCGGGGGGATGGTTCAGAAAGAGGGGGATGAAGAAAGGATTTTGTGGCGGGCAGCGAAGTCGCCCGCCACAAAATCCCCTCCCTGATAACTGCCTACCCACACTGAAACCGGGGGGCGATGGTCGGGCCTTCGCCCCCCGGTTCCTCCAGCCGCTTACCTGGCCTGCCGCCGGGCGGCCTCCAGGAGATTCAACGCCAGCATCACATTGGTCATGGGGCCGGTGCCGCCAGGAACCGGGGTGATCATCCCGGCGACCTCTTTTACCCGCTCAAAGTCTACATCGCCGCACATCTTGCCATCCACAAAGTTGACGCCAAAGTCAATGACCACTGCGCCGGGCTTGACCATGTCGGCGGTGATGAGGTTGGCCCGGCCCACGGCGGCGCACAGGATGTCGGCCTGGCGGCAGACACCGGCCAGGTCTGGCGTCCGGGAGTGGGCTACCGTAACGGTGGCGTCTTCCCGCATGAGCAGCAAGGCCATTGGCTTGCCCACGATGGTGCTGCGACCGACCACTACGGCCATACGTCCACTGAGGGGGACGTTATAGCGTTTCAGTATCTCCAGGCCGCCGGCCGGGGTGGCCGGCACGAAAAACGGGCCGACGCCGGCTGGCCGGCCCACCGGGGCTGCCTGGGCCAGGCGGCCAGTATTCACCGGATGCACCCCATCTACGTCCTTGTCTGGGGATAGTACCGCTTTTATCTCGGCCTCGTCCACGCCCTTGGGCAAGGGCTCCTGCACCATGATACCGTGGATGCGCGGGTCCCGGTTCAGTTGTTCCACCAGGGCCACGATCTCGGCCTGGGTAGCCGTTGCCGGCAGGGTGTGCAGGTTAAAGGCCAGGCCCCGCTTCTCGAACATCTTCTGGATCTGCCCGGCATAGCTCACCGAAGCCGGGTCTTCGCCGGCCCGCACCACGGCAATGGCCGGGGCATAGCCGAAATCGGATTTGAATCTTGCCACCGCCGCGTCAATCTCTGCCCGCATGGTCTCGGCCAGGGCTTTGCCGTCCAGGATAGTTGCTGTCATATCGTGTTTGCCTCCTCGGTTTTGTATCTGCTCACCCTGTAGACAAGGATGTCAATCTGAGCGCTCCTTCGCGGAGCGAAGGGGCGCGAAGAGTCAAGTTTCTGAAAGTGCGGGATTCCCTTCGGCTTCGCTCAGGGCAGGCTTCGGCGCTTCGCGCCTCAGAATGACACTTGAACAGGGTAGGTGAGCAATTACTCGGTTTTTAGCTATAACTTGCTGGCGACATAGTCATAGACTGCGTCACGCAGGGCCGGTTTGCCGGCCAACAGTCGTTCCAGCTCCGCGCGCCTGGCCGCCACGAAGGCCGGGTCCTTGATCCAGCCCAGGTTGATCAGCACGTTCAAGGCCGCGCTGCGCAGGCCCGCCTCGGCCATGAGCACGGCCACGCCGGCATCGCTCACGGCGTTGATGTTGCCCTTTTCCGCGACCGGCTGGCACAGGTCCATCACCTGCACACAGGCGGCCGCCACCCGCAATGGGACCTCCGTAGCGGCCTGCAGGGCTTTCTCCAGCTCGGCATCGCGGTGGACCCGCTGCTCCTCGGTCTCACGCGGCAGCTTCATGGCCTGGGAAACCACGGTATACGCTGCCACATCGGCTTCGAGCAGGCCGATCAATTCCTGGCGTAACGCCTCGCTCTGGGCCAGAAAGCCCTGGATGTCGGCCTCTACGTCCGCGTACTTTTTCTTGCCTATGGTGAGGTTGCAGACCATGCTCACCAGGGCCGCGCCCAACGCGCCGCTCAGGGCGGCCACACTGCCGCCGCCGGGGGCCGGCGCGCTGGAAGCCAGTTCATCAAGAAACTGAGTTACCGGTTTGTCTATCAATGCCACGTTGCATTCCTCCTTCCAGGGTATCGCCGCCGGTTTGGCGTAACCGGCGGCAGGGTTCAGAGTATTTCAAGCAATGGGGTTGGGCAGTGGTGTCACCACCCAACCCCCTGCATAGACTGCTACTGCCCGGCGTTTAATCCAGGTAATCCCGCAGTTTTTTGGCCCGGCTGGGGTGGCGGAGCTTGCGCAGGGCTTTGGCCTCGATCTGGCGGATGCGCTCTCGCGTCACGCCGAACTTGCGGCCCACCTCTTCCAGGGTGTGCACGCGCTCGTTGCGCAACCCGAAGCGCAATTGCAGGATGCGGCTCTCGCGGGGATTGAGCGTGTCCAGGATCATGGAGATCTGTTCCCGCAGCAGTTGATCCGAGGCCGCCTCAGCCGGCACGGGCAACTGTTGGTCTTCGATAAAGTCGCCTAGCGAGCTATCCCCCTCCTCGCCCACCGGCATCTCCAGGGATAGCGGCTGCTGGGCGATCTTGAGGATATTGGCCACCTGGCTGGGCGATAGCTCCAGCTCCTCGGCGATGTCTTCCAGCGAGGGTTCCCGGCCCAGTTCCTGGGCCAGTCGGCGCGAGGTGCGAATCAGTTTGTTGATCCGTTCCACCATGTGCACCGGGATGCGGATGGTGCGGGCCTGGTCCGCGATGGAGCGGGTGATGGCCTGACGGATCCACCAGGTGGCGTAAGTGGAGAACTTGTAGCCACGCCGGTAGTCGAACTTTTGGACGGCCCGGATGAGGCCGATGTTGCCCTCCTGGATCAGGTCCAGGAAACTTACGCCGCGCCCCACATATTTCTTGGCGATGCTGACTACCAGCCGGAAATTGGCCTCGATAAGCTTTTGGCGTGCGACTTCGCCTCGGGCCCGCGCCCGCTGTAGTTCCGCGATCTCGGACTCTGACAGGTGAGCTTTGCTCTCCAGACGCCGGGCTGCGGCCTGGCCGGCCTCTATCGCCTGAGCCAATTCGATCTCTTCCTCCGCCGTCAATAAGGGGATGCGGCTGATCTCGTGCAGGTAGAGGCTGATGGGGTTATCAATGTCAACCTCGGCGATCTCCGGCTCGAGGTGTTCCTCCGGGATGACGACGGGCACCGCGGCCATCTCTTCTGGCGAGATGATCTCCAGACCAGCCGCATATATCGCCTCATAGACGTCTTCCAGGTCATCCAGGTGCTCTTCCAGGTCCGGGTAGAACTCCAGGATGTCCTCCGGCGATACAAAGCCTTGCTCTTTGCCCTTCTCGATCAGGGATTCAATGGCTTGAGCCAGGTAGCTTTTGTCTCTGGTTATGGGGGTCTCGCCGTTTCCGTTATCGTTCGACATCGGCACTCACCGTTCAATCGCGTTCCGGGGGCTGCCCGCAACTCAGAGGACCCTCTGGACAGGGGCCACGCCAGCAGGCTGGCCCGGCGTCCTCGAACAACACGGGGGCCACAGCCCGGACAGCCCGGCGCATGGCCTGGGCCATGGCCCGGATCTCCCACTGGGCGCGGTTACAGCATCGCAGGGTGAAGAAATGCCGCAACTCCCGCGCATTCATGGTGACGACCAGGTTGGTAGCTGTGGCGTTGGGCAGCACATAACGACTATCTTCCTTATCAATCCCGGCCTCTTGTAACGAGATGTATAAGGCGTGGGCCGCACGCATCGCCGCATCATAGCGGGCCTGTAGCTCCGCATCAGCAGCGATGGCCGGCGGGGTCACATACTCCAGGTGATCATAGGTCACATACCGCTGGCTTTGCTGACTATAGCTCGCCAGGCGATGCCGGACAAGCTGATGAGACGTAACGCGCGAGATACCCTCCAGGGCGAAGGTGAAGCTGGCGTGCTCCAGGACAGAATGATGCCCGGTCTGGATCACCTGCCGGAGCAACCGTTCTACCTGATGGGGGGTCAACTCGTCCAGGATGCGCGTGGCCCCCAGCGGTGAATAACATAGCCGGGCAGCAGCCGCTACCGTGCGTTCCGGGTCTGGTGTGTACTGGATCAAGCGCACCTGCATATCGGCTATCCACCTTGGAACGGGCCTGGATCCGATACCTTTCAGCGGTCCGGTGTCGAGCCTTCAGGCGGGGCGTTTCGCAACCGGCTAAAGCCTCGACTCCAGTAGCTTATTATCGGGCCTGGGTAACTGCCTACCCACCCCCCGCAAGTTGGAGGGCAAGATGCAGGTCCAGGTGCCAGGCACTTCAAAAGTGCCTGGCACCTTATGGGCGAACGGGCCTGGATCCATTATAGCATATTTGGGCCATAAACGGAAGGGTCTTATCTGACATCCGTGCATAACTTCTGTTAGGGAGGTGACAAGGGGGAGAGGGCCTTTCTGGTTTTTTTGCGGCGTCGAAGCCGCCATTCTTTCCCCTCCCCCAAGGGCCGCGAAATGGGCAACGGGGCAGTGCCCTCATGCGTTTAATTATGCACGAATGTCAGTCTTATGAAGGGATGGTTCAAAATTGGTTGACACTTTTGTGGCCGAAGGTCTCCTTTGCCCCTCACCCCCCTTTGTCCCCCCTTTCCCCTGGCCGCAAGGTCAGGGGGAGAGGGGGGACAAAGGGGGGTGA
>DAOTYG010000175.1:0-16697 GCA_034435155.1 Anaerolineae bacterium | reverse complement strand
TGACGGCCAGTCGCCCACCCGGGACGGAGGGCGCATCGGGGTCAACATCGCCACCGTGGTGGCCAGCACCCTGGCCCGCCGCTACATCGCCCCCCTCAGCGCTGAGGCCCGGGCCGTTCTCCAATGTGCCGCCGTGCTGGGCCGTACCTTCCCGGTATCAGCCCTGACCGCCACTCCCCTGCGCGAATACCTGGGCCTCAGCGAGCGGGCTATCCTGGGCATCCTGTTCGACCACGCCGTGGAAGGCCGCCTCTTGACGGCGGTGGATGCCCAGACCCTGAGCTTTGTCTCCAGTTCCCTGCGTGACTACCTGGTGCAGCATATCCCATCGCCCATCCTGGCCCGGGACCACGTAAGGGCGGCCCAGGCTCTGGCTGAGGTTGGGGCAACGCCCGGCGAGATTGCCCAACACTTTTACACTGGCGGCAACTATGCCTCAGCCCTGGTCTATGCCCGGCAGGCCGGCGAGACCCTGGTCCGTGACGCCGCTTTCCCAGAGGCCACCGTTGCCTACCGCCTGGCCCTGGCAGCCCTGGAACGATTACCTGCCACACCGGAGTATTGCATGACCCAGATTGACCTGCTGATCGCGGCCAGCTTTGCCCTGGAACAAACCGGCGAGTGGGACTCGGCCATCGAGCAATTGACCCAGGCCCTGGCCCTGAGCCAGGATGACCCGACCCGTCAGGCCGAGGTCAAAAGCCACCTGGGTTGGCTCTACTTCCGCAAAGGTGAGCTGCACCAGGCCCGCGAGCTATTGGAAGAGAGTGCGGCCACCTGCGAACGCCTGGGCGACGAGGCCGGCCGGCTCCAGAACGACTATTACCTGGGCGTAGTCTATGCCGGCCAAAAAGAGTGGAGTCGGGCCATCGCCCATTTCGAACGCCATATCGCCACTGCTGAGGCCCGGGGCCAACAGGCCGGGTTGGCCTGGGCCTATCTGGAACTCGGTAACGTCTATCGCCAGCAACGTCAGTGGGACCGCGCCGGGGAATACCTGCACCGGGGCCTGGACCTCGCCCGCCAGAGCGGCGATTATTCCGCCCAGGCTCAGGCCTATCACTACCTGGGCATGATCTATGGCCGGCAGGGCCGCCCAGAAGCCATTGACTATCTACAGCAGGCCCTGGAGATCGTGCAGAACCGCACCAAACAGCCCCATCTGGAGGCCATGATCCAGAACACCCTGGCGGAAACGCTGGTCCGCTTCAATCGCCTGGACGAGGCAGTCGGTGCGTTCGAGGCCTCGGCGACGATCAAGGAACGCCTGGGGGATCAGGCCGGTTTGGCGATGACCTACGGCGGCCTGGCCCGGCTCTACCATCGCCAGTGGAAGTTGGCCCTGGCCGCCACCTACTACCAGCGGGACCTGGAAGTGCTGAGCCGGGACCCAGCGGCCAATGTGGCCTGGATCCAGCAGATCACCAACTCGCTGGGGGAAGTATACCGCCTCAGCGGGGATGGGGAGGCCGCAGCAACCTGCTTCCAGCGCACCCTGGCCCTGGCCGAGGAGATCCCGGACGAGACAGAGCGCCGCCGCAGCCGGGGTTACTCCCATCTGGGCCTGGCCCGGCTCGCCCTCGACCAGGGCAAACTGGATCAGGCCCGTCAATACCTGGAATTGGCCCACGCCGGGCTGGCTGACATCTGGATGGCACCGGAGGTGGAACGCGAGTGGGGTGTTCTGGAACGCCTCAGCGGGAACCTGACCGCCGCTCGCCAACACCTGGAACGCGCTCGCGCCGGCTTTGAACAGGGGGAAGACTATGAAAAGATGCTCATAGCCTATGACCTGGCCCTGCTCTGCCAGGCCGAGGGTCGCCCGACCGACGCCGAGGTATGGTTCCATCAGGCTCAATCCCTGGCCGAGGCTTTGGGTAACGAAACTATGCAGCGTCAAGCGTCAAACGTCAACACGTCAAACGTCAACACGTCAAACGTCAAACGTCAAGAGGGGGGAGATGGAGAACTATGAGGAGTGGGTTGCCACAGTGCCGGAGGAGATCAAAGCCGATTCGCTCTGGACAGTGGCAGCTTATCGGCTGGCCTTGTTTTTGAGCGATTTGGGGTGGCACGACACAGCCAGGCTGGTGCAGAACCGACAGTTGATCGGCCTGCCCGACCAATTTTATAGGGCATTGGGATCGGTCAGCGCGAACATCGCGGAGGGATATTCGCGAGGCACAGGCCAGGATCGGGCACGTTTCTACGAATACGCCCTCGGCTTTGCCCTAGAAAGCTGGGACTGGTACTACAAAGCCCGACATGCCCTGGGCGAAGACGTTTTTCAACACTGCCTCCAGTTGCTTACGCGAGCGATTCAGCTTCTTCTGACTATGATCCCCAACAACGCGGCCGCGTGCTCCGTGAACAACCGGCCACCTGCCAGACTGCCCTTGAACTTACCGAAGCAACAGACCCACTGTTGCAACGTATCCCCTTCCCTGACGACGCCCGACGTTTGACCCCTGACGCATCACGGAGGACCCATGGACATCCGCGACGAGATCCGTTACCGCTATCCATACCCCATCGCCCTCACCTACCACAACACGGTGAACGCCCGGGAGATCATGGCCGCGCACGACCAGCGGCTCAAGCTCTTTGAGGTGACCCTCAAATACACGGCCTCCATCGCCGTCTGCCAATACCTCATCGGCAGCCAGCACGACGACCCCCAGGTAAACCGTACCCTGCGCGGCCTCACCCGGCCCTCCCTGGGCCAATGGAACGGCTTTCTGCGCGTCGTGTTGACCTATTACAAGAACAACAACCGGCTGGCCGAAATGGTGGTGCCGGACCTGTACGATGCCTATTTTGAGCGGCGTAAGGACCGCCCCACCCTGTGCGATGCCTACAACGCCATCCGCAATTGCCTGGAAGACCGCACCGATAGCGGCGTCAAGGCCGTCGCCGTGCGTGAGGTGTTCGACGCGCTGGTCAACTATCGCAACAAGACCACCGGCCACGGCGTCGTCACCCGGGACCTGTGCGAGCGACTGAACGAGCCACTCCTCACTGTGCTGGAAGAAGTGCTGGGCGTGATGACCTTCCTGCGGGACCATCGGCTCGTCTATATCGAGGATGTGCGGGTTAAACGCGGCAGTTACACCCATGAGCTGATCAGCTACATGGGTTCCACCCCCCCATCGCGGCTGAGCAATGCCTTTGTCACCACCGACCCTCAGCAATATCGCACTGAGGAGCAGCTCTACCTGTGCCTGAAAGACCAGGACGTGCCGGCCCTCAGCCTGCACCCCCTGATGATCGCCTGGCAAGACGACGTGCTCTTCCTGAATGAGAGCCGCGAGAAGGACATCGAATACCTGAGCTACCAGACCGGCCAGATCAAAAAGCCTGACCGCCTGCTGGAGGATTTCAAAGAAGTCCTGGGCGACATCCTGGTCGAGGGAGAGGAACCAGCCGTGGCCGGTGAGCCGGTCAAAGTCACCCCGCCGCCGGCCACCCCCCTTGAGCGCGCCATGACTGCCGTGGAGCAAGAAAATTGGGCCGAAGCCCGCGACCAACTCCAGTTGATCGATCAAACGGACATCCATTACCCTGAGGCGCGGTCCCTATGGCAAACGGTGCAACGGCAGATTGACCTGACGGAAAAGTATCAGCGGGCGATAGAATTGGTGAAACAAGGGCAATGGGCGGCTGCCTTATCGGCCCTGGAGGCCTTGCAGGCAGAGCAACCCGGCTATCGGGATGTCAAGGCTCTCATCAGCATGGCCCAGGCCGAGATCGCCAGGCTCAAGAGCCTGGAAGTGCTCTATGAACGGGCCCAGGAAGCCCTGGCTAACCAACGTTGGGTCCAGGCGTTGGACCTGCTCCGGCAGTTGCAGGAGATACGGCCCGGCTACCGCGACGTGGGTATCCTCCTGGACCAGCAGGAACGGCTGAACACGCTCTATAACCAGGCCATGGAGGAGATGCGCCAGCGCAAGTGGGCCGTGGCCCTCACCACCTTGAACCAGCTCCAGACCTTGCAAGAGAACTATCGGGATGTGACCACCCTGATCAACAAAACTCAGGAGGAGTTGGACAAAGAGGCTGAGCTGCAAGAGATGTATACCCAGGCCAAAGCCCAGATCGCCCTGGAAGCCTGGGAAGAGGCCCAAAAGTTGCTCCGCGAGATCCGCCGTCGGCAACGGGATTTCCAGGATGTGACGGCCTTGCTCAAGGAAGTGCAGGCCCACCTGCAACGTCCCTGCTGGAAGTGTGGGAGCATCCAGCCGACCAACCGCAAATATTGTAGCAAGTGTGGCGCGGCCCTGGACGAGACCCCTTCGATGATCTTTGAGATACCGTGGACGTGTTGGCGCTGCGGCAAGAGCGTGCCCGCCGCCAAAAAGTTCTGCATCAACTGCGGCGCCCCGCGCGAGAAACCGGCCATGGTCACCTGCCCCCGGTGTGGAACCGAAAACCCAGCCGGGCGACGATTCTGCTCTCGCTGTGGCACGGCGCTAAAGACGGAAGGCTGATGATCGGTCTCTGGGAGGTATGGCGCGGCCGCAGGATAGCGGAGGGGAGCCGTGGCTAAGTATATCTTTGTGACCGGCGGCGTGGTCTCATCCGTGGGCAAAGGCGTGACCGTGGCCAGCATCGGCCGGCTCCTGGTGAGCCGGGGTGTGGCCGTCTCCATCCAGAAGCTTGATCCGTACATCAACGTGGACCCCGGCACCATGTCCCCCTACCAGCACGGCGAGGTCTTTGTCACGGCAGATGGGGCCGAGACGGATTTGGACCTGGGCCACTATGAGCGGTTCATCGGTCGCCACCTCACCAAAGCCTCCAATGTCACCACCGGCCAGGTCTACTCGGCTGTCATCGCCCGGGAACGGCGCGGCGATTTCCTGGGCGGCACGATCCAGGTGGTGCCCCACATCACCGATGAGATGAAGGATCGCATCCGCCAGGTAGAACGCGAGACCGGCGCGGAAGTGGTCATCGTGGAGGTGGGCGGCACCGTGGGCGACATCGAGAGCCTGCCGTTCCTGGAGGCCATCCGCCAGATGCGCAAGGACGTGGGCCGCGATGAGGTGCTCTACATCCACGTGACCTTGCTCCCCTATATCGCCGCCACCGGCGAACTCAAGACCAAACCCACGCAACACTCGGTCAAGGAGCTGCGCAGCATCGGTATCCAGCCCGACGTGATCGTGCTGCGCTCCGATCATCCCATCGGTGAGGAACAACGGGCCAAGATCAGCCTGTTCTGCGACGTGGAGCCGGCGGCGGTGATCCCCCTGACCACGGTGGATACCATCTATGCCGTGCCCCTGGTGCTGGAGGAGGCCGGCCTGGGACGCTTCCTGGCCCGCCGCCTGGGCCTGGGCGACAAGACCCCCGACCTGGTCGCCTGGCGTGACCTGGTGACTCGCATCCAGGCCCCCAAGCCCCGACTGAACATCGCCGTGGTAGGCAAGTATGTGAGCCTGCCGGATGCGTATATCAGCGTCCGGGAAGCGTTGCTGCACGCCGGGGTCTACCATGATCGCAACGTCCAGGTGCATTGGATCCACTCGGAGGAGGTGACGCCGGGGAACGTGGGGGAGCTATTGCGGGGGATGCACGGGGTGGTGGTGCCCGGTGGCTTTGGGCCCCGGGGCATCGAGGGCAAGATCATCGCCGCGCAATATGCCCGCGAACAACGGCTGCCCTACCTGGGCCTCTGCCTGGGGATGCAGGTGATGGCCATCGAGTATGCCCGGCACGTCCTGGGCTGGACCGACGCCCATAGCACCGAGTTCGATCCCCAGACCACGCACCCGATCCTGGACCTGATGCCGGACCAACGCGATCTCCGGCAGATGGGCGGCACCATGCGCCTGGGCGTCTACCCATGTCACCTGGTGCCCGGGACCCACGCCGCCCGGGCCTATGGCCTGCCTCTCGTGCATGAACGCCATCGTCATCGCTACGAGATCAACAATGCCTTCCGCGAGCCGCTGGCCGCAGCCGGGCTGATCCCCAGCGGGCTATCGCCGGACGGCCGGCTGGTGGAGATCATGGAGGTACGCGATCACCCCTGGATGGTGGGGAGCCAGTTCCACCCGGAGTTCACTTCCCGCCCGGAGCAACCCCACCCCTTGTTCCGCGAGTTCATCGCCACCGCCAAAGAACACCTGCGCAACGGCGACCAGCGGCCACTGCCTCTCAGCGGGCCTTATTATGCATGAGAGGCATTGGTCATAAGGCCGGCGACTGAGATTGCGTCTCCCCCTTGTGCCCACGCTCCGCGCAGGCACGCAACTCGCAGACCACCAGGCTCGCGTGGGGTGTGCCACCCCGCGCGACCCGGCGTTTCGCACCCACGCAGAGCGTGGGTGCGAGCAATAGGCCTTCCGGGTCTGACCCACAGGCCTTCTGGGTCGGATGACTATCCCGCAGGTTAGAACGCCCAACCTGCAGGAGGATTTTCGGACTGTTATCAGGAGTCCCCATGCAGCGGATCGCGGATTTCCTGGCCTATCTCACCGTCGAAAAAGGGTCATCTGCTCATACCATCCAGGCCTACAAGAACGATCTGCACCAGTTAGTCGAGTTCTTGACGGCCAGGTATCAGGTCGAGGCTGCCCCCGGCGTCATCAACTGGCCAGCGGTGCGCAAGGCCCAGCTCATAGATTACGCGCTTTACCTGCGCTCGCGCGAATATACGACCAGCACTGTGGCCCGCAAGATCGCCACGGTGCGCTCGTTCTTTCATTTCCTGGCCGCCGAAGGGGTCTGCCGTAAGGACCCTTCCCTCAGCCTGGATACACCGCGCGTGACGAGGCGATTGCCCCAGGTATTGACGGTGGAGCAGGTCGTCCAGCTTTTGCTGCAACCCACCCTTATGCCGGCCGCTGAAGCCCTGCGTGACGCGCTCATGTTTCACCTGGTCTTTGACGGTAACCTCCACGTGACGGAGGTGATCAACTTGAACCTGAGCGACGTGGACCTGGCCGCCGGTTGCCTGCGCTATTACCTGCCTGACGATAGCCGGCCCGAAAACGTGGCGGGCCTGGGGCGCACGGTATTCCTGGGGCAAAAGGCGGTCCAGGCCCTGCGGGATTACCTGGAGACGGCGCGCCCGGCTCTGGCAGACGAGGGCGGAGGGGATGAGCCGGCGTTGTTCATCAACGAGCGCGGCCATCGCTTTAGCGAAGCCGGCTTCTGGATGCTGGTCAGCAAGCACGCGGAAGCCAAACGCGACCGGGCCATGCTGGAGCTGCTCTACGCTACCGGGATGCGGGCCTCAGAACTGGTCGCCTTGAACGAGCAAGATGTTAATCTGACCACCGGCTATGTGCGTTGTCTGGGCAAAGGCCAGAAGGAGCGGATCATCCCCATTCACCGGCAGGCCATCGAATCCTTACAGGTGTACCTGAATGAGGGCCGACCTCAGCTTTTGAATGCCGGGCAGGGCGAGGGTGGTGGCTTATCGCCTGATGAGAGGGCGTTGTTTCTCAACAATCGAGGGGGGCGACTTACCAGACAGGGACTGTGGCTGATCATCAAACACTATGCCCGCAACCTGGGCCTGGAAGACCAGGTCACGCCGCACACGCTACGGCATACTTTTGCCACACACATGCTCAACAACAAGGCAGAACTGCGCGCCGTGCAAAAGCTCCTGGGACACGCCAGTATCACGACCACGCAGATCTATACTCACCTCAGCCGGGAACACATCCACAAGGTATATGATGCAAGCCACCCCCGGGCCAGGTAGGAGGGCCGGCGGTTGAAACCGCGCCTGGGGGGACTGACCAACGCCCCCAGGCGCGATCCTCTGGGCGATGTTTATGCCCACGCATCCCCGTAATGGGCCAGGCGGACGCCGGTCTCCTCGATGACAGCACGCACCCGGGGGTCCAGCAGGGCCTCGGCCTCCTCCTGGCGCCAGCGCTGGTCGCCGGCCGGGCGGCGACTGGTGGCCCCGGCATCGGCGGCCGGGTAGCCGGGGTGCGCCAGCAACTCCGTGACCCCCTCGCGCAGACCCCGGATGAGGCGCGTCAGGGTGGCGACTGTACGCTGTCCGTCCCGCGAAAAGTCCATCAGGAACCGGTCCGGGTGGCGCACGCCGTGTTCACGCATCCAGGCCTGGTATTGTCCGGCCAGCAGCCGGGCGACATCCGGCGAGAACCCGCTACCCGCCACCATCTCCTCGATGCGTTCCTCCAGGTCATCCCCGAAGGGCATCCGCATGGGCAGCCCCAACTCCCCGGCCAACGCGATGGCCGCGCCAAACCACTCCGGGCACATATAGGAAATAGGGCAATGATTGTCCAGGTGGGTCGGCTGGCGGCCCGTGTCGGCCACAAAACGGTCAATCTGCGCCCGCCACTCCTGCACCAGCTCGGCCACGTTCACCTCGTCGCCACGCTCCAGCAGCACTTCGTCGCCCAGGAAGTAGCCGTCGGCATCCACCAGGGTGGGGACACGCGCCGGCGGCAGGACCGGCCGGCCGTCGTTGAAGACCAGGTGGACGCCAGCCCCCAGGTCAGGGTGTTCCTGCAGGTAGGCGGCCGCCTGGGGCCAGGCTGGCATGTTCACCAGGGCCGTGGTTGAGCGGAGCACGCCGGCCTCATAGCACTGGATGATGGCTCGCACCACCCCCTGGCTATAACCAAAGTCGTCCCCGTTGATGATGAGTGTGCGCATGTGGCCTCCTCTATCAGCAGTCTCATTGTCGAAACCCGCAAAACGTGAAGCGTAAAACTTGGCACCATGTACACTTTACGCCTTACGCTTCACTTGCCCAAACAAAACCGGCCAAAGATCGCGTCCAGTAAATCCTCTGATACCGTCTCTCCGGTGATCTCCCCCAGTGCGGATACGGCCTCGCTCACGTCAATGGACACGCAGTCCAGGGGCAGACCGTCGGCCAGGGCGCGCCCGGCCGAGGCTAACGATGCGGCCGCCCGGCTCAACGCCTCCTGATGGCGGGGGTTGGTCACCAGCGCCGCATTCGAGACCAACACCTGACCCCCCAGCACGGCGTCCACCATCGCGGCTTCCAGGGCATCCAGCCCCTCGCCGGTGAGGGCCGAGAGGTGGACGACCTCTCTCCCGGCTCCTCCCCCACGAGGTAAAGGGGGCAACAGGGCCATAATCGTCGCCGGGTCCGCCACGACCGGCAGATCACATTTGTTGACGACCAGCAGTGTGGTCCGGTCGCCCACCAGGGCGGCGATGGCCGTATCGCGCTCGTCCAGCGGCTCCGAGCCATCCACCACCAGGAGCACCAAATCCGCCTGGGCGATGGCCCGACGGCTGCGTTCCACGCCCAGTTGCTCCACCATATCACGGCTCTGGGTGATGCCGGCCGTATCTACCAACACGAAGGGCACGCCGCGCAGGTTGAGCACCTCTTCCAGCGTGTCGCGGGTGGTGCCGGGGACCGGCGTGACGATGGCCCGGCTCTCGCGCAGGAGGGCGTTCAGCAGGCTGGATTTGCCCACGTTGGGCCGACCCACGATGGCGGTACGCACACCCTGGCGATAAACCCGGCCCTGGTCGGCCGTGGCGAGTAGGGCCGCGATACGCTCCTGGGCATCGCACAGGGTGCCGGCCACGTCGTGGGGCGGGATTTCGTCCTCTGGAAAGTCAATAGCGGCCGTGAGGTAGGCCAGGGTCGCCAGGAGGTCCGCGCGGAGGGCGCGCACCGGGCCGGTGAGCCGCCCACCCAGTTGCTCCATCGCCAATCGCAGGGCCGCCGCCGTCCGCGCCTGGACGATGTCCAGCACGGCCTCGGCCTGGTCCAGGGTGAGCCGGCCGTGCAGGAAGGCCCGCAGGGTGAACTCGCCCGGTTCCGCCAGTCGCGCGCCCTCGCGGAGCACCAGAGCCAGGATACGTTGCAAGGGCACGATCCCGCCGTGGGCCTGGATCTCGGCCACGTCCTGACGGGTGTAGGTATGCGGAGCCGGCATAAAGGCGGCCAGCACCTCGTCAATGCGCTCGCCGGTGATCGGCTCCACGATATGCCCGTAGGTGAGATGGCGCGGTTCCAGGGGGGCGGTGGCGCGGGCCGGCCGGAAGACCTGGCGCAAGATGGGGCCGGCGTCCGGCCCGCTCAGCCGCACGATGCCAATGCCCCCTTCACCAATGGGCGTGGAGATGGCAGCAATGGTATCATCAGGGTTGATCATGTGATCGGCCAGCGTGAACCGCACCCCGAGCCAAACCCACCTGCCCCACGGCCATTACCGCAGGTGGTCAGCCAGTGGACTGCGCTCCTCCAGGCGCGGTTTCAACTGCAAGCTGAGGCCGGGGTTCGTAAAAGCACAGCAAGGTGCTGCCATAGCGACGTTGGTCCGTGAGCGTCAACACGGCCAGCGGCAACTCCTGGAACTCCTTGGGGTAGATCTGGGCCACGACCACCCCCTCGGCGGCCAGAAGGCTGGCCCGCTGATCAATGGCCTGTACCGTCCGCGCCCAGAGGCCCTGGTACTGCGGCGGGGCCACGTGGACGATGTCGAAGGTCTCGCCGGTCTCGCGGAGGAAGCGGAAAACGTCGGCTTGCTCGACTCGCGCCCGGTCGCCCAGGCCGGTGGCGGTCAGGTTGCGGTGAATGGTAGCGATGGCCTGGCGGCTCTTTTCCACAAAGACAGCGCGCGCTGCGCCCCGGCTCAATGCCTCGATGCCCACGCTCCCCGTCCCGGCGAACAGGTCCAGAAAAACGCAGTCGGGCACGCGCGCCCCCAGCGTATCGAACAAAGCGGCCTTGACCCGGTCGGCGATGGGACGGGTCCCGGCCCCAGGGACGGGAAACAGGGTGCGGCCTTTGGCCTCGCCGGCGATCACGCGCATGGGGCACGCTCCGAAGTCAGGAGGGGCTGACCATTGGTCGGCAGGCGGCCGGTGCGCAGGAAAGCGACCAGCCGGGCCGGGTGGTAGAGCCGGCGACTGATGACCAATACCGCTAACATCGCCAGGCCGATGAGTTCCAGGGCCAGCACCTCCGGCCGCGCAGCGATCTCGGCATAGGCCGCCAGGAAACCATCCATCCCCTCAATGGGCTTCCACGGCTCAAAGCCGGGACCCAGCAGCGGCCAGAGTATGGTGCGGGGATAGCGCCAGACCTGGTCACAGACCAGGTGAAAGTTGAGTATGGCCGCGTAGGGCCAGAAGCGGCGGGCCAGGAGCAACACCAACGTCGTGATCGCCAGATGCACGATCAACGAATGACACAGGCCCTGAGTGGTCTGGGAAGCGGGAAACAACAGCAGGGCCAGGGGCTTGTCCACGATGTCCGGAGCCACGGCCACCAGGGCCGCCAGGCGATAGTCCACGTCCGGCATATACCCCCGGGCCTGGAGCAAAGTCAGCCCGCTGAAGGTATAGGCTAAATGACCGGTGGGGAACATCTGGCCCTTCAATCCCCCAGCGTGGCGACCAGGATGGCCTTGATGGTATGGAGCCGGTTCTCGGCCTGGTCAAAGACGATGGAGCACGGCGATTCAAAGACCTCATCCGTCACCTCCAGCCCGTCCAGCCCGAATGTCTGATAGATCTCTTCACCGATCACGGTCTCACGGTTATGGAAGGAGGGCAGGCAATGCATAAACTTGACCTGGGGATTGCCGGTCAGGTCCACCACCTGCCGATTGACCTGATAGGGCTTGAGCAGTTGGATGCGTTCCGCCCAGACGGATTTCGGCTCCCCCATGGAGACCCAGACATCGGTGTGCAAAAAGTCCACCCCCCGGACGCCCTCCGCCACGCTTTCGGTTAAGGTAAGCCGGGCGCCGGTCTCCCGGGCAATCTCCCGGCACGTAGCGACGAGGCCCTCGGCCGGCCACAGGCTACGAGGTGCAGCCAGTCGCACATCCATACCCAACTTGACCCCACCCACCATGAGCGAGTTGCCCATATTGTTGCGGGCATCTCCCAGGTAACAATAGGCGATCTCCGTCCAGTGCTTTTTGCTGTACTCCATCATGGTCATGAGGTCGGCCAGGACCTGGGTGGGGTGGAACTGGTCAGTCAGGCCGTTCCAGACCGGCACGCCGGCGTAGCGGGCCAGTTCCTCCACCGTCTCCTGGGAAAAGCCCCGATATTCGATACCGTCATACATGCGGCCCAGCACCCGGGCCGTATCCTTTATGGATTCCTTGTGCCCGATCTGCGCGCCGGTTGGCTCCAGATAGGTGACATGCGCCCCCTGGTCATAGGCGGCCACCTCGAAAGCACAGCGGGTACGGGTCGAGGTCTTTTCAAAGATCAGGGCGATCTTTTTACCCTTGAGTCGTGGTTGCTCGTAGCCACCATACCTGGCGGCTTTGAGTTCCCGGGCCAGATCGATCAAGAAAAGGATCTCCTGCGGCGTCAGATCCAACAACTTGGTCAGGCTTCGGTTACGCAAGTTGAATCCCATCACAACCTCCTGGTTTGAAAATTAGTTCCGCTGTAGTACCCTGATTTTCAGATCAGCCACGCTTGCAACACCCACAGCACCAACACCGAAATCAAAGGCACGGTGATGTTATCCAGGCCGAGGATGGACACGGCTTCCACCAACGAGGCCACGGCGGCCACGATGAGCGCGTAGACCCCGGCGGCCACCACCGGCGTCCCGAACCCCACCAGCACCAGGAACACGGACGCCAGGCTGAAGACAAACATCGCCCCGCTGCCCTCCAGCGAACGGGTGCTCCCGCCCACTGTATACCGCCGCCTGCCCCAGCGCGTCCCGATGATCGAGGCCAGGGCATCACCCCAGGTCATGGGCATCAGCCCGGCAGCGATGACGGCCGGCCAGGCCCAGCATAAGGCGATGGTGATAGCAAAGGAGATGGGGAAATAGACCGTGCCCAGGTTGCTCTTGTCCGCCACTTCCATCGCCTTGAACACCTCGCGCCGGTAGGAGATATAGTTGAGGACGATGAACGACAACGGCGGGATAACGGCAAAGTACCAGTTCTGGAAGACCAGCACCGTGCCGATGGCCCACAAGCCCACGCCGATATGCACGAACTTGCGGGTAAAGTCCCGGGGCAACTTGAGGACGATGCGCAGGCCCTCGCCGGCCCCCAGCACGGCAAAGACCCAGAGATATGACACCACCAGACCCACCCAATCATTGGGGATCATCACGGCCGGCATGGCTGCAACCTCCAAAGTCTTGAACGTCTTCGGTCAGGAAATTACAATATCATATGCGCGCTGGGATGATCACCGTGTTGCCGAAACGTGAACCATGTGCTACAATTACCACCCGATATGGATCGTGGCCGGCATGCGGCTTGCGCGTATGATACTATTCACTGCCTCGATTGTCAATAGGCAACTGCTTGACAGAAGTTATGCACGGATGTCAGGCCAAAAATCTGTAGGAGATCACGATGCCTTTTCCCGAACAAGACTGGAAGTATCTTTCTCGCCTCAAGCCACTAGCGTTGGAACGGCTGTGCCAACGCATTTTGGTTGAGGCGCAAGATATGATCGCCGCTGCGACAGAAGGCGAGCACCATCGTGCCTACCTGGCGCTGTACCGCCACATCCGGGACCGGGATCGCCTGATCGCCGATTGCTTTGATGATTGGAGTCGTTCGCGCGCCTTGACCCACCTGGCCCTCTGGCGACAGCACCATCTCATCACCGACGAAGAGTTTGCTGCCTTCCAACCGGAAACCCGCGCTGCCATAGAGTGGTTGGTTGCGCAGATTGCGTAAAAGCTCGCGGCGGGGTTTTGCGGTCGCTGCCCCCCAAAGTGTGTTTCTCGTAATTGCCCGGCCTACCTTCCCGCAGGTTGCTGGGAGCCGTGTTTCCCGTCTGCGACGGGCGTGTCCGCGAAAACGCATGAACCTGCGGGAGGGTGAGCAGTTACTGTTTCTCTACCTTCCACGGAGAGGAAGCCATGCGCAATAAAATCACCCTGGCCTTGTTGATCGTCGCTTTGATCCTGACCCTCCTCAGCGGGACCGGGATCGGCGGCTATTGGTTTCTCTTCCAACGCCCCCTGCCGGAGACCAGCGGCACGTTGCAACTACCCGGCCTGCAAGGCCCGGTGGAGGTGATCCGCGACCGCTGGGGCATCCCCCACATCTATGCGGACTCGGTGGATGACCTCTTTTTCGCCCAGGGCTACGTGACGGCCGGCGACCGCCTGGCGCAGATGGAGGTCCAACGCCGTCTGGGTAGCGGCCGCCTGGCCGAGGTGGCCGGCTCCTCTGCCCTGGAGACGGACCGCCTCATGCGCACCCTGGGCCTGCGTCGCGTGGCCGAGACCGAATGGACAGCCCTGCAAAAGGACCCGGTGATCTATGACACGCGCTACCAGGACGCCGCCCGTATCCTCAAAGCCTACACCAACGGCGTCAACGCCTATATCGAGACCCATCGGGACCGCCTGCCCCTGGAGTTCCTGCTCCTGGGTGTCAGCCCGGAGCCGTGGTCGCCGGTGGACTCGCTCGTCTGGGGTAAGGTGATGGCCCTGAGCCAGTGCGCCAACATGGAATACGAACTGGCCCGCATGACTCTCATCGAGCGGCTGGGCAAGGGCAAGACCGACGAGTTAGTGCCGGCCTATTCCCCGGATGCCCCCCTTATCGTCCCCTCTATGACCCAGCCGGGGGCAGAATCCACCACCAGTGCCCCCCTGGCCTATATCCGCGCCCTTCCGGGACCCTTTGGCGGGCCGGGCACCGGCAGCAACAACTGGGTCATTGACGGGACACGCTCAGCCTCCGGCAAACCCCTCCTGGCCAACGACCCTCACATGAGCATCCAGATGCCGGCCCTGTGGTATCTGGTCCACCTCCACGGCCCCGGCTTTGATGTTATCGGGGCCTCCCTGCCCGGCGTGCCCGGCGTCGTGTTGGGCCACAACGACCGCATCGCCTGGGGCGCCACCAACTCTATCGCCGACGTGCAGGACCTCTATGTGGAGCACATCCGGCCCACCGATCCCCCGCAATACGAGTTCCGCCAGGAATGGCACGTCGCCCAGGTGATCACGGAAACCATCCAGGTCCGTGATGGCACGCCCCAGACGTTGCGGGTGGTCTACACCCGCCACGGCCCCCTCGTCTCCGAAGTGCTGCCGGAGGCCACGCTGCCCATGTCCCTGCGCTGGACGGCCCTGGAGGTCTCGCCCATGTTGCCGGCCTTGCTGGCCCTGAACCGCGCCGACAACTGGGACGAGTTCCGGGCTGCCTTGCGTTTCTGGGTCGCGCCATCGCTGAACATGGTCTATGCCGACGTGGACGGCAACATCGGCTACCAGTTGCCCGGCCGCATCCCGATCCGGGCCAATGGGCAGGGCGCCGTGCCGATGGCCGGCTGGACCGGCGAGTACGAATGGACGGGCTTTATCCCCTTCGACCAACTACCCTCCCGCTACAACCCGCCAGAAGGCTATATCATCACCGCCAACAACCGCATCGTCGGCGACGACTATCCTTATCTCCTGGCCAACGAGGCCGATACGGGTGACCGGGCCAGGCGCATCAGCACGCTGCTCACGGAACGTCGGGGCCTCACCGCCCGCGATCTCCAGGTCATCCAGAACGATGTCCTGTCGCTATCGGCTGATCGCCTGGTCCCTTACCTGCTGCGCATCACGCCGCAGAACGTGACCCAGCAGGAGGTGTTGGCCTATCTGGAGAGCTGGGATCGGCGCCTGACGACGGATAGCCAGGGCGCGTGTGTCTTCCAGGTCTGGCGGCAACATCTCCTGTTGAACACCTTTGGCGACGAGCTGGGCGACCTGATCGATCTATATCTGAGCACCCCGCATTCTATCGCCTGCCTGGAGCGACTGGTGGGCAACCCCACCGCCGACTGGTTTGACGACACCCGGACGCCAGAACGAGAGACCTGGGCCGAGATCGCGCGGCGGAGTCTCAAGGACGCGATCCAGGAACTGGAGGAGCGTCTGGGACCGAACACCGCCGGCTGGACCTGGGGTCGGTTACACACCGCCACCTTCCAGAACCAGATCGCCATCAACCCGCTGCTGGAAACGGTCTTTAACCGGGGCCCGGTGGCCACGCCCGGCGACATCCTCACGGTGAACGTGGGGACCTATGGCCGCCGCTATCAGCAGACGAGCCTGCCGGCCTACCGGCAGATCGTGGACCTGGGGGAGTGGCGCGAGGGGTGGATGGTACAAACGGTGGGCCAGAGCGGGCATCCGGCCAGCCCCCACTATGACGACCTGCTGCCCCTGTGGGCCAGCGGTCACTATGCGCCCATGCTCTTTGACCGCCTGGACGTGCTGGCTAATGCCGAGGCGACGCTGCGGCTGGTGCCGTGAACCGGCGGGGAATGTTCACGGCCGGGGGGTGGGAGTGAGGGACGAGCGGGGGCGCAACGCAAACTCGACTTCGGCGTACCCGTCGCCGTCCATATAGATGTCATAGGTGACACCCAGGCCGTGGGGTTCCAGGGTGTACAGGCCGGGGCCCAAGGCCGAAAAGACACAGGCATAAGGATTGTACTCCGGCTTGGTGCCGCTGTACGTGGTGGCAGTATATGGTCCGCAATGGATGGAGACCGGGTGTCCCACCAGCCCGGCAATGGTGACGATGATGCGTGACTCGGCGCCGCCGCGTTTGCCGGGCACGCTGGTATTCCGCCATTCGATGGCTGTCCAGACCAGGTCTGGCGTGGGGGCCGGTGTGCCGGTGGCAGTCGGGCGAGGCGTGGCGGTACGGGTGGGACCTGCGGTACGGGTGGGCCGGCGGTGCGAGTGGGGCCGGCAG
>DAOTYG010000174.1:0-5489 GCA_034435155.1 Anaerolineae bacterium | reverse complement strand
TCCCGCACCGCCTGGAGGTCCAGCACCTCAGCCACCTCGTAGCGGGGCGGCCCTGGGTGGGCGAAGGCAATGCCTTCGCCCACCCGATTGCTTTCGCCTGCTCCACCCACCCGCCGCAGGCGCAGGTGGGCCGGAAAGTAGCCGCAGCGGCCGTGCAGCTCGGCCAGCAGGGCCACGGCGATGAAATTGAGGGAGGGTGGGTTGACCAGCAGCGGCAGGGTCTGCCACTCGGTCGGGGAGAGGCCGACCTCGTCGGCCAGGGCCACTACCTGTGGGACGAGCGGTTGCTGCGGATCGATCTGGGTATGCACCTCGACCACGCGCCCCACCTTCTGGCCGGTGAGGGATTCCACCTGGGTCAGATGATCTGTGGTGAGAGGGTGAGAGAAATTGAGAAGGATCATCACAGTACCTCCGAGTAGAGCGTAATTTGCACCGGATGCCGGGGGTAGCCGAAGGCATTGCCTTCGGCTACCCCCACCTCAGCATAATTGATTGCACTGGACCAGGGATAGTCCTTCGGATTGGCGGCCAATCCTGCCCGAACGGGATTGGCGTGGATATAGGTTACTTTTTCCAAAAGCTTGTGTGGGGTATAGACATTGAAATCGTAACCAGCACCCTGTTGCCAGATTTTGTAGCGCCAGTTGCGGTAGTGGGGCCGGTCGGCCGGCTCACGGGCCGGTTGTAACAGGGTGCCTGGGTGGGCGAAGGCATTGCCTTCGCCCACCCCATTGCCTTCGCCCACCCCTTGGACAGTGCCTTCGCCCACCCCCTTTAGATAAGCCACCATCCGCCTGGCCGAGCGGCCTTTTACCGCCCAGGCCACTTTGGAGATGGTGAGGTCTGGCAGTGCATCGGCATCCCACCACAGGAGCAGATGGATATGGTCCGGCATGACCACAAAGGCCAGCACATAGAGGCCATAGGCCGTGCGGGCGGCTTCCAGTTCCTCACAAAAGATGCGCGCGCAGGCCGGATCCCTGAAGAAAGGGATATTTTGGAATGTTTTGGCCGTCAGGAAGTGCGCGCCGATTTCATATTTGGGCAGATGGGTTCTGGGGTTCATAGCAAGACCTTTTGAGATTCCTGGGGTGGGTGGGCGAAGGCAATGCCTTCGCCCACCCCACTTGATGAATCTACCCTAACGATAACTTTTCCTTCTCCAGCCACGGCTCCTTCCGGGCTAGGGCCTCGATGGTCAGGTTGGCTGCTCGCGCCTCTGGCCTTCCCGGCGCTGGCGGACCTCGCCGGAACGGGCGAAGAAGCGCTGGTCGTCGGCGTTCCAGCGCCCGTAGCGGTGGGCCAGGTAGGTCAGCGGCCCGATGACGGTGCCCGGGGAACGGCCCAGGCCCATGAGGTGGTAGACGCCCATGATTTATCTCCTTTGCTCCAGGTAATGCTCTACGGCTCGTCTGGCGGCTTCCAGTTCGTTTCTTTGGCTGAACAGAGATCTCGCGCTCTGTTTTCTGACTGGTCTGGTTTTCTACGGGCCATAAGATTCCTCATGGATTATCATTGATTGAATGCTCACCGTAATGGCGTAGACGCAGCGCACCGTCTTCGGCTGTACAACTGACTCGCCTGCTCTGTGAAACTCGGAAGTGGCCAATGGGTCGGCCATCCTTCGTGTACCTGTTTGTATACAAGTCGTATTGCAACCCGCCATCTCGCTTCAGAGCGGAGGTATCACCACGCTTGTCTTCAAGTATCCCGGAAACCTTTGCCAAAACTTCTTGCAGTTCAGCCCGATCTTTCCGATCCGCACTTTTGAAATCCTTTCGGAAAGTATCCGTGTATTGCAGTCGTGGAAATGGTAGGAGATCTTCCCCAAGGAGATCCTGACGGACCCGGTTCCAAATCAGCGCGCCCCAATCCGACAACGTGGCGCTTCCTTTGTCATCGGTCTCCAGCAAACCGTCCGGGATGCTGGCAACTTGTTCAAACGGAAAGATATGGCCTTGCGCCATCATGGCCAGTTCCATACGAGACTCGCGCAGCGCGTCAATGTCCACTTGTAACGGAAGGCGAGGAATGCTCAGCAACTGAGAGCCTGTCTCGAAGATATAGACCATCTCATCTGCGTAAAACATGCCCATGATACTCAGATACCCTTGTAAGCTCTTGAACGCTGCTGTCAGATTGAAGACAACTCGATAGCCAGTGTCTCGATACCCGGGAATGGTGTTTTCACACCAGTGGATTAAATCCTTCATTCCTTTTGAGAAGGTGGAAGGATCGGCTGTGGATAAATTGTCAGGGACATAGACATCTACATTGAGGCCGTTCTCCCGAAGAAAAGCACTGATCACGTCGGCAGCTTTTCGGCCCAGGGCGGTGTCTGTGGCGACCAGATAGTGCATGTCTGACTTCCCTGCTGAAAGATTGCCCTGGTAGATGCCGTACAGGCCGTTCAGTTCTGCGCTCAAGCGACGATTCTTTTGCACGTTGCCTTCACGCAGGAGAGCTTTTGCCCTTTCCACAAGCTCATCTACTTTACAGGCTAACTCATCCGCCAACTGATGCTCATTTGCCGCCCGGTTCAACTGTTGTCGCAAGTCCTCTTCGGATGGGTCAAGAACGTTCAGCAAAACGGAGATGCCTACCGTGCTTAATACGAATTTTCGATCTGCCATTGCACTCTTCCTTTTCTCAGGGGTAACAACTTACGGCGCCTCTTCAATCGGCGTCCGCGGATTCTGTCGGAACCAGTCCTGCCCAGGATAGCGGACTTCGGTCCGCGTCGAAGGATCCCAAGCCCAGATGCGGCGCAGGTCGGCCAGACTGTCTTTCCAGAGGGCGTATTCCTGATGATATCTGGCCTGCCAGCGGGCGATCTCGGTGTTCAGGGCCTCGTCTTCTAGCAGCGTTACCCCACCGCCGAATTGCCGATAGCGCGCCTGACGGTCCACCTGTTCCCAACTGACGATCTCAAGCCGGGCGCTTCCCAACCCCACCGGCTTGCCCATCCCAACTTTGTGGGCCATACCGGGCTCCAGGACCAGGGCGAAGACAAGCAAAGCCAGCTCGGCCTCGGTCAGGTTGGTATAGTCCACCTCAAACTCAAAAACGGCGCCTGGCTTGACCGCTTCGATCGTCTTGTTGTATTCATTTTTGACCGTCGTCCGTCGTGGCCCCAGAGGTCGGTGGTAATAGAACTTGCGCCCGCGGAGAAAGCCGCGCTGTTGGGGGTCCTCATACCAGGCGCCATGGCGCGGCTTGGGTTCCATCAGGGCCTCGATGGTCATGGTCTCAACTTCGAACGGGGCTGCAGTCAGAGCATCACCCAAGCCAATCTTACCCAGGAAGGGGTTGCCGCCGCTGAGCGAGCCGAAAATGCGGCAGGCCGGACAGAGATGATCGGCATCGCGGCAGTGCTCGAACCCGCGCGGGATGCGATAAGTGACCGCTGGACGCCCGCGGTACTCGATCTCACCGCCCTTGCCCAGGGGCAGGGTCAGGCACGAGCCGCTGATCGCTTCGGCCACGCTGCGGATAATGCCCTTGAGCGAGGAGCCGGGCAGCAAGGGTCGCCCATCCGTGGAACGCATGAGGGCGAGTTCCTGGTGTTTCCCTTTGATTGTCTCTTGGGTTTTAGGGACAAACAGATGGGTCAAAGCCGTCAGGCGGCAGTGCAGGTGCCCGCTCAGCCCCTGAAAATGGTCATGCCGGGTCGCCGCAGCGCGTTGCGCAGCCGGCCCCAGGCGGACAAAACCGTAAGGATTCATGCTTCACCTCCATCCCGCTCCATTTGGATGTAGCGCCAGAAGACCAGTCGTCCGTAGTCGTCGCGGAACTCGCGCACGAACAGCTTCACGTTGCCCTGCCCCGGTACGCAGCGGTAATCCAGTGTGCGCCCTAAACGCGCATCCGTTTCGTTCCAGCAGTAGTAAGCCTGCACCTCGTCTGGGCCAGATGGCAGGGGCTGTTCGCTCAGCCCGGCGGCCAGGGCCGGTAGATCTCCGTTGCCGGAGAGAATCACGCGGTATTCCTGCCCGATCTGCTCCCAACGCAGCTCGAAGGCCTCATCAAAGAGTCGGCCCTTGGGCCAGTTCGTTACGTTAATCGGCTCGTCTTGCGGTGGGGGAAAATCTATGGCATCAATCCGCTCCAGGATGGCAAAGCGTGCCCGCGGCCGGCAGGCCTCCACCCGCGTCTGCAATCCGGCCAGGTCCAGCGTGCCGGAAAACACCCACTCGCTCATCGCCGTCCTCCTTTTCGTTCGTCCGCCAGGGGATCGGTGAAATCTCTCGCCCGCTGAACCCAACGGTCGGCAATGCTACCCCACGGGAAGGTCTGGCCGGGGAAAACGACCGTCGTGCGCAGGCCGTTGGAGCGGGGTTTGTCATTGTGGGGGATGCTGACCTCATCGGGCGTGACCATCCCGTAGGCTTTTGCTTCATCAAAGAGCGAACCGACCCCGCGCAAGGCCAATTGGCCGTTGACGAGCTGTGGCGCTTGGGGGTCGAGGAAGTCTATCCGCACCTGCTGTACCTCGCCGCGCACTTTGCCCAGGCCCCGGCTCTTGCCCATTCCGATGCGGATCAGCCCGTCGGCCAGGTCCTGCAGCACAAAGCCCACAAGCGCCAGTTGCCACAGCTCAAAGTTGCGCAAGTGGAGTGTGGTGGCAAAGGTGCCTTCGGTGATGACTTCCAGCTCAAACTTGGCCCCGTGCGCCGCACCGCCGGTGAAGCGGTCAATCCCCACGCCGTCGCGCTGAACCGGCTCGGGCGGCGTGCCGATGGCATAAGCATCAGTGGTCGCCAGCCGGCCGGCAAAGCCTGTGGAGCCGAACAGTCTGCAGATCAGGCACGATTCGCGATAGGCCTCGGCTGTGCCCGGTTTCCTCTTGTCAAAGATGCGACCGCAGGAGGCATCGGCGAACGGATCGCAGGCCGCCTCCGGCTTGAGCGTGCGGGCGATCCGCTCGGCGTGGCTGCGCAGGACACCCTTGAGGGAAGAGCCGGGCAGGTAGACCTCCTCGCGGCCGTTGCGGAACACGCGCACCCAGGCCATATCCGGCCCGCTGACCTGGGCCAGGCCGGATTTGATCAGCACCGGCCCCTCGATATGAATGTGCAGATCAATCAGGCACTCGTTGACCAGTTGTTTGAACATCGCTCAGCTCCTTTCTGGATTCAGCAGCGCGCTCAGGTGGCGGCGGATAAAGTCGTCGGTTGGTTCCACTGTCATTTTGCGTTCCAGCAGATAAGCCGTCATTGCCTTGCGGTCGCTCAAGTCCACCCCTTCGACTTTCACCTCTGCCAGATGGCAGCGGCCCAGTCCCCGCGAGCGGATGCCACCCAGGGGGATCATCCCGGCGATGAACTCTTGCAGGCCCAGGGCAATCAGCCCCAGGTCACGCTCGGTGGGGTTTTCCAGCGTCAGGGCAAAGTCAAAGGAAGTCTGCGGCGGCACCACCTCAAAGTCGTACTTGATGCCCTCGCGGGCGCGCTCGCTATCGCGGTCAATGCCCACACCGTCGCGGA
>DAOTYG010000173.1:0-11900 GCA_034435155.1 Anaerolineae bacterium | reverse complement strand
GGCATATCCCCCACCGCCCGGCCCAGATCGGCGGCGATCACAGCGGCATAGTGGGCCAACGCCTGGTCCAGGTCCTCCACCATCTCCGGCGTGGCCCCCTTCTGCGGGCCGTAGACGCGCGCCGCGCCGCGTGGGCCGGTGAGGGGATTGTCCACGTCGCAGGCCACCACCACCTCGGCCTGGGCCAGGCGCGGGTCCAGGCCCCTCGCGTCCACGTGGGCCAGGTGCCGCAATTCCCCGCCCCCCGGCCCGATCTCGCCGCCTGCGCTGTCCAGCAGGTGGACGCCCAGGGCCTGAGCCATGCCGGCCCCCCCATCTACCGTGGCACTGCCCCCAAGGCCCACGATGAGCCGCCGGGCGCCCCGGTCCAGGGCCGCGCGGATCAACTCGCCGGTGCCCCGTGTGGTGGTGATCAGGGGATTGCGTTGCTCTGGAGGCACCAGCGTCAGCCCGCTGGCGGCGGCCATCTCGATGACTGCCGTCTCACCGTCGCCCAGCAGCCCCAAGAAGGCCGACACCGGCGTCCCCAACGGGCCGGTGACTGTCACCGGGACGATCTGCCCGCCGGTAGAGTCCACCAACGCCTGCACCGTCCCCTCACCGCCATCGGCCATGGGCACGATGGCGATGTCTGCTGCCGGGAACACCCGGCGCACCCCCTGAGCGATAGCCTGGGCCACCTCCCCGGCCGACAGACTGCCCTTGAAGGAATCCGGGGCGATGACGATGCGCATGGCTATCGTCTCTTCTTACCGCAGCAGTTCTTGTATTTACGCCCGCTACCGCAGGGGCACAGGTCATCGGGTTTCACCTGATCGCTGGTCCGCGCCGGGCGCGGTGAGACAGTAGGCAACGGGATCGGTCGAAAGGTGGTCGGGGCCGGCTCCTCTTCCTCCTCTTCCTCCTCTTCCCACCAGTCTGTGTCGGCCAGTTCGCCCCCTTCCCGCCAGGCGCCCGCCAACGTGGTCGCGGCTATGTTCAGTCCAGCATAGAAGGTGATCCCGCCGGCCACACCCAGGATGACCAGGGCAGCCTCTATCAGGCGCAACGGGAACACCAGAGTCAACACCCAGGCCAGGCCCAGGATCAGTCCCGCGATCGCCGTCGAGGCGACAATGACGATCAAGAACAAGACCGCGAACACTAGCAAACTACTCAGAAGACTACGCAACATTCAAGGTTTCCCCCTTTCTTTTTCGGTCTAACTGGCTTTTATCGAAGGCCTGGGGCATCAACTCACGAAGGGTCAACACGGCATAATCACCCTCAGGACGGGCCACGATGACCTGTTCCACATCGAACTCCACCAATACCTGCCGGCAGGCTCCGCAAGGTGTGGCCCCAGTCTCAGAGACCACGGCGAGGGCCACGAAATCGCGGTAGCCTTCGGAGACGGCCTTGAAAACGGCCACCCGCTCGGCGCAGACGGTCAGCCCATAGCTGGCGTTCTCCACATTGCAGCCGGTGAACACCCGCCCATCGCGGGCAAGCAGCGCCGCTCCCACGGCAAAGTCTGAGTATGGGGCATAAGCCCGCCGACGAGCGTCCCGGGCCTGGGCAATGAGGTCTTTCATGCCGTCGGCCCCCTGAGTTCTTCAGCCGGTGGCGCTGGCGTCCTCCTGGTGACGCGGACGCGCTTGATCCGGCGGCCGGCCAGAGATAACACTGTGATCACCGCCTCGTCCAACTCCACCCTGTCCCCCACGTCTGGCACCCGGCCCAGGTGACTGTAGATCAAACCCCCCAGGCTATCCACATCCTCGGCTTGCAGGTTCAGCCCCATGAGCCGGTTCACGTCATCCAGGTCCACCCGGGCGTTAAAGATGCCCTCTCGCTCGCTCACCTTCTCCACCAACACCTCCTCCGCCCAATCATATTCGTCCCGGATCTCGCCGACGATCTCTTCCACCAGGTCCTCGATGGTCACCACGCCAGCCGTGCCACCGTACTCGTCCACCACCACGGCCATATGGACCTTGTTCCGCTGCATCTCGCGCAAGAGGTCATCCACTTTCTTGGTCTCCGGCACAAAGTAGGCCGGGCGCACCAGATCCCCCACGCAGCCGGTGAGACCACCTTCCCGGACCTGCCGTAGCAGGTCTTTGGCGTAAAACACCCCTATCACATTGTCTATATTCTCTCGATAGACCGGGATCCGCGAGAACCCGACCTGGACGATGACATCCAACGCCTGAACCAGGGGCAAATCCGCGCCCACGGCCACCACATCAATGCGTGGCACCATCACCTCGCGTACCAGGGTATCACCAAACTTGAACACGCTGTAGATCATCTCTTTCTCGTCGCTCTCCAGCACCCCTTCCTCCTCGCCGGCGTCCACCATGGTCTTGATCTCGTCGGCGGTAATGAAGGGCAAGGCACTCCGCCGCCGGACCCCCAACGGTCTGGTGACGGCATCGGTAGCCAGAGTGAGGAATCGAACGAGGGGATAGGCGATCCACGAAAGGACGTACACCGGCCAGGCCGAGATATACGCGATCCGCTCAGCATAGTGCAACGCAACAGCTTTGGGCGCTAGCTCGCCCAGGACGAGCATGACCAGCGAGAGCAGCACCGTCACCGTGACCACGGCCAGCGGCTCGGCGAACTCTTCGGCGTAAGGCGCCGGGATAACCAGGACAAACAAGTGGTGGAAGACGTGCGCCAGGTTGATGGCGGCCGAGGCCGAAGCCAGAAACCCGGCCATCGTCACCCCGATCTGGATGGTGGCCAGGAGCCGGCTCGAGTTCTCCGCCAGGTGGAGGATCAGGGCCGCCGTGCGGTCGCCTTCCTCGGCTGGCCCTTTCAGATGCAGCTTGTTGACCGAGACGATGGCGATCTCGGCTGAGGCAAAGAACCCATTGACCAGGATCAAGATCGCCAGGAGCACAAGTTCGCCCAGGCCCGTACTGTCCAATGTGCTGCTTACCCCTTCTGGGCGTAAAACGTCGGGCGTCAAACGTCAGGCGTCAAACGTCGAATGACGAATGACGAATGACGAATGACGAATGACGTTTCACGTTTCACGTTTCACTTTTCACCCGCGCCGGCACCCCATAAGCCACCGCGCCGTCCGGCACGTCGTGGGTCACCACCGAACCGGCCCCGATCTTGGCCCCCCTGCCCACGCGCACCGGGGCCACCAGCATGGTGTCGCTGCCGATAAAGGCCCCTTCGCCGATCTCGGTGGTGTGCTTGCGTTGCCCATCGTAGTTACAGGTGATGGTGCCGGCCCCGATGTTGGCCCCCGGCCCAACCTCGGCGTCACCCACGTAGCTAAAATGCCCCATCTTGACGCCCCGGCCCAGGCGCGAACGCTTGACCTCGCCAAAGTTGCCGATGTGGACGCCGGCCTCCAGGTATGCGCCGGCCCGCAGGTGGGAGAATGGCCCCACGTCCACGCCGGCCTCCAGGATGCACTCCTCCAGCACCGAATACTGGACGACGCAGTCATCGCCCAGGGTCGCGTCCACGATGCGCGTCCCCGGCCCGATCTGGCAACCCTCGCCGATGCGCGTGCGGCCCGCCAGGATCGTCCACGGGTAGATCACCGTGTCTGCCCCGATCTCGACCCCCTCATCAATGAAGGTGGAGGCCGGGTCCAGAATGGTCACGCCGTTCAACATGTGCCGCTCGCAGATACGCCGCCGGACGATGACCTCGGCCTGGGCCAGGTGAACGCGGGTGTTGATGCCCAGCACCTCATCCCGGTCGGTGATGGGCAACGCCTCCACCGGCAGGCCCTGGTCCACGGCCAGACCCACCATGTCAGTGAGATAGTATTCCCCTTTGGGGCTGACCGACAGTTGTGGCAGGTGCGCCCAGAGCCACGACGCCCGGAAACAGTAGATGCCGCAGTTCAGCTCCCGGATGGCGAGCTGCTCCTTGGTGGCGTGAGCCTCCTCAACGATACCCAGCACCTGACCGGCCCCATTGCGCAGGATGCGCCCAAAGCCCTGGGGGTCATCCGAGACCACGGTAAGGAGGGTGATGGCCGCCCCGCCCTCATGGTGTCGCTCCACCAGACGCCGCAGCGTCTCCGCCCGCAGCAGGGGCATGTCGCCATAGAGCACCAGCACGGTATCACACTGTCCCTCCAGCACCGGCCGGGCCTGGAGGACGGCGTGGCCGGTGCCCAGTTGCGGCTCCTGCACCACGCCGGTGACCCCCTCGCCGACAACGGCGCGCACGGTCTCAGCCTGATAACCCAACACGATCACGAGCCGGTCAGCCCCGATCTGCTGGGCTGTCTCCAGCACGTGGGTGATCAGGGGTCGGCCGGCCAGGGGGTGCAACACCTTCGGCAACTTGCTCTTCATGCGCACGCCCTGGCCGGCGGCCAGGACTACGGCGGCCAGACGCATATTCCCTCCCATACGAAAAAGCACGCGCGCCAGATCCCAGACTTGCCAGTCTGTCATTGCGTCGCGTGCCTGAGAATTCGGGATCGTTCACTCCGGGGTGTGCCCAGTGTGCCATTGGCTGGGGGACGAGGATTCGAACCTCGGCGCCGGGATCCAAAATCCCGTGTCCTACCGCTAGACGATCCCCCAGCGCAGGCCAATAGTACCCTATCCGGGCGTGTATGTCAAGCGCAAATCTGCTGCGTAATGCGTAAAACGTAATGCGTAATTGTCTCGCTCGCGCTATTACGTTTTACGTTTCACGTTTTACGTGGTGATCTCCTGGCCGATACCGCGCTCTTGAGCCATCTGGTAGACCCGGCTCGCCACGGACACGTCCTGGATCGCCAGGCCCTCGCTCTTGAACAGGGTGATCTCGTCCGGATGCGTGCGGCCGGGGATCTGCCCGACCACCACCGAACCCAGCTCCCCGACGATGTGATCGGCGGTGATGGCCCCCTCGCGGATGGGGATGATCAGGTCACCGGCCTCCGCCAGGGCCGCGCCGCGCAGGTCCACGATGACCCGGGAGCGCAGGACGATGGTGGTATCCAGCTCACGCATGTTCGGCGCGTGGGAGCCGATGCCGTTGATATGCGTGCCAGGGGCCACCCAGTTCCCGTCAAAGACGGGCGTGGCGGCGCTGGTGGCCGTGGCGATGATGTCACAGCCTTCCACGGCGGCCCGGGGGTCATCCACCGGCTGCACCGGGAAGCCCAGTTGCGCGCTCATCTCGGCGGCGAACCGCTCCCGTGCCTCCGGCACCACATCATAGACCACCGCCCGCTCCAAAGGCCGCGCCTCGGCCAGGGCTATGAGTTGCGTGCGAGCCTGAACCCCGGCCCCAAAGATGCCAGCCACGCGCGCATCCGGCCGGGCCATATACTGGGTCGCCACGCCGGAGACCGCCCCGGTGCGCATGGCGGTGATGAACCCGCCATCCATGATGGCGATCACCTCGCCGGTGGCCGGGTCATTGAGCAGGATCGTGCCCAGCACGGTGGGCTTGCCGTACTTCTGCGGGTTGTCCGGATAGACCGAGACCACCTTCATGCCCAAGGCCCCCATCCCGCCGATGAGGGCCGGCATGAACAACACCGTGCCATGGTGCTCCGGCACACGGATGACCGGTCGTTGTGGCATCTCCACCGTGCCCAGGGCCAGTTGGCGGAAGGCCTCCTCCACCGCCTCCATCGCGTCCTTCATGGTCAGGAACGATTGGATGTCCGCACGAGTGAGTAATAGAGCCATGCTACCTCCATATTGGAATTTGGAACGTGATGCGTCATTCGTCATTTGACGCCTGACGTTTGACGCCTGACATTTTACGCCAACTCTCGCAGGATGCCCCGGAGCAGGGCCTGGAACCGGGGTTTGACGGCTGCGGCCGTCGCCAGCACTTCCTCGTGATCCGCCTTTTCCGCGCCGACGGCGATGTTGGTGATGCAAGAGATGCCCAGCACCCGCATCCCCCCGTGGCGGGCCACGATCACCTCCGGCACGGTGGACATCCCCACGGCGCTGGCTCCGATGCCGATAAGGAAGGCGATCTCGGCCGGGGTCTCGAAACAGGGGCCGGCGTTCATCACATACACCCCTTCGCGCAACGTCAGACCTTGCTCCCGGGCCACCCGGTGCGCAAGGGCCCGCAAGTCCGCATCATACGCCCCCCGCATATCCAGGAAGCGGGGCCCCAGGGTCTCGTCGTTAGGACCGACGAGCGGGCTATGGCCGGCCATACCCGGCAGGTTGATATGATCCGTGATGAGCATCAGGTCCCCGGCCTGCCAGGCAGCATTCAGCCCGCCGGCCGCATTCGTCACGATGAGCGTGTGGACTCCCAACGCGCGCATCACACGCACCGGGAAGGTGATGGCGGCCATAGAATAGCCCTCGTAAAAGTGCAGCCGGCCGCGCATGGTCATCACCGTGACGCCCTCCACCTGCCCGATCACCAGCTCGCCGACGTGTCCTTCCGCCGTGGCAAGGGGATAGTGGGGAATGTCCCGGTACGGGATCATGACCGGGTGCTCTATGGCATCCGCCAGGTCGCCCAGGCCAGAGCCGAGGATCAGTCCCACCGTGGGCTGTAGCGCCGTGCGTCGTCGGATGGCAGCAATGGCTGCATCCAACTGGTCGCGGGTTACAGTAGCGGTCATGTTCTCTCATCCTCTCCCGCTGGGCGGTACATGCTACAGGCGAGCCAGCAACTCGGCCTTTTTCGCCTCAAACTCTTCCGGGGTGATGATGCCCTTGTCGCGCAACTCGGCCAGCTCGGCGATGAGGTCCGGCACGCTGGGTTGTTCTGGCGGTGACGGCGGAACGGCGGCCGCTGGGGCTGCCGACTCTTCCGGCGGCAGCGCACGCGCAGCACGCCGCTCGAAGCGGTCCAGTTCGCCCAGTTTCTCCTTCTGGTCCAGGATCGTGGTCTTGAAGACCACCGGCCGGGACAATCGCCGGAGCGGGTTCTTGCCGATCTCGCTGGCCGTAAGGATGACCAGATCGCCATAGCCCAACAGCCGGCCCATGACCGACTGGGTCATGCTGATGTCGTTGACCTTCTCCAGCGAAGAGTCCAGGACGTTCTTGTTAAAGATGCCCTCCACATGGATGACCCGGTGGGTGGTGACGAGGTAGCGGCGATTGTTCCAGACCAAAAAACCCCAGAACAACCAAAAACCGGGATACAGGCCCACCAGCATGAGCAGGACGCCGAGGACAAAGCCCAGGGGCGGGAAGGGGAACAACAACAATGCCCCCACCATGAGTAGAAAGGCGAGGATCAAGATGTCGGCCAGGCTTTTTTTGAGGAACGTACCCCACGGATCGCCGGCCAGAAAGTTCAGGATGAGTTTGATGATGGGGATCACGGCCACGACGAGCATCGCCAGGCCCACGACCGTGCTGACGGGAACCCCAACCGCAGACAGGCCGATGACAGCCAGACCCCCGATCTCCAGGATACCGCATAGCACCAGATTACCAGCCGTCTGGGCGGCCAGCACTAACCAGTGCTGCCGGGTGCTAAAGATGATCTCCTCGTTCTGCCCCAAGAGACTTTCGACGTAGCCCATGATTCCCTCCTTTATCCGAATCACTGTTCCGTCCCGCTGATCACGATGTCTCCAAAAAGCGATTCCTGGCTCACCGTAACCACTCGTAGCCGGATCAGTTCCAGCAAGGCCAGGAAGGTGACGATAATCTCTATCCGCGAGGCAGCAGTGCCCAACAGGCTCCGAAAGCTGAACCGCTGGCCGGCGCGTAAATGCCGGTTGATCTCGGCGATCTTGTCCTCAATGGCAATAGCCAGCGGGGGGACAGCGTCTTCTATGCCGGTCGCGTCCGGCAGCCGGGCCAGGGCTTCCTGCACCGCGGCCAACAAATCCGCCAGGCTGATCCCCTCCAGCCGCAGGCCGGTAGCCAGCCGTGGCTGCGGGGCCAGGCGGGGGTAGGAGCGCAGGCCGGCCTCCTCGCGCGCGCGCAGCCCTTCCGCCACCTGTTTAAACCGCCTGTATTCGCGAAGCTGCTGCACCAGGGCCTGGCCGGGGTCCTCTTCCTCCTCCCCGGCCAGTGGCCCCGATGGCTGGGGCAACAGGGCCCGCGATTTGATATACAGCAATCGGGCCGCCACCACCAGGAAATCGGAGAGGGCTGCCGCGTCCAGCCGCTCCGCCTCCAACAGCCGGATGTGCTCCAGGTACTGATCGGCCACGGCCGCCAGCGACACCGTCGTGATGTCCAGCTCTTGCCGCTCAATGAGCTGGAGCAACAGGTCCAGCGGCCCCTCGAAAACGGTTAGCTTAACCGAGTACGACGTCTGGCACCTCGGAGTCTATCAGGCCGTGCGCCGGGAGGCCTGCTCAAGCTCCACCGGCTTGCCTCTCCGATCCAGCAGGATCGGCGGTTCCCGGCGCAGGATCGTCTCCGGGTTGATGATACACTTGCGCACCTCGCGCCGCGAGGGAACCTCGTACATCACATCCAGCAGCACCTCTTCGATGATCGTGCGCAGCCCCCTGGCTCCCGTCTTGTAGCGCATCGCCTCCCGGGCCGCCGCCCGCAAAGCCTCTTCCGTAAAGACCAACTCCACCCGGTCCAACCCCAGGATCTTCTGATACTGACGGACCAGGGCGTTCTTCGGCTCAGTGAGGATGCGCATCAGCGCTTCTTCGTCCAGCGGGTCCACGCTGACCATGATCGGCAGTCGGCCCACCAGTTCCGGGATAAAGCCAAACTTGAGCAGATCGTCGCTGATGACTTGGCGCAGCAGATCCGCCACCCGCCGTTCGCGGCGCTCCACCGGCTCGGCCCGGAACCCCAACCCCCCACTGCCACTCACCCGCTGGGCGATGATGTTCTCCAACCCCTCGAAGGTGCCGCCACAGATGAACAGGATGTTGGTGGTGTTTATCTGGATGTATTCCTGCTGGGGATGCTTGCGACCACCGGCCGGCGGCACGTTAGCCACGCACCCCTCGACGATCTTGAGCAAAGCCTGCTGCACGCCCTCCCCGGACACGTCCCGCGTGATGGAGGGGCTATCGGTCTTGCGGGCGATCTTGTCGATCTCATCAATATAGACGATGCCCCGCTCGGCCCGGGCCACGTCGTAATCCGCTGCCTGGAGCAGGCGTAGCAGGATATTCTCCACGTCTTCGCCCACGTAGCCGGCCTCCGTCAGGGTCGTGGCATCTGAGATGGAGAACGGCACGTCCAGGATACGGGCCAGGGTCTGAGCCAGCAGGGTCTTGCCACACCCGGTAGGCCCGATGAGCAGGATGTTGCTCTTTTGCAGTTCCACATCGTCGCGGAACTCGTTGGCGGCCACCCGCTTGTAGTGGTTATAAACGGCCACGGCGAGGACCTTCTTGGCCCGGTCCTGACCCACCACGTACTGATCCAACTGCTCCAGGATCCGACGCGGCGGCGGAATCTTGCTCAGAGCGGCCATCGGCTTGTCTTGCGCGTGCTCTTCCTCCTCTTCCGCCAGGATCTCCATACACAGATGCACACACTCATCGCAGATATACACCGACCCCGGCCCGGCGATGAGTCGCTTGACCTGATCCTGGTCCTTGTTACAGAATGAGCAATAATACCTGGCTTCTGGCCTGGTGATCGCCATAAGTGCCTCCGTTACGACGATGAATTTGAACGAGCGTATTATACTACGTTTTGCCCGCCCCGAAAAGCGGATTTTCGAGTGCGGAATGCGAGTTGTGTAACCGAAGCCCGCAATCCGTATTCCGCATTCCGAAATCTACAATCGAAAGGTTTGGGCCTGGTGGTACAACTCCACGTACTGGCGCGCCGAGGCATCCCACGAGTGATCCTCGGCCATGCCGCGCTGCTGCAGGCCGCGCCATTTGTCTGGATATTTGAAGGTCTCTACGGCCCGGACGATAGCCGCGAACAGATCATAAGCATTGTAGCGGGTGAAGACGAATCCCGTGCCGGTCTCCGTGCGCGGGTCAAAGTCCTGCACGGTGTCGGCCAGGCCGCCGGTGCGCCGCACGATGGGCACACTGCCATAGCGCATGGCGATCATCTGCCCCAGGCCGCACGGCTCAAAGCGGGAGGGCATGAGAAACATATCGGTGCCAGCATAGATCTTCTGGGCCAGCTCCGCGTTGAAGGTGAGAAACACCGCCAGGCGTTGCGGATAGCGGCGGGCCATATCGCTCAGCAACTCATGATACCGTTGCTCCCCGGTGCCCAGGATCACCAGTTGCAGCTCCAGATGGACCACCGCCTCTATGATCTGGGCGATAAGGTCAAAGCCCTTCTGATCCGTAAGCCGCGAGATGGCCCCCAACAACGGGACAGCAGGATTCGGGGTGAACCGGGCCACCCGTTGCAGGTCCAGCTTATTCTCGATCCGCCGGCTCAGGTGCTCCCGATCAAAATGAGCCACGATGTGGGGATCGGTGGCCGGGTCCAAAGTCTCCGTATCAATGCCGTTCAAGATGCCAAAGAGCCGCTCCTGGCGGTCGCGCAGGAGTAGATCCAGTTTCTCGCCATACTCTGGCGTGAGGATCTCCTGGGCATAGGTCTTGCTGACGGTGCTCACCACATCGGCGAACAGGATGCCCTGGGCCATCAAATCCACCACGTTCTCCAGATCACGGATCTGGGGCACCTGGAAATGGTATTCGTCTATGCCGGCGATCTCCAGGATGCGAGTGCCAAAGATACCCTGATAAGCCAGGTTATGGATAGTATAGACGGTAGCGGTAGCAGCAAAGAACGGATCATCGCGGTAGAGAGTCTTGAGCCACTGGGGGACGATGGCGGTATGCCAGTCGTGGCAGTGGATCACATCCGGCACCCAACCTACCCGCTTGAGCATCTCCACGGCCCCGCGACAAAAGAGCACGAACCGCTCGCCGTCATCTGGATAGCCGTAAATGCCTTCACGGCCCAGGTAACGGGCATTGTCCACAAAATAGACCGGCACGCCGTCACCAATAGTAGACCTCAGGATGCTCACCGGCTCCCGATGCCGGTCCATGGGCACCTCGAACGGCCCCAGCTCCACCTCCAGCCCAAAGCGGCCCGGGTCCACCCGCCCATAGCGTGGCATGGCCACACGCACATCTACGCCCAGCTTCTTGAGGGCTTTGGGCAATGAGCCTGCCACGTCGGCCAGATGGCCGGTCTTGGCAAACGGCACCACCTCAGCCGCCAGGATCAGAACTTTCAATTCGGTCATTCCCCCCTCCTCCGAAGATAAACGGGTGATCATAGGGCGCGTTTCCATGCGCGCCGCCAGCCAGTGGGCGGCTCCTCCGAAAATAACCCCCTCGCTCGCGGCGGCGACCGGCAGGGAGTGCCACCCGCCGCCGGCGGACGCCGCGCGAGCACAAATGACGTTTTACATTTCACGTTTCACAACAATCACTCCCGCCGGGCACATCGCCGCGCACTCTGGCTCCCCACCGCACAGGTCGCACTTGAGGGCCAGGCCCCGTTCCGCGTCCAGCACGATGGCATCGTAGGGGCAGGCGGCGGCACAGGCGCCGCAACACAGGCACAGCGCCGCGTCCACGGCCCAGGCCCCGGTGTGCTCATTCCGCCGGATCGCCCCGGCCGGGCAGGCGGCGGCGCAGGGGGCCTGGTCACACTGGCGGCAGAAACGCAGGGTAAAGGGACCGCTATCGCTCCCGGCGATGACGGCGAGGCGCGCCCGGGCCGGCCAGATGGCCCCCTCGTGGTGGAACGAGCAAAAGTTCTCGCAGATGCGGCAGCCGGTGCATTTGTCTGCTTCGATCAGGAGGTGCATGTCGGTGCTCCAAAACGCAGAGGTCGGCCACTGGGACCGCAGAGGCGCAGACGCTTCGCGCGCCGAGAAGACCACTATAAACCTCTGCGAACTCCGCGTCTCTGCGTAACTGCCTACCCTCCCGCAGGTTTGGGCGCAATGACCAGACCAGAGCGCGCCCAGATGACCGGCTGCATCGTTCGCCAGCCCCTTTCTAACCTGCGGGAGGGTTCAGG
>DAOTYG010000172.1:0-10331 GCA_034435155.1 Anaerolineae bacterium | reverse complement strand
TTACAAACCCGCTTTGAGCGTTAGCTTGATGCGTATGGACCCGCCGCCTCACCGGACCGGTTCCGGGTCGAACAACTCCGGCAGATATTTGCAGGCCGCGTTCCAGTACATCCAGCCAGCAATGCCCCGGTCTTCCGAAGCGCGCCGCTGTTCGCGCATCTCATGCACCGTGTACGGCACCTTGAAGGCGTAATCCTGATAGGCCTGGAGCCAGGGCCGGAGCTGCACGTTGGGCACGTCTTGTAGCCGTTTCTGGAAATAGCCCAGACTCCAGTACACGATCTTGTAAGGCTCGGCGGGCGGGATGGCGATGCCAGCGGTATCGGCCGCAAAGGTAGACGGGTAGACCATGGGGCACAGGTAATCCATATGCCGGGCCATGGCGGCCACGTGTTGACCTACCCCCATGTCGTCCGGGGCAAAGCCGGTCAGCCCAAAGACGTCCACGGAGATATAGACCCCCAACGGTTTCAGCCCGGCGTAGGCCCGTTCCAGGAACCCCTCGATGGCGGCGCACCGCGTCTCCTCGGTGTTTTCCGGGTTGGAATAGACGCACTGGCTCAACACCGGGCCATCGGAAGGGAAGCGCACATAGTCGAACTGGATCTCGTCCACGCCCAGAGCGACCATCTCCTTGCACAGGGCGATGTTGTAATCCCAGACCTCGGTGCGGAAGGGGTCTACCCACATGGAGTCTACATAGTCCAGATAAGGCTTGCCAGACTTGAGCATCACCGCCCATTCCGGTTTGTTTTTGGCCAGCAGGTGATCCTTGAACACCACCACCCGGGCGATGACGTATAGATCGCGTTTTTTGGCCTCGGCCAGGACATAGTCCAGGCTGGAATATTTGACCGTGGCGCTGATGGCCTGGGCCAGGGGGACCTGGCTGCGGTAGTTGAGATGGCCGGTATCGCCTTTCACATCCACGACTATGGCGTTGACCTCGGTGGCGTCAATCAGGTCCCAGAGGGCCAGGGTGCGCTCGTTGCGGCCGGCAAAGCCAAAGGGCAGATAGACGCCGCGCACTACAAAGGGCTGAAGGGCCACGTCCACGACGGTGGTCTGGGTGATGGGGACGTTGGCCCGGTCGTAGCCTTTGGCCCGCACCTTGAGGGTGGCCTGCGGGGGCACCCCCTCCAGCCGGTAAGAGCCATCGGCGGCGGTGGTGGTCTCCACCGTACCGGTGCCCACCCAGGCCCCGGCCACCGGCTGCCCGTCCTTCGCTGCGCGAACCACGCCGGTCACCACGTTGGGCCGCAAGGCCACCACGACCTGGCGCTGCGCGGCCCAGGGGACGGTGACCGGGTCATAGCCCCGAAGTTGCACCTGGATGTCAGCGGTGACGGCATAGAGGGTGCACTGACCGGCGGCATCAGTCTGGGCCTGCGCTGCGCCGGCCGACACGGTGGCGCCGGGTATTGCCTGGCCGGTGTAGGCATCCCGCACCGTCACGGCCACAACGTTGGGTTCCAGGGCGATCTCCAGGGTCTCGCCGCCATCGTAGGTGAGGTGGGCGTCGGCGTAGCCGGGCTTGCTGGCGCGCACCTCGGCTCCCTTGACCAATCGCAGCAGGGTGAACGCGCCGGCGGCGTCGCTGGTCACGGTCACGTCGGCCGTCGAGACGCGGACGTCGGCCAACGGTTCGTGGGTACGGGCATCGCGGGCAAGGCCCTGGACCCGGGCCGGGCGCAAGTAGAAGTCAATCCGGCGACCTTCCTGGAGAGCCTGGACCTCGACCAGCAGGGCCGTCGGCCACTGGCTGGCGTCGGCCGGGGCCGGGGCGGCCGGGACCTCGGCCGGGAAATAGCCGGTATACTCGGCCACCACCACGTCGGTCGGCCGGGAGCCGTTGATCTGGTAGCGGCCGGCGTCGTCAGTGATCACCTGCTGCCCGCCGAGGCGCACGGTGGCCCCGGCCAGCGGCTGGTTCGTCTCCGCGTCCTGCACGGTGCCGGCGGTGAGCTTGGGCTGACTGTAGAGCCAATAGGCGCCCCCGGCCAGCATCCCACCGACGACCAGGACCGCGATCAGGGTGATGGTGAGCCAGCGCGGGATGGGCGTGGGTTCGGGCGGAGCTTGTTCCGTTATCGCTTCAGGTTCAGTCATCAGGCAGTTACCTCAGTTGACAGGATTGACTGTTCTCTAAGTGCCTATCCGAAAAACTGTAGGGCAGGCTTTCCAGCCTGCCTGGACAGCCTGGAAAGGCTGTCCTACAACTTTTTCGGATAGGCTCTAAGCCGATTGTCCTGCTCGAAGGCGAGGAATCCTGTCCATCTTGTCAATCCTGTCTATTCTCGAACGGATGTCTCCAGGATGCCGGCGCGGGCGAATTCGGCCAGCGCCCGGGCCAGGAGCAGGTCCAGCAGGGGGTAGAAAAAGAGCACCAGGCCAGCCCCATAGAGCGCGCCGGTGAGCACACGCAACCACCAGGTACTCTCGCGCCAGCCCAAGAGCTGGGTCCCGCCGTCAATGGCGATGGGGATCAGCGCCACCAGCAGGAACATCGGCGTCCAGAGCCGAAAGCGCAGAGGCCGGCGCCAGAAAGCATAAGCCAGGCCGGCCAGCAGCACGGCCCCATCAATGCTGATGCACCGCTCACAGACGCCCAGCGGATACGGCCCCAGGAAGAAACTGCGCGCGGGCAACTGATGGCACTGTAACCCGCAGATGCGGTAGACCAGGCTGGCCGCGTCCAACAGGCCCAGGTGCAGGAAAACCGGCGCCGCCAGGGGCAGGATGACCAGGCTCAGGGCGACGATATTGGCCGGATAGAGCCAGGTGCGCCGGACCAGGACAAAGAGATGGGCGACCGCACGCGCGAAAGCCATGGTTGCCACCAATTATACCATCATTGGAGTGGATTGGAAAGCTCCGCCGGGGGAGCGTTACACATTGGGGACATGGGCGATAAGCCCGCAGAGGCCCACTGGAGTTGAGCCATTAGGGGCACGAACCGGCTAAAGCCTCGACTCCAGAGCCGTACTGGCCCCAACGCGATACGCTCGCCCGCCGGGTAATCGCCGGCTGACCTTCATCGCCCTAACCATGGCGGCCGGTCGGCAAAAACACGGTGAAGGTGCTCCCCGCCCCCACCTGGCTTGTCACCTCGATCCGGCCCCCGTGATCCTGCACGATCCCCAGGCTGATGGACAATCCCAACCCGGTACCCTGTCCCACCGGCTGGGTGGTGAAGAATGGCTCGAAAAGGCGTGACAGGTTATCCGGGGGGATACCCACGCCGGTATCAGCGATACGTATCGCCACCTCATCGTTCACCTGTTCGGTAGTCACGGTCAACGTCCCCCCCTGGGGCATGGCGTGGAGGGCGTTGACGATGAGGTTCAGAAACACCTGCTTCATGCGCCCGCTGTCCAGGCGGATGAGCGGTAAATCCGGCGCATAATTCTCCTGCACGGTCACGTCACCCTTACTCAACCGTTGGCGAAGCAGGTCCAGGGTTTCTTGCACCACCTGGTTAACAGCGGTCCACTCGGTTTGAAATTCGGTCTGGCGGGCAAAGCTCAGCAGGCCCAGCACGATGTTACGGACCCGGCGGGCTTCTTTGACGATGATGGTCAGGCTTTGGTGGGCCGGGTCCTCTGGAGCAGTTTTGCGCAGCAGCAATTCGGCGAACCCCAGCACGCTGGTCATAGGGTTGTTGATCTCATGGGCCACCCCGGCCGCTAACTGCCCGATGGCCGCCATCTTGGCCGACTGGACCAATTGTTCCTGGGTCTTTTTCAGTTGCTCATAGAGGTTCTCGGCCAGCTCACGTTGTCTCCGCTCCGCCTCTAATAACCGGGCGCGTTCCTCCTCTGCCCGTTTGCGGGCGGTGATGTCGGTAAAGACGGCGATGGTCCCGGCAAAACGCCCACCCTCGAACCGGGGGCTGCCCGCGACCAGCACAGCAAATCGGGTGCCATTCCGGCGCACCAGCTCCACCTCATAGTAATCGGCCTCGCCCCGGGCGCGCCGCTCATCAGCGGCCTGGATGATGGTCTGCTGGTCCGGCGGGACGATAGCGGTCCAATGTTGGCCCAGTAACTCCCCGGGGGCATAGCCCAACAACGCCTCGGCGGCCGGGTTGAGAAAGGTGAAATACCCGGCGGCATCTTCCACAGCGATCCCCTCTGCCATGCTCTGGACGATGCTTTCGTTGAACTCCTTGCTCTGCCGCAGGGCCGTCCCGGCCTGGGCCAGCGAGTCCAGCATCTCGTTGATCGCGATTGCCAGGGTGGCCAGTTCGTCCCGGCCGATCACCTGGACCCGGGCGGCCGGGTCTCGACTGACGCGGCTGACGTCGGCGTGGAGGCGAGTCAGGCGGGACAGGACCGTTTTCTCCACCAACAGCATGGTAGCCACACCAAAGAGCAGACCAAGCGCCAGGAGGGAGAAGAGATAAAACTGCACGCTGGCCTGACCTTGCTGATAGATGTTCCGGGGCAACTCGGCGCGTAACGCCAGGGCTGGCCGGCCGTAAATGTCCTCGATCAGGACGTATCCGGCCACGCGCTCCGGGTCCAATGTCTGAACGGCGATGGGCGTCCCAACTGACAGGGTTGGTCGCACCGTCTGCCAGTCTGGGAGCAGTGCGGGAGCGTCCAGGAGTTGCATGGTCAACGTCAGGTGAATCCGCGCCGCCAGGCGGGTCAACTCGGGTTCGTCCAGCCAGCGCCCCATGAGCAGGGTCCCGCGCCCTGGTCCCCGCCCTTCGCTGGTCAGGATGGGCCAGGCCGCGACGAGTAGCGGCCCTTCCGGCAGAACCACGATCCCGGTGGCACTGGTTCGGGCCTCCGGGGGACGCCATAGAGGGTGGTCCGGGGACAGGTGCTCCAGCAGGTCCGGTGGCACCGGCCTTTCCTGCCCCGCCTGCAAATCAAAGGCCCGGCCATAGACGAGCCGACCTGAGGAATGGATGAACAGGAGCAGGTTGAGCCGGAGGTTGCGAAAGGTCTCGTCCACCAGGTTCGTCTGGATATAATCGTCATTGCCATCCTCTACGAACGCACAGGTATCATCCCATTTGGCCCAGTCTGCGGCCAGGGCTTCCAGGTTGGCGAGATCATCGGCCAGGCCATCGCGCACGCGCTCCATGTTCTGGTAAGTGTTCTGGTGTTCCAGCCGGGCCACCCCTTCCAGCAAGATAAAGTGCGAGACCACATACAGGATCGCGATCAGACCGACGAGCATAGAGCCGATGAGTAGCAAGGTTTTCTGGCGCAGGGTCATAAGGAATACCTCAGCATAATGGTCAGCCGGAGAATCAGAAGCAAGTAATTGCCCAACCTACGGGGTAGGCCGTTACCAAACCAGTCAATTTGAACAGGCCGATCATGCCACAAGTTCTGTTCTGGGTCAAGTGGTAGCTGCCGGCCCTGAAACCTCCCGCCGGTTAGAAAAGTAGGGGCGAGGCGCTGCCGCGCCCCTACTGCCTGTCACCACTTGCCGGAGTGACTGCCAGCGAACACAGCTTGGCATTCCGGGTAGAACATGTTATAATAACGCTCCATCACCTGGGCATCTCACCAACGGATTGAAAGGGATCGTTAGCCATGCAGGCGCGGATATACTGGGTTGGATCAGCTCTATTATTGGCATTGGGGTTATTGCTGGTTGCCTGCGACAACGAGCCAGCCGCTCCTCCTACTACCGTCCCCTCGTCAACAATGGCCCCGTCCAGGACGCCCACCCCTTCACCGGCGCCCACTATCGTCCCCACGCCCACCCCCACCCTGCCGCCGACACCGACGCCCGACCGCCGGGATGACGTGCCGGCCGTCTGCGCCGGTTTCCCGGTGGACCGGGACACCGGCGTGCCGCCGGCCGCGCCGGTCACCCTGGTCTTTAACAGGCCCATGGATCGCGCCAGCGTCGAGGCTGCCGTGGTGGTGACCCCGCCGCTCCCGGTGACTATGACCTGGGCTGGAGAGCAGCGCCTCAGCATCGCTCCTGCGGCCTGGCCTGCCGCCACCACGTTTACTGTGACCCTGACGAGCGCGGCCCGCACCGCAGCCGGGGAACCGCTGGCCCGGCCGTTTCTGGTACGCTTTCGGGCCGATCCTGCCGGCGGGCAGGTTCCCATCCCCATCCTCATGTATCACGCCCTCATTGACCTGAAGCCTGATGCCGATGCCTCACTGCGCGAATGGTCCAACTCCCCGACGACGTTCGCTGCCCACATGGACTATCTGGACCGGGAGGGTTACAACCCCGTTGGGTTCCCGGCCCTGCTGGATTATCTGGAACGCAACGAGCCGCTGCCGCCCAAAGCTGTCCTCATCACCTTCGACGACGGCCATCGCACCTTCCCCACGGAGGCCCTGCCGGTGTTGCAGAAGCACCGTTTCAAGGCCACCCTGTTCATCGTGACGGACTACCCGGAGGGCCAATACGGAGCCTATATGAACTGGGACGCCATCCGCGCCGCAGTAGCGGCCGGGGTGGACATCGGCAGCCATTCCAAGAGTCACCGCTCGCTGACCCGCCTGTCGCCGGAGGAGGTGGCGCGGGAGCTGGGCGATTCCAAGGCCCTTATCAAGGAACGTCTGGGCTATGATGTGATCGTCTTTAGCTATCCCTATGGGGCTTTTAACGACAGCGTGATGTCCCTGGTGGCAGAGCATGGCTATCGCGCGGCCGTGACCATCAATCCCTCTCCCCGGCAGGAACGCGGAGCGCTGTATCGCCTGAACCGGGTCCATACGCCCTATGATGCGTCTCTGGCGGAGTTCATCAAGTGGTTGCCCTGACCGGGCGTGACAAGATGCCCCGGCGAGGAAGAGGGCCGCTTTTAGGGGCAGGTTTTTCATCCCGTGGTGCAGGCCTCACTCTCGGCCCCTCTCCTAAAAGCGTAACCCTCCCGCAGGTTTTAGAACCTGCGGGAGGGTTTTTGGTCCTGGATGCTCCTGGCCTCAGGCCGGGGTCACGTGTACCCGCCCAGGTTGGCCCATATCGCCCTTGACGGTCACGCGCAGGGGGAGGAATTGCATCACGACCCAGGCGTTAGTCAACAAGTGCGAGGTGACCGCGCTGGTGGTGAACGTCGCTGGCTCACCGGCGATAGCCAGGGGCAGGAGGACCTGATCCGCCAGGTGAGGGTCCAGAGTTGCACCGGTGCGGAACCAGGCCCGCAGATCGCGGACGGCTTCCTCGGCCACGCGCTCGGCCGGCTTACCCGGGGCCCCCAGGGCACTGAAGCCGACGGTCACGTGCTCGCATTCGGCAGCCAGGAAGACGAAACTGCCTTTGCTCGCCGGGGTGCGGGTCGGCGCGTCGGTCAGCTCCTCGATCTCGGCGCGGAGGCCGGCCTTTCGAAGTAACTCCACAGCCCGCTGGCGTTGCCGCTGGACCACGTGAGGGGGCAGGTTGGAGGCTGCCGAAAGGCCCCACACGCGATGGAGCCGGCCTGGCTCCACCAAGTCGCCGGCCGGTGGGGTCGGTTCACGAGGCTGGATCGTCGCCCGCACCTGCCCCTGCCCCAGGGGATACCAGCCCCAGAGGTCCAACTCCAGCCCGGCGCGATAGCCCCACCGGGTTAGCAAGGGCCAGTAGACGTGGGCCAGGTAGTGGAAAGGCGGACTCCAGGCCACATGAGTTCCGCCGGTGAGCGTCAGGCATGACGGGCCAGTGGCATGAGCGAGGGGGAGCAGGACCGTTTGCAACACCAGGGTGACCGCCCCGGCGCTACCACCCTGGCGCATCTCGGCCACATCCAGGGTGTATGCCCCGGCCCGGGCTCGGGAGCGAGGCGCAAAGTGCAAGGTGGTCGCGCCCAGTTCGGCACCGGACACCGTCGCGTCGCAGACCTGGGCGGCCATCTGCACTGCGCTCAGGTGTTGGGCCTGCAGGCCGGGCTTGGGCCGGCCCGCGCGCACGTTGGTGATGCGCACCGGCTTACCCAGCAGTGTCGCCAGGCTCAACGTGGTACGCACGATCTGACCGCCGCCCTCGCCATAACTGCCATCAATGACGATGAGATCGGGCATCATGTTCTGGAGGATCAAAAGTCCGGCGGCATCATATCCAGCGGGACCAGAAAGTGGTAATTGCCCGGCCCTACCGCTTTGTCCAGTTGACGCATGATCTTGCCCACGTCGTCATAGGGGCCGGCGATGAAGAACGGTTGGCCGTCCTCGCCGCCCAGGGGGATGGGCGTATCGCAGGCCTCCGGGTCCGCGTTGCCCAGCACCAGAAGCGCGTCGCGATAGTCCGGGTCGGGCTTGAAACCGAGACTGTCCGCGTAGCGCACCCCCTCGCGGATGATCTTGGCCACCAGGTTGAGGTCTGCCGGGACCATGGTCTGGCGTCTCGTCATCCCGTCACGCAACTGGCGATATTCTATTGCGGAACCGAACAGGTGGGCAAAGGCGTTCTTGACTCCCAGGCAGGCCAGGTCCACCAGAAAAGACCCCACGGCGATCTGGCCGGTGGGGGACCGGCGCGCCACCAGGATCTGGACGATCTCGCCGGGCTTTTGCCAGGTCTTGGTCAACAGGCATTCCAACAACGGCCAACTGGCGGCCGAGCGGAGCAAGGTTTGGGCCCCGGCGGGCCGGTGTGGCGCACGCGCTCGGACCTGTCTGCGCCTGGCGGCCTTGCGTTCCAGCGACCGCTGCCGTTTCTTGATTTTCTCTTTCCTGGTCATTTGTACTCCTCGGCAGTCTGTCCACACCCGCAGGGGGCTGTACTCTCCCGCATCTAACCTGCGGGAGGGTTCACCGCTGAGCGTGATGCTCGTGCCGCTGGTCTGCGCCGTGGACCTGGCGCAGGAGTTCCAGGCCATGGGGTAGGGCAGACCGAATAGTCTCCAGGTTTTCGCGGACGGCCTGGGGGCTACCCGGCAGGTTCACGATGAGACAGCGGCCCCGAATGCCGGCCACGGCCCGGGAGAGCATGGCATGGGGCGTGACGCGCAGGCTGGCGGCCCGCATCGCCTCGGCCAGGCCCGGCGCCTCCCGCTCGATAACCTGGCGGGTGGCCTCCGGCGTCACATCCCGGGGGGCAAAGCCGGTACCACCGGTGGTGAACACCAGGTCCAATCGTTCCTCGTCAGCCCAGCGCCGCAGGATCGCCGCGATCTCGTCGCGCTCGTCCGGCACGATGGCCGTGTGTGTCACCTCGGCTCCCAGCCACTCCTGGGCCAGTTGGGCCAGTAACGGCCCGCTGGTGTCCTGGCGCTCGCCACGGGCGCTTCGGTCACTGACGGTGAGAATGCCTGCCCGAATCGTCATGCTCGATCCTGCCCCTTACCTCAACGAGCGATCACCGCGCCGGCGGCTTGCGCGGTTTTTCCTCTTCGGCCTGGATGATCACCCGCACAGTCGGGGTCAGGCTGGCCGTAACCTTGATGGGCACGTGAAACTCGCCCAGGCTCTTGAGCGGCTCGTCTAACAGCACGCGGCGTTTATCAACCTCTTGCCGGATCTGGGCGCTCACGGCCTCGGCAATATCAGCGCTGGTGATCGAGCCGTAGAGACGGCGTTGTTCCCCCACCCGGACGGTGAACTGGACCGTCACGCCGGCCAGCTTCTCGGCCAGGGCGCTGGCCTCCCGGGCTATATGTTCCCGGCGACGTTGTTCGATCTCGCGCTGGATATCGCGGCTTTTAACCGCCTTTTCCGTGGCCGGGAGCGCCAGACGCCGGGGCAGCAGATAGTTTCGCGCATAGCCATCGGCGACGTTTTTGACCTCCCCGGCTTTGCCTGTACCGGCTACGTCCTGCAATAGCAAAACTTTCATGGTCACCTCGTTTCTGTAGGGGCATGGCTCTCTTGGTCTACTACCCTCCCGCAGGTTGGGGCGCAATGGGCAGACCAGACGCCGATGGGCGGGCCTCAGTGACCGGCTGCCTCGGTTGCCAGCCCCTTTCTAACCTGCGGGAGGGTTCAGGATAGTCACCTCGTTTCTACAGGGGGCATAATCCCTTATATGTCAGTCGTGTCCACCTGGCACCGGTGGGATATAACCAGCACGCATCAGATAATCCGTCTCCTCACGGGCGCGGCGGATGGTGGCCTCCGCCTTCGCGTACAGCTCCTCGCGGGTCATGACCAGGCCGGCAATGCCCTGCTCGATGGCCTTCAGGCCCACCGCCACCGCCTCGCGGGGAAAGACCTCCCACTCGTCCATCGTGGGGGCGATGTTCTCCTCACTGATGCCCCGCTCCCGGGCGCAGGCCGCCAGCTCGTGGGCCGCCGCCAGGCACATCTCGTCGGTGATGGTCCGCGCGCGCACGTCCAACGTGCCCCGGAAGATGCCCGGAAACCCCAGCGAGTTGTTGAGCTGGTTGGGAAAGTCGCTGCGGCCCGTCCCCACGATCCGCGCCCCAG
>DAOTYG010000171.1:0-34481 GCA_034435155.1 Anaerolineae bacterium | reverse complement strand
CCTCCTCCGAAAATAGCCCCCTCGCTCGCGGCGGGTGTGCCACCCGCCGCCGGCGCGGGGTCGCAGACCCCGCGCGAGCACATCGGCGTATTTTCGTGCCACGGGATGCGCCCCGCGCGTGGGGAGCTCTTTCTGTATTTCTGATAGTGCAGATTGTCCGCATCACCAGTATACACCCGGACGACCAACTGCGCAAGAGGGGGAGTTTACGCGGCCGCGATAGGTTCCGCCGCTGCCAGCACATCACTGGCTTTGATGCGCACCGCCCCGGTCTGGCGGGCCAGCAGATTGCCAAAGGGGTCAGGCATCCGGTAGAGTGTGGGCGTGGTGTCGCAGTCATAGACCACGTAGAGCCAGTAGCGATCGCGGTGGTTGGCGGCCTGGGCCCACTCGTTGGCGGTCAACTCCACGGCCTGTCGGCCGCTGCGCCCTTTCACTTCCACGTAGCGGAGGGAGCCGTCGGCGCGGAGTACCTTCAGGTCAAAACCGGCCTTCAGGTTGGGGTCGGAGACGTCTTCCAACACGCTCCCGGCCGCCTCTTCGCGCTGGCGCACCAGGGCCAGGGCCACCGCCTCGGCCTGGGCGTCGCGGCGGCGCTCAGCCTCTGCCGGCGGCACCGGCAGCACCAGGGCCTGGACATACAGACTGACCGGCCCCAGGTGCAGCCGCTCCGGGGCGGAGAGGAGCCGGGCTTCGGCCTCGCGCCGGCGGCGGTCCAGGTCGGCCAGTTCCTCCTCGCACTCGCGTAGTTTGGTCCTGGCCGCCGGGACGTTGCGCTCCACCCGCTCCTTGAGCAGGCGGCGCTGGTGCAGCAGCTCCGCCTGGCGCAGGTTGTAGGCCACGCGCAGGTGGCTTCGCTGTTCCGGCAGACGGGCTTCCTCCTGGCGGCGATGACGGTCCAGCGCCGGCAATCCGTGGTGCTCCACCAGGAATGCCTCCACCGGTCCTCGTTGGGTAGCCTGGTCCAGCAGGTCGGCGGGCCGGCGATCCGGCCCCGCCGCCGGACCATCTGCCTCCAGCAGCGTCATCAGCCAGTGGGCTGGCGCTGGCTCCAGGCGACCGTCCGCATATCGCCGCACGCCCACCACCTGCTCGGTGACGATCTCTGGCTCGCTGGCAGAGGACGCTGGCGTGCGCAGCACGCTGACCTTGCCCAGGTAAAAGAGGTACGGTTCCGTGGTGTCCGGGTCCAGGTAGACCGCGCCGCGCGTGGCCTCTGGCTCGTACTGGCCCAGGAACAGGTCCATCACCGCCTCAAAGACCGGCTCCCCCGGGTACAGGTAGATGGCCTTTGGCTCACGGCCCCACTCCGGGATCGCCAGGTCCCGCTCGAAGGTGAGCCGGTCCCGGATGGCCGGGGGATACGTTTCCAACGCGCGGCGCACGCTGGCCGGGCACGGGTCCAGGGAGAACAGCCCGGCGATGTCGCCCCGGATGCCGATGCCCACTCGTGGCGCGGCCAACTCGAAGAAGCGCCGCACGTAGGCCGGCATCATGCGCCGCAGCCCGGCGACCTCGCGCTGCTGCTGGAGGACGTCCAGCACGGCGCGCACCGGGGCCACCTCCACCTTGCGGCGCTGCTGGTCCAGGATCCGCTGCGCCTGCTCTGTCGTCAGCGTGCGTTCCAGCTCGGTCACCGCCTCGTCTGTCCGGCCCTCGACCACGGCCTGGAAGATCAGCTCCTGCAGCGGTCGCCCGGTGAATTGCTGGCCGATGATGTCAAAGACCTTGTCCGATTCCAGCTCCTTGCGGATACGCTCGAGCTTGTCCAGCAGCACCTTGAGGACCCGGCCCTCGCGGGTCCGCTCGGCGACGACGTTGACCAGCAGGACCGGGTGGGTCTGCTTGTAGCGGTGCACGCGGCCCATGCGCTGTTCCAGGCGGGCCGGATTCCAGGGGATGTCGTAGTTGATGACCAGCCAGCAGAACTGGAGGTTGATCCCCTCGCCGGCGGCGTCGGTGGCCACCATGATGCGGACGTCCGGCTGCTGAAAGCGGGCGATCTGCGCCTCCCGCTCCGGGTAGGTCATCCCGCCGTGGATGCAGGCCACTTTGCCGGTCAACCCCTTGCCCTCCAGTCGCCCGACCAGGAAATCCAGGGTGTCCCGGAACTCGGTGAAGATGAGGACTTTATCGGGATAGGTCTCCAGGGCCGCCCACAGCCGCTCGAACTTGGACTCCCGGCGCAGGTCGTAGACCTCCTGCGCCCGTCGCGCCAACGCCTGGACCTCGGCGATCTCGGCCCGCAACTCCTCCACGGTGGTCGCGTCGGTGGCTCCGGCGAGGTCCTCGTCCTGCTGCTCCGATTCCTCCACGCCCTCGACCGCTTCTTCCTCGTCGGCCGTCTTCTGATCGCGGACGTCCTGGCCGGGCAACGCGCGTTGGCGGGCCTCCCATTCCTCCCGACTGAGCCGGCCGGCCTCCAGATCGTGCAGCCCATCGGTCAGTTTACGCTGCCGATTCTGCAGGGAACGGAGCAGCGCCAGGGTAGAAGAGGCGAGCCGCCGCTGGAGGATGCTCATGGCCAGGCCGGCGGCGGAGCGATTGCGCCGTTTGGCCCGGTCGTAGTGCGTCTGGCAATAGGCCGTCACCCGCTGGTAGAGGTCCCATTCCGGGTCGCTCAGCGGGTACTGCACGGTATTGCTATCGCGGGGCGGGAAGATGGGCGTGCCATCGAAGCGCACCATCTCCTCCTTAATCCGCCGCAGGAGATACCGCTGGCGTTCGGGGCGGGAGAGCCGCTGCAGGGCCTCCGGGGTGGAGAACAGCTCCGGCTCCAGCAAGCGCCAGAGGAAGTAGTAAGGGTCGTCGCGGCCCATGTGCGGCGTGGCCGTCATCAGCAGCAGATGGCGGCCCTGCCGGGCGATCATCTCGGCGGCCTGGTAGCGCAGCGACTTGCGCTCGGTCAGGTCACCCTCTCGCCAGGCCGAGAGCTTGTGCGCCTCGTCAAAGATCACCAGGTCGTAAGGCGGCGCGGCCTCGCAGGCCCGGTACATCCGCTCGCGGGCCAGGGTGTCCACGCTGACGATGGCCAGGCTATGGCGCGGGTCGTCGAAGGGGTTATCGGCATCGCTCACGTCGCTGCTGGCGAGGATGCGAAACCGCAGGCCGAAGAGCCGGCGCAGCTCCCCCTCCCAGTTGCCCACCAGGCCGGCCGGGGCCACGATGAGCACCCGCTGGACCAGGCGGCGCAGCAGCAACTCGCGGATGACGAGGCCAGCCATGATCGTCTTGCCGGCCCCGGCGTCGTCAGCCAGGAGGAAGCGCAGGCGCGGCTGGTCGAGCATCCCGAGATGTCCCTGGGAGCCATCATCCGCCGGGGGAACCCCGTACACGGCGGCCAACTGGTGCGGCAGGAGGTCAATCAGTGAGGTCTCGGTGGCAAAGACCGGGTTGAAGAGGTAGGCATGCTGGAGGCGGCAGGCTTCAGCGACCAGCCGTACCACCTCCGGGTCGCCCTGGAAAGCCGATGCGCCGGCGTCCAGCATCGCAAAGCGCGTCTCCACCTCATCGGCGGGGAAGGGCTGACGGTCTACCGCCCCGGTCTGAGGATCCAGGAAACTGAGGAACGCCACGGAACCGTAGACTTCCACCTGGTGGAGCTGTCGTTCCCGGCCCAGGTGACGGTCGTAGAGGCGGGCGCCGGGGTGGAGATCGGTGAGACGGGTCATGGCGGAAGAAAACCATTTCCAACAATCATCTGGTGGGCCGGTTTCCGCCACACATTATAACACGCCCCACGCCGGAAGGCAATACTCTGCAACGAGTATTTCGGTCGAATGGCGTCATGATCCCGCGCTCCCGCCGGGTCTATGACCCGGCGGCTGCTGGGGGTCGCAGACCCCCAGCGAGCGTGGGCGATGATCAGTTGCGCCCGCAAAAACGTGACGGATACCCCTGTGTGAACATCCCCCATTGACCCGGCCTCGGCTTAAATGCTATAATCCTCTCGGCCATACCCTCTGCCCACGAGGGGGTCACGGCTCTCTGCCGTACAAGTACACAGGCCAGGGTGTTTCGATCATGTCGCCTGAACCTGTCCCATTGGCAACCCTCACCGTCGCCGCCCGGTGCCGCGAAGAGATCCTGGCGTTCCAACGCCAGCGCACGCACGCCGCCTCTCCCTGCTATGAGCTGTTCCGCCGCGCCCTGGTGACGGATGATCAACAAGCCTGGGCAGCTCTGTATGATCTGTATGGTGCACTGATCGTCACCTGGGGCCGCTGCCCCGGCCTGGACGACGAGGACGTGTTGCACGAAACCTGGGCGCGTTTTCTGCGCACAGTGCCCGGCCCCACGTTCACCCAGCGGTTCCAGCACATCGGGAAGGTGCTGGCCTATCTCAAATGCTGCGCACTATCGGTGCGCCAGGATGCTGGTCGTGCTCAGGCCCGGGACCAACGGTTGCGCCAGGCTTTGCTGGACTTGCCAGGCGGTTCAACTGCGGACCCGGCCGACGCGGTAGTGTGGCAGTCAGTCAGCACGGCAGCGCGCGAGCGGCTCTATAGTTACGTGCATGGTGAGATAGAACACATCGTGGTGGAACTGGCCCTCATACACGAGTGGCCGCCGCGCGAAATCGCCGCGCGCTACCCGGCGCATTTCTCCTCGTCCACAGCCGTCAGCCGCGTCAAAGAGCGTCTCCTGCGACGTATAGCCGGTGATCCCTTGCTGGAACGACTGAGCCGCGAATAGCAATCTCGATGCGTGAAAACACCCTGATCCGCGTTAAGTAGAGTGAATGGAGCATGGCATGAGGGAAACCTGTATAAACCCCCACGAGCTGGCGGAGGGTGATTTGATGGCCTATGTAGACGGTGGGGCGCCCTCGGCGGTGGCGGCGCACGTGCAGCGTTGTCCCTATTGCCAGGAGGAGGTGCGCCGCCTGCGCCGCCTGGCGGAACGCCTGCCGGCCGTACTCTTTCGCGCCGACTGCCCGGACCCGCTGACTTTGGCCCAGTACCAGATGAACCTGTTGCCGACGGACGAGCACGTGCACATTGACCAGCACGTAGCGGACTGTGCAGACTGCCGGGCCGAACTGCAACAACTGTCAACAGTGGATGCGGACCCGGCGGCGGTTTTGCTGGATCGGATCCGTGAGGTTCGCGGCGCGATCCGGCGCGTGGTGGAGGCCGTACTGGTCAGCCCGCTGCCGCGCCGGGCCGCGATCGCTGGCGTGCGGGGCTGGCCCGGTCCCCACCGCTATCAGGCCGGTGACCTAGACGTGATACTAGAGTGGGAGCCAGGGCCTGGCCCGGCCCGCAAAGGAAACCTGCTGGGCCGCGTGACCCAACGCGGCCATCCTGTGGAGGGCATCGCCGGCAGCTGGGTTTGGCTGGCCGCGGCCGGCGAGATCCAGAACACCACCGTGCTGGACGAGACCGGCTGCTTCACCCTACGCCTGGTGCCCTGGGGGGTGTATGACCTGGGGTTTGGCTGGGAGGACAACGCCATCCTGGTTCGTGATGTGCAGGTGGGCTGATGGAGGTAGAGGAGCAAGTCGAGCGGTTGCTGGCGCTCCCGGATCGGGCGGCTCCGCGAGGCGTTGGCCGCGTGGCCGGGCGGCGTGACCCTGGCCCATGTGGAGGCATTGAAGGCCCGATCTGATGCGCTGCTGCGCGTGAACCCGGCCCAAGCCCTGGCTATCGCGGAGGTCGCCGATCTGGCGGCCTCTTTTTGCGCCCACCCGCTGGCGCAGGCGCTGGCCCAATGGGCCCGGGCCAACGTCCTCTCCTACCAGGGCGACTACGAGACCTGCCTGGCCCTATACCAGGCGGCCCAGGCTGGCTACGCCCAACATGGTACCGCCGAGGAAGTGGCCCGCCTGCAGAGCAACCAGGTGGCTGTACTCAACTACCTGGGCCGCTGCGAGGAAGCCCTGGCCCTGGCGGCCCAGGTCCGCTCGCATCTGGAGCCTTTGGGTCCCACGCGCTATCTGGCCTCGCTCGAGATGAACGCGGGATTCGCCCACCGCTACGCCGGCCAGTACGACGCCGCCCTGGCCGCCTATGCTCGTAGTCAGGCCATCTGGTCGGCCCTGGACAACGCCGTACAGGTGGCCCGGGTAGACATCAACCGGGCCAACGTCCTGCGGGATCTGGACCGCTTCCGTGAGGCGGAGGAGCTATTGAGCCAGGCGCCGGCGGTTCTGGCGGCACAAGGGCAAACCCTGGACGTGGCCCGGGCGGACCTGTCCTGGGGCCTCCTAGCCCACCGTCAGGGGCATGACCAAGCTGCGCTGACTCTCCTGGACCAGGCCCACGAAGGGTTTGCGACCCTGGAAAACGAGATGGAGCAGGCTGTGGTGGACCTGCATCGGGCCGCCGTCTACGCCGACCTGAACCTGTGGCCGGAGGCCCAGGCTGCCGCGCGCCGGGCACGGCGCGTCCTGGCCCATCACGGGTTGGCCCGCCAGGTGGCCCAGGCGCTGCGCATCGAGGCGACGGTGCTGTGGCGCAGCGGTGAGTTGCCGGCGGCGCGTGGTTTGCTGGCCGCGGCCCACGAGTCCTTCACCCGGTCTGGGGCCGTGGCTGAGGTCGCATTAGTGGACCTGGACCGGGCGGCGGTAGCCCTGGCTGCTGGGGATCGCGTGGCGGCCCAGGATCGAGCCACGGTCGCGTTGGCGGCCTTTGCTGCGGCCGGGATGACCGTGCACCAGGCCCACGCGCAGCTACTCCTGGCCGACGTTTGCCTGGCTGACGGCGACCTGGCTGCAGCCGCTGCCGGTTACCAGGCCGTACGGGAGACGTTGGGAGGCCTGGCTGTACGCGACGTACTGTGGCACGCGGCCTACGGGCTGGGGCAGGTGGCCGAGCGTCAGGGGCAGTTGGCCGCCGCCGCTGAACACTACGAGGCGGCGCTGACACACATCGAGGCGTGGCGTGGGGAACTCCTGACTGACGTCTTGCGAGTTCGCTTTGGCGAGGACAAACAGACCGTCTACCAGGCAACGGTGCGAGTGGCATTGGCTCAGGAGCGATGGGCCGATGCCTTCGATCTGGTGGAACGGTCGCGCTCCGATCCACTGCTGGATTGGACGACCCAGACGTTAGCCAGCCAGCCAGCCGACGAGGCCACCCAGCGGCTGCTGGATCAATTGGCGGAACTACGTGCCGAGTGGCACTGGCGGCAGAGCGCGTTGGACCCGGCCGCGCCCGTGTTGGATGACCCGGGTGACCGGGACCGGCCGCGCCGGGTGGCTCCAGTCGGGATACACGCCTGGGAAGACCTGCTGGCGCTGGAGGCCCGCATCGGCGAGGCGTGGCGGCAGCTCCAGGCCCGCCGACCGGCCCTGGTCGGAGTAAGGCTCGTCCTTGCCCCTAGCGAGGCAACCGCAAGGGGTTGCTTCTACGCGCCAGCACTGCCGCCCGATACTCGCCTGGTGGCTTACTACGCCGTGGACGGCGCACTGCTCGCATTCGTGCGCGGCCCAGACGGCGTGCACGTGGTCCGACACCTGGTTCCTCTCGATGAATTGGCGGATCGCGTCCGCCGGTTTCGCCTGGCCGTGGAGAGCGTCAAGCTCTTCGAGGCCGAGGCGACCCCGGCCGACTGGGTCGTGATGGAAGCGGACGCAGCGGCGCGGAGCCAGGCCCTCTACCAGGTGCTCGTCGCGCCGCTGGAACCGTACCTGGCCGGCGCGTGCCGCGTCGTCCTGATGCTCCACGACGTGCTGCACTACCTGCCGTTCCCGGCCCTCCACGACGGCCGACACTACCTGCTGGAGCGGTTCGAGATGCGCGTGGTGCCGGGCGTGCGCTGGGGCCAATGGTTGGATCAGCGCGCGGAAGCAAAGTCGGTTGGGGCGGCGTTGGTGCTGGGCACGTCGTTGGGTGGTGCGCTACCCGGCGTGACCCGGGAGTTGGCGGCAGTCTGCGAGGCACTGGCCCCAGCCCTGGCGGTCCGGGCGTTTGCGGAAGATGACGCCACGCAGGATCGGTTACACGATTTGGCCCCGGACGCCAGCCTGATCCACCTGGCCTGCCACGGTGCATTCCGGACCGACAACCCGCTGTTCTCTACGCTACAGTTGGCTGACAGCGGACTGGAGGTCCACAGTGTGTACGACCTGGACCTGCGCCGGGCGGCACTGGTGACCCTGAGCGCGTGCGAGACCAGCGTGGGGTCCACGTGCGGCGGCGAGGTGCTGGGGCTGAGCCGGGCGTTGTTCTGCGCCGGGGCCACGGCCGCAGTGGTGAGCCTGTGGCGCGTGGACGACGCAGCCACGGCGTACCTGATGGGCGCGTTCTATCGCCACCTGATGGCCGGCGCGTCCCTGGCGGCAGCCTTGCGCCAGGCGCAAGAGGAGACCCAAGCCCGCTGGCCGCATCCATTTTACTGGGCGCCATTCGTGTTGGTGGGGGCGGATGGAGTCGTGAAACGTAAAACGTGAGGCGTGTTTCCGTGACGTGAAAACTGCGTGCGTGAAAACGGACGAAACCGCGTTAATTAGGCTGAGTGAGCATAATCGGAGAGGTGGCACGATGAGCACAAAAGGCCGATTGTTGGTCGCTGCGATGGTTTTGGTCGCTATGGGATTCCTGGTCAGCCTGGCGGTCGTTCAGGCCCAGGAACCACAGAGCACATTTCATCCCTCAGCCTTCATCCTTCCGCCTTCGGCATATCTCCCCCTGCCCGATGACTGCCACGACGTGACGCCGTGGGGCCCGCCGTCAGCCTGCTGTATGCGCGGCTATGTGTACTGCGGCGGCGAACCGCTGGCCGGGGCAGTGGTCACGGTGACGAATGGCCTGACCACGACGGCGCCCCTGGTCACGCAAGACTGGCACGATGGCCGACCTCCCTACTATGTGGTGGACCTGAGCCTGGAGTTTGCCGCCGTCCCGGGCATGGTCATCACCGTAACCGCTTCCTACAACGGCCACAGCCACGCCGTGGCCCACACCGTCCTGGCTGGCAGCCAGCAGGTGGACGTGGCGCTGCCGACGCATGGGCCGGTCATCGTGAATAGCCGGGACATCGAAACCATCCCGATCCCCGGCGATCCCTGCACCACGTACTGGGACGTGCGCAGCGACTGGGGTGGACTGGACGGGCACTGCCTGGTGACGCTGAACGCCCACACCGACGCCCAATCCAATAACTCGGGCATCTGGCGGCCGGACCTGCCGGCCCGGGCCACGTACCGGGTGGAGGCCTGGATCCCCAGCCATTACCCCTACACGTTCCCCTGTTCGTCGTACAGGCCAGACGACGATACTTCCAATGCGTGTTACGAGGTTCACTACCGCCAGGATACTCACACCCAGCACGTAGACACGCGGCCGCTCTGGAGTGTGTGGGCCAACCTGGGCGACTACGAGTTTGACCTCGGGACCGCCGGGTACGTACGGCTGACAGACCTGACCGGCGAGCCGTTTGCCACTCGCTACGTGGTCTTTGACGACATGCGCTTTACGCCGCTGCCCTCGCCGCCGGTCGCCACGTTCACTGCCATCCAGCCCCGGCGGGTGGAGCGTGGCCCGGCCGTGATCCATTTCTACGGCACAGGCTCCGACAGCGACGAAGGCAGCGACGGCATCACAGCCTACGAGTGGACATCGAGCCTGGATGGCCTGTTGAGCGCGCAGCGGAACTTTACCCTGACCGCCTCATCCCTGACGACTGGCACCCACACCATCACCCTGCGCGTCCAGGACAACGAAGGCGAGTGGTCCCCGGCGGTTGCGCGCACCCTGGTGGTCCGCCCCGCATCCCAGGCCGATTGGCTGTTCATGCTCTACCTGTGCGGCGACAACAATCTGGGATATTGGTTGCAACAAGGACTGTACAAGGCCGAATCGGCCCTGTCCAGCAATCCGCGTGTTCAGGTAGTTGCCCTCCTTGATGGCGATGGCAACGGCGATACCGTGCTCTATGAGGTACAGGCCGGCGGTTCCGAGCGCATCACCGGCCCGGCGTGGCTGAGCGACGAGCTGAACCTGGGCGACCCGCAGACCCTCAGCGATTTCGTGCTCTGGGCCAGGCAGACGTACACTACTACCAGCCATACGTTCCTGAGCATCAGTGACCACGGCGGCGGGATACGGGGCACGGCCTGGGACGACACCAACAACGATTACCTGACCCTGGGCGAACTGGGCCAGGCCTTTGCAACCATGACCACGGGCATCTCTGATAGCCTCCCGATCGACGTCGTGCACTATGACTCCTGCCTGATGAGCATGATCGAGATAGCATATCCCCTGCGGGATCACGCCGACTACCTGGTGGCCTCGGAGAACCTGGGCTGGTGCATCTTTGCCTACGACCGCTATATCGCGGCGGTGGGGGACGACACGACGCCCCGGACGCTGGCCGGCCAGGTGGCGCAGGAGTACTACCATGCCCTGCCCGGCTATCCGCGCACGGTGGCGGCCCTGGACCTGGCCTACGTGAATCACGTGGTGACAGCCACAGACCGGCTGGCTGGCCTGCTGCACATGGCGGTGGTCAGCGCGCCGGCGACCATCACCCCCACCATCGCCGCCGTGCGCCACGACGTGCAGAAGCTGGACTCGCGCTACTACCTGGTCATCAATGACGACGACGAGTTTGTGGACCTGCGCGACCTGGCCCGGCTGTTCAAGGAGCGGGCGGCGGACCCGGCGATCCAGAGCGCGGCGCAGGGGGTGCTGGACGCCATCGGTTTGGCCGGGGAGGGTTTCCTGGTCTGGGAAGGGCACGAGAGCGGCTTCTACAGCGGCCGGTTCCTGGGCCTGGACCGGGCGCATGGCCTGAGCATCTACTTCCCGCCCGATAGGGGGAGCTATGGGTATGGAGATTACGTGAGCGGCGGATTGCCCTTCGCGGCAGACACACGGTGGGACGAGTTCTTGAACGCATACTTGCCCCTACCACACGGTTCCCCAGAAGACCCCGGCGTCCCGCCGATGCTGCGGCCCTGCCGGGTGTATCTGCCGGTGGTGGTGAGGGGGTGGTAGAACGCGGACGCCGGGAAAGCAACGGATAGGGAGAGAGGATACCATGGACTATGGGTGGTGATTGGGATTCTCTACCACCAGGCCCTCGGCAGAGGCCGCGTCGTTCAGGTCATCATCTGCGCATATGAATGCAAGTGCTGGCAGGTTTCGTCGCTGTAATGATTGCTGAATAGTCAGCGCCGTTGCCAGGTGTATAGCGTCGTAGGCGCGGAGCGGCCATCGCTCCAACAATTGACACGCCAGATCCACGATGGCCATAGTAGGGGGTACGATCTGGTACGTGGTACGGCAGTCTTCGCGGAATACGTCCCGCACACGCTGATAATCGGCCCCGGACAAGTCGCCTTCGCGCACACGACGGTTGAAGGCGCTGATCGCTTCGACGATCAGCAATTGCGACGAGGCCAACAATGCCGCTGCCGCGATCTGGGCGCGTAGCCACACGCTGCCTGGTTCGTCCACGTACCGCTTGAGCAGGGCGCTGGTGTCCAGGTAACAATTCACCACCCCGCCTCCCGCTCTTCCCGGACGATTTCCGATAGGGGGCGGCCCACGCTGAGCTTTTTCGCCAGCGCAGCACGTTCCGCCAACGTGACAGGAGGAGTTAGCGGCGCTGCGGGCATCTCAGCCAACAGACCATCCTGGCGCAGCGCTTCAATCGCTGCCTCGCGCGCCTGGGTCGTGGGCAAGGACTTGGGACGAATGACAATGCACTGCTCCTGGCGCACCACTTCGATCTCGCGCCAATCCTGTACCACGGAGCGGGGGATCATCAGCCATTGGGGAGTCATTTGCACGGCAATCGGTGTGTTCATCTGTCTGCTCCTCTTTCGCATGGGATGTGTGACGCACTTGGTTGCCAAAACCTGCGCCTCTGGCAGTCGAATTCGCCACGTGAACCATTTTGGCGCGAATCAAGTGCGTCGCACCTGACGGCTGTACCAAGTATACTGGGAGATGCTCGTTTCGTCAACCGGGCAACAAGCGGGTCGCAAACTGCATGCGTGAAAACGGGCCGGACGGCGTTAAAATAGGGTGGAGGATTCCACTGGGAGATGCACATGGGCACAAAGCGGTCGCCGCCGCACCCTCCACCGGCGGGCTCGACCACAGACGCGATGGCTTCGATGCGTGACAGTCTTTGGAGGTGAAGCATGAGTAAGGCAATAGGAATATGGAAAGGCTTCAGACCAATGATCAGCGTAACATTGTTGTTATTACTGCTGATGCCCCCACCGTGGGAGGGGCTGCAAATTGACCCCAGAAACATGCGGACAGCAGGCGCATTCTCCTCTGTGTCAGACAAAGACGCCTGGCTACTGAATGATGTTAACTTTCCCTTTCGTCCAGAATTCGTAACTGCCTACCCTGAACCCTCCCGCAGGTTAGAAAGGGGCTGGCAACCGATGCAGCCGGTCATCTGGGCGTGATCTGGTCTAGTCATTGCGCCCAAACCTGCGGGAGGGTAGGTAGTTACCAGAATTCTTTGATTTTGACGTTCGTGCTTTCCTGACAGATCGATCACCAGTCCTGGCCGGCTATCGGGGGCCGATGTTTTAAGATGCAGCCGAGATGACGAATCTCGTCGCCCACTACTATGGGATCAATCCAAAGGTTCTGCTGACCGCTATGGAAGTCCTGTCTGGATTAATAAGCCGCCCTGCTCTGGATAGTATAGATAGCTGGGTACTGGGATTTCAACCGCGTGCGGACGAGTTGGAAGATGGATTGTCCCCTGGCGACGGCAGGTCGCTTTTCTCTCAACTGATCCTGTTAGCGCGACGACTTGACGAAGGGTATTTCGCCTGGCGTGACTTTCTAGGCAAAATGCAGGGGCCGCGCCCCCTGCTCACCTTCGCCGATGGTTCCCAACGCGCCGCGCCCGATCAAGTCAACGCGGCTACGTTTGCCATGTTCTATGCTCTAGCCGAAGTCAACTCGCCGGGACAGTGGCAAGAGTTGGTTTCTGACGCGCCGCAAGGGTTCCGCCGCACATATAAGGCTCTCTTCGGAGACGACCCGCTGCAAGCAGCCGATATTCGTGTCCAAGCTGGGCCATATCCTGGCACCATTCAGTTCCCCTGGCCGAACGGCCAATCCTGGCTTTACAGCCAGGGACCGCATGAAACTAATGCTCTTGATTTCGCTCCCGGCGGAGGAAGCGGTTGCCTGAGTAGCAGATGCTTTGGCAACTGGATCGTGGCGGCTGCCTCGGGAACCGTGGTGAATACGGGTATTCTGATGGTCAAGATCGACCACGGCAACGGGTGGATGATAGGATACTTTCACACACCTGACCAGGACAAGATAGCGAGTGGAGTCAAAGCTTGTCGGGGCAGACAAATCGGACACCCAGGATGTTGCGGCAGCGATGGCTGCACCGCCTGTTACCCCTGTGGCCAGGGCTGTCCAGGGTGTTGCGCCTCAGGTACTCATACACATTTTATGTTGTACAGGGATGGTTCCCCAGAGACCTGGATAGGCAAAACGATCTCCGGTTGGACGGTACAGTCAAATGGTTGCCTGTTGAAGGGGGGAGAAACCAAGTGCCCCGGAAGCTGGATCGTGTCAGATATATCGGTAGATTGTTGTTGCTGCTCCCCCGCGCTATCTGGCAGCACCAGCAGCCCGGCCCTATCTCCGGTTGTGGCCGCGCCGGCTGTTCCGACGACCCCGGCCAGCCCACCGGACACCACACCCCCGGCCCTGCTCGCCGCGGCCACAGAATCCGCCGCCGCCCTCAACAACCAATGGCAATCTACCACCCGCCAGCCGCGCTTCACCTGGGAACCGGCTATGGATACTGGCTCCGGCGTGGCCGGCTACCACGTCTACTGGGGGCCGGACCCGGCCGGCACCGCCGCCAATTTCACCGCCACGCCAGACTACGCGCCCGCTGACCCCATCTGCGCCGCCGACGAGACCGCCACCTGGTATCTGCGCGTGCAGCCGGTGGACAATGCCCGCAACCACGGCCCCTGGCAGACGTTGTTCACCTTGAGGTACGACGGCCAGGCCCCAACCGGCGCGCTCGCCATCAACGCCGGCCAGCCCGACGCCAGCACGCCCAACGTCACGCTGCACCTCACCGCGCAAGATGAGGGCAGCGGCGTCGCCGAGATGCGACTCCGCAATGAGGACGCAGAGTGGAGCGAGTGGGGGCCGTACCGCGACCGCATACCCTGGCGGTTGCCGGACGGCGAGGGTCGGCGCACGGTCGAGGCGCAGTTCCGGGACGAGGCCGGCAATGTCTCCCCGGCGTATACCGCCAGCATTGACGTGCAGTTCATCACCGCGCCGCCGTCGTCCGCGAACTACCGCCTGGTGCGGAGCGTGGCTGCTATCGGCGGCGGGCGCAAGACGTCCGCCAGCTACGCGCTCAACGCCACGACCGGCCAGTCGGCCGCGTCCGGCAGCACACGCTCCAGTGCGAATTACCGTCTGCGCTCCGGGTTCTGGGGTCCCGGCCGCGCGGGTGACTCCAATTACAAGCTCTACCTGCCCCTGGTGCTCAAGGGATAGAGACGAGAGATAGAGAAGTAGGACAGGTTTCACCCTGACGGGTACAGGCCCTACCTGCCTCTGGGCGGCGGCTATGGTAAGCCGCCCTACCAAAGAACTACCAGGAGAACGCGGATACACGCTGATTTTCAAAACCATCCGCGAAACTCCGCGGGCATCCGTGTCCAAAAAGAATGGAGGTTTCCCATGCAGACCAACTCATCGCACCGCGCGGATCGTGACCACTCGACTATCCGACCACACGACCACATGACCACTCAAAGGAGGGCCAAGGCCATGAAAACCATCGCGCGATTGTTTGTCCCGAACCTGGGCACGTTGATCCTGGTGGGGTTGCTGCTCCTGCTTGCCAACAGCGCGGGCGCGTCACCCCTGGGCGCTCCGTTGACTGCTCCCCCGTCGGCGGTGCTCATCAGCTACCAGGGGGAGTTGACCGACAACAATGGCACGCCCATCAACGGCACCCGGAGCATGACGTTCAAGCTCTACCACCAGGCCAGCGGCGGCACGGCGGTCTGGACCGAGACCCAGAACGTGTCCGTGAGCAACGGCCTGTTCCACGTCCTGCCGGGCAGCGTCACGGCCCTGAACTCGTCCATCCTCACCGGCGACCTCTACCTGGGCGTCAAAGTGGGTACAGACAACGAGATGACGCCCCGGGAGCGGCTGGGCAGCGTGCCGTATGCGGTGGAGGCGTCCACCGTGCCGGATGGGAGCATCACGACGGCCAAGTTGAATCTGATGATTGGCAACGTTGGTATTGGGACTGCAAGTCCACAGTATCCTATTCATGTCAAGCGAGACTGGGGGATACTGGGATTAGATACCCTGGATGTGAATCAGGACGCTGGGATACGCCTTCATGAAAATGGCGCCGTCAAGTGGCACATCTTCAATGATGCCTCTGATGGAAATAAGTTGCTGGTCCAATCTGATACGGGACTTGGTATGGCTGTCACTCAGGGGAATAGCGTTGGTATCGGGACGTCAAGTCCGATCGCGAAGTTGCATGTTGGTGGTGCAGCACCAGGCATCCAGATGGGCGACAATGGGACCGAATCGCAGAATTTTCATATCACCATAGACGATTCTGATGGCGTGAGGGGATTACGCTTTTGGAACGGTAACTATGGTAGCGGAAACCACATAGCTACATTCCTGGCGAATGGCAACGTGGGTGTTAGGACGACGAACCCGATGACGGAGTTGGATCTCAATGGCAACCTCAATGTCGGTCTGAATAACATCTTTCTGGGAGGGGTAGATGGGGGGCCATGTCGCCTTACGGCAGGACGGAAGTCGTGTGTTGCATCTCCTGCCATGGGGCGGCGCTGGAAATCCATGGGATACAGTATGCATCGGATGCGGCTCGTCGGCTAACCTGGATGTGCACGGCTCTGTCTCCTGCCAGGCTATGGTAGAAGCTAACCTGCAAACATCCGACGAACGCGCGGGCAAAACCGCCAGCCGCTTTGAGCTGGGTGACGTGCTGGTGTGGCGGGGTGGTCAGTTGGAGAAATGCAGCCAGGCCAATGACACCCGCGTCCAGGCCGTAGCGGACAAGGACGGCAAGCCCATCGTCATGGGCGCAGAGGTCATCAAGGTCATCGGGCCGGTGCAGGAGGGGGATTACCTGGTCACGTCGGACGTGCCCGGGTATGCCATGGCGAGCAAGTCGCCCACCTTTGGCGTGGTCATCGCCCAGGCATTAGAGAGCTTCACTGGGGAGAGGGGAATCATCAAGGCGATGATCCGCAAGATGTGAGGGCGGAGGGGCAGGAGGGGGAAGCCTATGGCGCGCTCAACAGCTTGTGGCGTATGAACGTCAGGAACTCGCGCAGCGCATCAGCGGGGTCGTCGCTGATGTAGCGGTCGCAGACCACCAGCCAGCGTGGGCAGGTAGACCCCAGCGAGCGTGGGGGTTCTTTCGTGGCAGGTATTTACGTCGCTACTTGATAGCCCGATAGATGGCTTCTATCCGGGGCACGATGACCGCCCAGTCGTGATAAGTGCGGGCCAGTTCCCGGGCCGCATCACCCAGGCGCCGGGCCAGCGCCGGGTCGTCCAGCAGGGCCAGGATGCCGGCCGCCAGGCCCCCCTCGTCGCCATCTGGGACCACGAAGGCCGTTTCCCCGTGCGTCAGGCCGTGGGCGGAGCCAGCCGAGACAACGATGGGCCGGCCAGCCGCCATATAGTTCAGCAGCTTGATGGGGAACCCGTCCCGCGAGGTGCGCGGGCAGACGGCCACCTCAGCCGCGTTGATAGTGGCCCAGACACGGGCGAAATCGCGGCCCGGCACGAACTGCACACCCTCTACCGATCCTACCGTGGTCAACCATTGCGCCCAACGTGCCGGGGCCGACGCGCTGATCACTGTCAATGTCGCATCCGGCCGGGCCGCCCGCACGCGGGACCAGGCCCTCAGCAATAGCCCCAGGTCCTGGTATCGGTCCAGATTGCCGGCATAGACCACCTGCGCACCAGACCGGGGGGAGGGCATTGCCGGCGGGCAGGCGATGCCGGGGGGAATGAGGTGGAGCCGGTCCAGAGGCACGCCCCGCGCCCGCAGGGTCTCGGCGGCGAAGGCCGTGAGCACGATGACGGCATCGGCCTGGCGCGGGAGGGCGGCGTCCGTGGCCCGCCCGGCCCAGCGTGCCAGCCCATGCAGCAACCGGCCCCGAAAGTAGGTCGGCAACTCTTGCTCAAAAACGTTGTGGCTGTGATAGACCACCGGGACGCCGGTCCAGGTGCGCACCAGCAACCCACAGGCCAGCGCCTCCACGTTGTGGGCATGGATGATCTGAATGCCTTCGCGGCGTACCACCTGGAGCAGTCGCCCGGTCAGCAGCAGGTCAAGCAGGGGCTTGACCCACGCCGGCCCGGCCCCCAACTTGGCGTAGCCCGGCACTGAGGGAATGCGGTGGACCGGCAAGGCCACCGGGGGCGCGGCACCTGCCAGGTGATAGGCCACCAGGTGCACCGTGTGGCCGCGCCCGGCCAGCGCCTCGGCCAGTTGGCGGGTGAGCACTTGCGACCCGCCCAGGGTGGGAAAGGGGCTGGCCGTCACCATCGCCACCCGAAAACAGCGGTGGTCGGGCGGGGGAACGGTGCGGTTCACCAGGACTCCAGGTAGCCCAACGCGCGCAACCGGGCAGCCACGGTAGCTTCTTCGGCCGGGGTATAGGGGGTGGGCGCACCCGCGCTGCCGTCAGCCGGTGCCGGGCGGCCCCGTTCGCTGGGGGACTCTCCCGCCGTGAGGGCCTCTCTCAGCACCCGTCCGTCCATGTACGCTGGCACGGGCTGGCCCAGGAGGTGCAGGACGGTGGGGGCCACATCCACGATGCGCGCACCGTGCAGGCGGATGCCGGGGCGGATGCCCGGCCCGGCCAGCAGCAACACTCCCTCCGGCCGATGCGTGCCGTTCATGCCCGGCCCTTTGGCCCCCACGTGCTCATGGCGCTCCAATACTCGCCCGGCCGGCCCGGGTTGCCCGCCGCTGCTCTGCACCGTGTAGGAATAGCCCTCATCCAGGGCAAACTCGAGCACGATGTCTGGAGCCTCGTCCACGTATGGTCCCTGGTAGAGCTCCTCGCGTCGCCAGGCCCGGGCCACCACCGCCTGGCTGGTGACCGGATCGCGCCAGGTACACAGGGCCGCGATGACAGCCTCACGGACTGTTTCGTATTCGCCGGGGGCAACCACACCTGCTGGCTCGCGGCCCTGCACATTGAGCCAGACGCCCGGCAGGGTATTCTGCTCCTCGGAAAAGGCCAGCGTCCCGGCCCAGTCCAGACCGGCGAAGCGGCTATGCGATTCCAGTGCCCCGGTCCATGGCCCGGCCCACCGGAACAGTCGTTCCTGCGCGCCGGCCGGCAGCCGCAAGGCCAGACTTTTGGCCGCGTTCGTTCCCCGGTCCACCAGTCCCCGGGGCCGAAAGCGCAACAACCCGCATTCGGCCAGACGGCGGTTGATGTACACCGCTTTGCCCCCGGCCCCGCCGAATCCATGGTCGGAGGCGATGACCACCCCGGCGTCTGGGGCCAGGGTCAGCAACGCGCCCACGGCCTCATCCAGCCGACGATAGACCGTGCGAATCGCGTCGCCAAAATCCCGGGCCCCGGCCGGGTCAAAACGCGGCGAGGCCGGGTCGTGGTAGAGCCAGAAGTGATGGCTCACCGTGTCGGCCTCGCCAAAGAGGACCATGAAGCAGTCCCACGGCCCCCGATGCAGCAGATACGCGGCGATGGCCTGCCTGACGGTCAGGACCTCCAGCAGGCTGTGGTAGGCCCGCTCGTGCCAGCCAGGGCCGATATGCACCTCCTGAAAGTCGGTGATGCGATACTCACCCACTGCGCGGCGGATCTCGTCGTACAGCTCCGGCGGGTGGACGAACGAGCGGTCAATCCCCACCGCCACCGGCGCGTCAAAGCCGCTGATCTGGAAGCCGTTGAGGTGCTCTGGGGGATAAGTGGCCGGCACGCCCATCACTCCCACACGTAACCCGGCGTCGGAGATGATGCGCCAGAGGGTGGGCGCCCGACGGTGGGTGGCATTGACGAACTCGACGCGATACGTGCCGGGCAGGCGACGGGTAAAGTCAAAGACGCCGTGCTGGCCGGGGTTGACGCCGGTCATGAAGCTGGTCCAGGCCGGGAAGGTGGTGGGGGGGATGGTAGAGCGCAGCCGGCCCCAGGCCCCGTCCCGCATGAGCCGGGCCAGGTGTGGCAGGTCATCGGCCCACGGCTCGATGAGGTCAAAGGTGGCCCCGTCCAGGCCGATGATGAGAAGCCTGGTGGTCATGCCAGAGGAAGGTGGACCTGGAAAGTGCGGTTGACGATCAGGTTGATCACGGCCTGGGTGATGAAACCTTGTGATGTCACATTCATCTTGGCCTTTGAACAATTGTAACTGCCTACCCTCCCCCCGCAGGTTGGAGGGCAAGATGCAGGTCCAGGCGCCAGGTACTTCAAAAGTGCCTGGCACCTTATGGGCGAAGCGATCTCCACGCCTGTAGGGAGATTGCTTCGGCGGCTACCGCCGCCTCGCAATGACAGCGGGTAGGTAATTACGAACAATTCTGGAGTCGAGCCTTCAGGCGGACCATATCTTGGCCGCGACCGGCTAAAGCCTCTATTCCTTTAGTGTGTTCTAACCTGCGGGAGGGTTCAGGTATCTATTCCAGGTCAGGTAAATCTACACGGCGGGCGTAGGCGATCACCTCGGCCCGGCTGCGCAATTGCAATTTGTGCAGGATATTGGCCACGTGTCGTTTGACCGTATTGGCGCTGATCCCCAGGGTTTGGGCGATCTGGGCATTATCGGCGTTATCGGCCAACAGTTCCAGCACCTCACGCTCGCGCGGGGTCAGACCAGGACGACGCTCATCCAACAGGCGTTCGTGGGAGAAGCGAATGAACTCGTTGAGGATGCGTTGGGCCAGGCCGGGCGAGAGGGCCGCTTCGCCAGCCAGAGCGCGTCGGATCGCGGCCACCAGCTCGGCGGCCCGGATGCTCTTGAGCAGATAGCCCTGCGCGCCGCTGCGCACCGCAGCGAATAACTTCTCGTCGTCGTCATAGACGGTCAACATGACGATGGGGGTCGTGGGCAGATAGCGGCGGATGAACCGCAGGGCCACCAGGCCATCGCATTCGGGCATGTCAATGTCCAGCAGGATCAAGTCTGGCTGGGTCCGACGAGCCAGGGCGATGGCCTCGGTGCCGCTGGCCGCTTCGGCGACGACTTCCAGGTCTGGCTGGTCGCTCAACAGCCGCACCAGGCCCTCACGAAATAGCACGTGATCGTCTGCCACCAACAGGCGTTTCCTGGTCACCATTCTTCTCCTTGCTGACCCAGCTAAAGCCTGACGCCACGAGTCGTCACCCACTTCGCTGGCGATCCGTCTGCGCTGGCCAGGTCACGATGATGCGCGTGCCCCGGCCGGGCGCGCTGTCCACCGTCAGGTGGCCGCCGAGGAGGGCAGCCCGTTCCTCCAGGATGATCAGGCCCAGGTGCTCCCCTTCCCGGCCTTCCCCCCCCACACTGGGGGGAGAGCCGAGGTGGAGCCGGGGGTCAAACCCCACCCCGTCATCGCGGATGGTCAACACGTTCTCGGCGCCCCGGCTGGTGATGGTCACCTCCACCTGCCGGGCCTGGGCGTGTTTGGCGACGTTGTGCAGGGCCTCCTGCACGATGCCCCGGAGATGCTCAGCCTGGACCGGCGATAACCGCAAGCTGCTGGGGGTGTTACAGCGGAATCGGGCGGCGATCTGGTGTTCGCGGCCCCAGTGGCGCACCAGGGCGGCCAGTTCCGCACTCAGGGAGCCGGCGTCGGCGCGCGAGGGGTGACGAAGGCTGGCGATAGCCTGCCGGATCTCTTGCTGGCCCTCGTCCACCGCCTGGCGCAGGTGTAGCAAATCCTGCCGGGCCTCGTCCAGCCGCCCATCCTCCAACAGGTTGACCAGTCCATCCACCGCCAGGCCCAGGTAGCTGAAGCGTTGGGCCAGGCCGTCGTGCAAAGCGCGGGCCATGCGGTCCCGTTCCTCCAGCACGGCCAGCCGTTCTCGTTGCCGGACCGTGCCCAGGCCCTCTAACGCCGCCGCCACCTGACCGGCCAGGGTGGCCAGCAGCCGCTCGTCCCCTTCGGCAAAGCTCGTGGCAGCCTGACCGTGCAGCACGCCGATGATACGTTCGCCGATCTGGACCGGCACGCAGAGCCGGGCCGGCCTGGCCGGGTCGTAGAGAGGGCAAACGGCGGGCGGGGGGGTGTCCCTGAGCAGCGGATGTCCCTGGCGGACCGGGCAATCGGCCGGGCAAGGGGTCGCCAGATAGAGCCAGGGTATCCCGGTCGTCTCTGGCAGGGACCCGGCATAGGTCAGCGCATCCGCCTCGTCCTCGAACAGCACCAGGTTGGCCTGCTGGTCTGGGCGGCTGAACAGGCGGCCCAGGATATGCCCGATTTGCTGGTTGATGGCTGAGGCGTCAAAGGGTTGGTTCAGGAGCTGGCTGGCCTCAAAGAGCAGTTGCAGTTCCTGCACGCGCTGCTGAGCCTGCTGGTACAGATGGCGATAGCGGTGCTCTGACTCTTGCAGCGCGCGTTCCAGTTGCCGCCGTTCCAGGATCCGGCTCACGGTGCCCCGGAAGTGTTCCAGGTTAATGGGCTTGGGCAGATAGGCGCTGGCGCCGTCGTTGGTGGCCTGGATGGCCGTATCCAGGGTGGCGTAGCCGGTGACGATGATCACGGCCGGCGCGTCCGGCAAGGCCCGGGCCGCGTTCAGGATGTCCAGCCCGGTCACGTCCGGCAGACGCAGGTCGGTCACCACCAGGTCAAAGGGGCGCTCACGGAGCAGGCCCAGGGCCTGGCGGCCGTCCGGGCAGGTGGTGATGGCATAGCTATCGCCCAGCAGGCGCGTGAGCAGGATCAACACGCCCGGGTCGTCGTCTATGATCAGGAGACGGGGCAGTTCGGTCATGAGCTTCTTCGGAAATAACGGCCTCACGCAGGCGACCCTGGCGGTCGCCCTGGGCCGGGACAGGCCCTGCCTCTACTCGCACGAATTCGCGATCAGGGGGCCATGCCGGGTGAACTATCTCTTGAAAGAGCCGCACACCCGCCGCTGCTCACGATACAGATAGGCGAACAGGACCAGCAGGGCGCATAATAGCCCGCCGGCTGGCAGCAACAAGACCGCCAGGCAGGGTCCGGGCACCAGGAAGGCCAGGGCCGCCGATAACAGTCCCCCCAGCAAGAATGCCGCCACCCCGATCCAGCCCAGCTTTTTCAGGTAGCCCTTGATGGGCTTGAGGAACTCGTCCTGCATGGTGGTCTGGGCCTGTACCTGGGCAGCCTGGGCTGTCTTTTCCAGGGCGATCTCGAATTGACGGGCCGCCGCGCGGATCGCTCTCATGCCGACCGGCTCATCATACACATAGATGCCCTCCAGGCGATTAAAGCCAAAGAACGATTCGACATCTATGCGCCGGCCAGGCTCGGCCCAGATGCTGGGTTCGCCTTTCTCCAGACGGTTCCGTTCCACTGCCTCCAGGAACCATTTGCCGGCTGCCCGGCCCCGGGCCAGTACCTCTTCCATGCGCTCGGCCGCAAAGAGGTCCACATCAAAGATGCGCGGATTGAGCACATAGCCGGAGAGGCGGCGCGTGCCGGCCGCGATCTCGTGGCGGGTGCGGGCTATATCCGCATCAAGCTGGCTCTTGCCCATGATGGAAAGGGTCTGGCCCAGCACCTCGACGAGGCCCTTGTCCACTACCGTATCTACCCGCTCCCCGGCATAGCCCAAGGCGATGGCGATGACCCGGTCCGCCCCGGTCACCTGGAGGCCGACGCGCAAGGGGCAATCCTCGCGCACGGCCCCGTCCACATAGTGCTGTGGTCGGCCCTGTTCATGGGGGTGTGACTTGAGGCGGGGGCAGGTATCCGGCAGGCCGGCCGGGCACGGGTACGGCGTGAGGGCCCCGGGCACGCTGCTGCTGCACCGGACCGCCCCGGCGATAGAGACCTCGCCGCAACAGCGATACCCGGCATACATCCCCGTCTCCGGCCAGGAACCACCTAGCGCGCCCGGGTCGCAAAACACTGTGCTCTGGCCGTCCTCCACGTTCACCGTAAAGATGAATAACTCGCGGCATTGGGCCTGCACCTCCGGGGGCAGGGTGGCGAAATCGCGAAAGTGATGTACGTGCTTGAGTTGTCCATCCAGCCAGCGGGTAAAGGCATCGCCGGCCAGCAGGCCCTTGATCTGGGCAGCATTCCGCTGACAGGCGGCGGCCTTGAACTGGTCGTAGTTAAAATCAATGAGGTCATTAACGATGGGTGGGATACCCAACAGAACCTGCCGGATCTCCGAGGGGCGGAGACCGGCGGCGAACATGGCTCCGGCCACACTCCCGGCGCTGGTCCCCACCACGGCATCCACGTGTTGGAGTAACCCCACCTCCTCCAGGACCTCCATGATCCCCACGTGCGCGGCACCGCGCAAGCCGCCCCCGGCCAGCACCAATACCGTGCGCGGTCGTTCACCAGCCGTCTTTATCATCCCACACCTCCCCAATCTTCATGAACTCCCCTGCTCGCGGCGGCGACCACGGGTAAGCGAAGGCACTGCCTTCGCCTGCCCCACCCGGCCCACCCAGTCCGGCCTGCCTGCCATGGGGCCGGAGGCCGGACTGGGTGGCAAGCCGTAGGGAGTGCCAACCAGCCGCCGCGCCGGGGTTACAAACCCCGCACGAGCCTACCGGGGTATTTTGTGCTCCTCGGCGGTCTGCCAGGCCCAGGCCTGAGGCTTCGCACTGACCGCCGAGCGCGAAGCGGCGGGTCGCAGACCCGCTTTGAGCAACTTTTTCCATCTACTGAGACTGAGCAGTTACAAATGAGCCAGTCGTCAAAGGCCGTAGAACCAGAGCACCAGGGCGGGCGTGACCCAGGCCTCGACGGTCGCCGCCAGCAACAGCAGGAGCACCACCAGCCAGGCCACCTTGAGCAGATTCGCCAGACCCGCCAGCACCGTCTGTCCGATGGACAGGCCCGGCGGCGGGTTCATCACGCTCAGCCCCAATTTCACGCTCAGGGCCGCCGTCAGCAGCGCCGCCGTCAGTTCGAACATGCCGTGGGGCAGGATCGCCACCATCAGGAAGGCCAGAGGGTCGTAGCCCAGGTGCGCCGCCTGTCCCACCACAAAGCCCACCAGGATCATGGTGCCGCCCAGGAAGAGCAGGGGAGCCGCGCCAAACGAGAACAGGGCCAGGAGCACATACAGGGCCAGGCTGCGCAGGTTGTGCAGGAAGAACGGCAGGGGATTCAGCGTGCTCGCCAGATAGTCCAGGCCCCCCGGCCCGACGGCAACCTGCACCTGCTGGGGAGACAGGTTCAATGGGAATTGCATCGCGCCGGCGTAGCCGATGGCCGCACCGGCCAGCATCGTGGCGAGCGTCAGGAGCAACGGCGCCCGGTTGAGCTGCACGATCTGCGGCAGGTCCCGGCGCAGCAGGCGGCCCACCGTCAGGCGCGGCGGCGGCGCGGCGACACCGGCGGCCACGTCGGCCGGCAAGGCCCGCAGCAGGCGGCCCAGGCTGCGCAGGGTCAGGCGCAGGTCCAGGCCGGTCTGGCCCCGGGACAACAGTTCCTCACGCCGAAAGACCCGCAGTCCCATCCGCAGCAGGATGATCGCCACTACCAATAGCTCCGCCCCGATCCACGGCAACACGTCCAGGCGGGTGTTGACGATGAGCAGGCTCTCGGCCGTCACCACCAGACTCATGGGCAGGATGATAAAGCTGGCCAGCAGGTTGGCCGCCCGCACGCTGGCGGTATGGGACGAGACCACCACCGCCCCGGCCACCATCACCAGGGCCACCAGGGTGCTCAACGCCAGCATCAGCAGCACCAGGATCGGGGCCAGGCGGAACCCCAACCACCACTCTGATCCCCAGGCAAAGAGTAGCGTGGCCCCATAGCTGAGAAGCAGGGGCGGGATGACCGAGGCCAGGAACTTGCCCAGATACAGGGCCTCGTCCGAGATGGGCATGACCAGCAAGGCCTCAATGGTGTTGCGTTCCTTCTCGCCCACAAAGCTCTCCAGGGCCACGATGAGGGAAAACGAACTGGGGAAAAAGCCAGCCATCAGCGTGCCAAAGGGGATGAGGGCAAAGGCCACGTCTCGCTGCGCCAGATCAGATAGGATGGGACCTCCCAACTTGAGGCTGATCAGCATCAGAGTCGGCAGGAGCAGGGATAGCGAGACCATCGGCGTACTGATGCGCCAGTCGGTCAGCGCATCGCGCACTTCCCGGCGGACCAGGGCCCAGACCAACCTAGCCTGCATGGTCTGCCTCCCCGGCCGCCACCAGGCGCAGGTAGACGTCCTCCAGGCTATCCGGCACCTCGCTCAAGGCGATCACGTCGGCCTCGGCGGCCACGAGCCGGCGCAAGAGAAGCGGGTTGCTCTGGGCTGGATCTTCCACCTGATAGCGCACCCAATCGTCGCCCCAGGCCCGAACACGCACCAGGCCGTCCAGGTGCGCCCGAAACCGAGCTGCGTCGGTCAGGCGCAATTCATACGTGGCCGCGCCCACCAATTCCCGGCGCAAAGCGGCCAGGGTGCCCAGGGCCACGATGTGGCCCCGGCTGATGATGGCGATGCGGTGGGCCAGCAACTCGGCCTCGGCCAGGTTGTGAGTGCAGACGATCACGGCGCAACCCTGCCGGCTCAGCTCGCGGATATAGTCGCGGACGCCCTTGGCCGCGCCGGGGTCCAGCGCACTGGTCGGCTCGTCCAGGTAGAGCACGCGGGGCTGGTGGATGAGGGCCCGGCATAGAGCCACCTTCTGGCGCATCCCTTTGGAAAAAGTGCCCAGGGGTTGGCTGCGCATGGGCCACAGGTCGAAGCGCTGGAGTAACTCGTGGGCCCGGGCCTGGCGTTCGCGCCGGGGCACGCCTTGCAGCTCGCCAAAGTAGTCCAGATAGGATAGCGGAGTCATGCGGTCATAGAGACCGGGGAACTCGGTGAGCAGGCCGACGCGCTGGCGCACCTGTTGGGCATCGGCCACCACATCCAGGCCATCCACCCAGGCCCGGCCGGCCGTGGGTCGGAGGACGGCAGCCAGCATCCGTACCGTGGTGGTCTTGCCGGCCCCGTTGGGGCCGAGCAGGGCCAGGATCTCGCCCGGGGCGACCTGGAAAGTCAGGTCAGCCACGGCCGTGAAATCCTCATCGGCCGGCCGGGGGAACTTTTTGGTTAATCCCTCAAGCTGGATCATTTGAACCACGTCAGAGCCGGCTGCTGGGGGTCACAGACCCCCAGCGAGCGTCGCAGACCCCCAGCGAGCGTGATGGCCGCGCTCCCGCCAGGTCTGTGACCTGGCGGCTACCCGCGCTCCCGCCAGGTCTGTGACTTGGCGGCTACCCGCGCTCCCGCCAGGTCTGTGACCTGGCGGCTGCTGCTGGGGGTCACAGACCCCCAGCGAGCGTGGCTGGGGGTCGCAGACCCCCAGCGAGCGCGGGCAGGCAATTACCACGGATGGTCCACCTAGATCGTCTCCGTGGTCAATTCCGTCTCTGCCAGGCGCGTGCCCCAGAACTCCGCCAGTTTTTCTGCCAGGAGGCGATGATCGGCCTGCTCCAGGGCCGGGTCCCGCTCAAAGAGGCGCACGGCCTCTTCGCGGGCCGTTTCCAACAAGGCCACGTCGCTCAGCCGGGCCACACGCAAGCTTTGCACCGGCAGGCCGCTCTGTCGGGTGCCAAAGAACTCGCCGGGGCCGCGCAGCCGCAGGTCCTCCTCCGCCAACACGAACCCATCATGGGTCTGCTCCACGATGCGCAACCGTTTCTCGGCCTCCTCGGAAGGGTCATCGGCCAGCAGCAGGCAATAGGAGCGGGCCTGGCCGCGCCCCACCCGGCCCCGGAACTGGTGCAATTGAGCCAGGCCGAAGCGATCCGCGCCCTCCACCAACATCACCGTGGCATTGGGCACGTCAATGCCCACCTCGACCACGGCCGTACTCACCAGGATGTCTAGCTGGCCGTCCCGGAAGGCGGCCATCACCGCTTCTTTCTCCGCCGATTTCATGCGGCCATGCAGTAACCCCAGGCGCAGGTCCGGGAAGACCTCCTTGTGCAGGCGTTCGTACTCCTCTACGGCTGCTTTGGCCTCGGTCTTTTCGGATTCTTCCACCAGGGGACAGATGATGAAGGCCTGATGGCCCTTTTCCACCTGGCCCCGGATAAAGCCATAGGCTCGTTCGCGCTGCCGGGGCGTCAGGTAGCGGGTATCCACCGGCTGCCGCCCGGCCGGCATCTCATCCAGGACCGACAGGTCCAGGTCGCCATAGATGGTGAGGGCCAGGGTACGGGGGATAGGTGTGGCGCTCATCACCAGCACGTGGGGATTCAGGCCGCCGCGATCCTTGAGGGCAATGCGTTGCAACACGCCAAAGCGATGCTGCTCGTCCACCACGGCCAGGGCCAGGTGCGGAAAGGCCACACCTTCCTGGATGAGAGCATGGGTGCCGATGGCGATATCCACCTGGCCCTGGGCGATAGCCTGGCGTACCCTGGCCCGTTCAGCGGTCCCGAGCCGGCCGGTGAGCAAGGCCACCCGAACCGGCGTCTCTCCCAACAGGGTCCGCACGGTGTGGTAATGCTGCTCGGCCAGGACCTCGGTGGGGGCCATGATGGCGGCCTGCATCCCGTTATCTACCGCTACCAGGGCCGCCGTCAAGGCTACCACGGTCTTGCCGGACCCCACATCACCTTGTAACAGCCGGCGCATGGGGCGGGTCTGGGCCAGGTCCTGCAAGATCTCGGTCAAGGCCCGCTGTTGGGCCGTGGTGAGGCCAAAGGGTAACGAACGGAGAAAGCCATCCACCAAAGATTCGTCCACCCGCAGAGCCGGGGCTGGCAACTCCCGCATGGCCTGGCGTCGTTGCAGCACGCCCAACTGGATGAGGAAGAACTCGTCAAAGGCCAGCCGGCGTCGGGCCTGCGCCAGCCGGTCCCAATCGTCCGGGAAGTGCATCTGGCTCAGGGCCACGGGCAGGTCCATCAACCGTTGACGGTGGCGCAGATACGCCGGGAGATAGTCAGGCAAGGCCCCGGCCCAGCGGTCCAGGGCGCGTTTGATGATCCGCCGTAGCCAGCGTGCGGTCAACCCCTCCGTCAGCGGGTGGATCGGCACAATACGGGCGGTATGGATCAGGTCCTTGTCCAACGGTTCCCAGACCGGGGCCTGAAGGGTCAATCGCCCCAGGTAGAGGTCCACCTTACCACTGAGGACGATCTGGCGGGCGCGTTGGATCTGCCGCGCCAGGTAGGGCTGGTTGAACCAGGTGGCCTGAAGCATACTGGTCCCATCCGAGATGGTGACGGTGGTGATGGGAATGCCACCCCGGGAGCGGCGATTATTCACCTCCCAGACCGTGCCCACAATGGTCACTTCCTCGCCCGGGACCAACTGATTGATCGTCTTGAGCTGGCTATAGTCGTCGTAGCGGCGGGGGAAATGGTAGAGCAAGTCGCGCACCGTGGTGATACCCAGCCGGGCCAGGTTTCTCTCCATGGTCTTGCTCACGCCCTGGATCACCGTCACCGGCGCATCCGGCCCCAGGACTGGTGCGACGCGCGGGGGAGCCGACGGCACGGGAGCAACCGCCTGGCGGGCCTGGAGCCAGGCCAGGGCCTCGGTCACCACGGCCTGCCGCTCCGCCGACGATAGCTCATTATACTTGGCGAAGCGTTCCGCCCACCGCCGGGCCACGGCGACCGTCTCCGGGTCCGCCCCGGCTTCCTGGACCTCGTTGGCCCACCGGTCCAGGAAACGATCCAGGCCCCCCATAACCGACCGGCCCCGGTAATCCTGCCCGGCCTCCAGGGTCAGGATTTTGGTCAACTTTTCAAACGGCGATTGGGTTTGTCTGGGCATGGGACTTGACACAGGACAGGCCGATAGCCCCCGGCCCCAGGTGTGCTCCCAGCACCGGGCCAATCTCGGCCATGAGCAGACGCTCCCGGGGCCATACCTGGGCCACCCGGTCGGCCAGTTCCTCCGCGGCGGCCGGGAGATCGCTGTGGATGACAGCGACGGCTTCCACCGGCATCTCGGCGACCAGCATCTCCACCAGGGTTTGCAAGGCGCGTTGGCGTGTGCGCACCCGGCCGAGGGGCAAGACCTCACCTTCCAGGATTTGGAGCATTGGTTTGACGTTCAACAAAGTACCCAGCAAGGCCGCCCCCTTGCCGATCCGCCCACCTCGTTGCACGTGATCCAGGCTATCCAGCATCCCCCACAGGCGAATACGCGGCACCATGGCGCGGAGCCGGGCCGCGATCTCGGGCAGGGAGCACCCCTCCTGGGCTGCCTGGGCGGCAGCTATGACCAGCCAGCCGCTGGCCAGTGAGATCTGCTGGGAGTCAATGACCTCCACCGGGATGTCCATGGCCGCGGCCGCAGCGCACGCCGCACTGTAGGTGCCACTGAGACTGCTGGCGATGGTGACCACGATCAGGCCGGTCAACTCCGTGCCGGCCGCCCGGGCCTGTTCGATGGCTTGCAGATAGGCCGCAGTCCACCCGCTGGTGGAGACCTGGGAGGTGGTGGGGAGCACATCCCCGGCCCGCAGGCGGGCAAAGAACTCCCGGGCCGTAATGTCAATCCCATCCCGGTATTGTTCCTGCCCAAAGTGGACAATGAGGGGGGCGACCACGATGCCGTAACGGTCGCGCAGGTCCGGCGGTACATCGGCGTTGCTATCGGTGACCACACCGATGCGTGGATGCTGATTGGTCATAAGATGGTCTGCTCCCTCAGAGAGAGATATGGGCCACCACGCCGCAGGCGGCCAGTGCCCGCCGGCCCACATGGGTGCCCATGGCGGCCCCGGCCTGGGCCACCAGGATACGGTCACGAGGCAGAAGGACCGCCGCGGCCAACTCAGCGGCCAGGTCCCGGGCTTCATCCCAGGCGGCAGTATGCAACACGGCCAACTCTTGAAAAGGGGCCAGGGCGCGGACCCGCTCCACCAACCGCTGCCGGGCCTTGCGCCGGGTCCGGGGCCGCTCCAGGACTTCGGGCTGCCCCTGGTGGACAGCAAAGAGGGGTTTGATCTCCAGCGCCGTCCCGATCAGGCTACTCAGACGGCCCAACCGGCCGCTTTTTTGGAGCGGCATCAGGGTATCCAACACGGCGATGAGGTAGACCCGCTCGCGGGTCTGTTCTACCAGGGCCACGACTTCTTCCAGAGTTGCACCAGCCCGGCTCGCCCGTGCCGCCAGGATGGCCAGCCAGCCCGTGCCCATGGTAACCTGATGAGAATCTATGACCACCACCCGGCCAGCGGTGATCTCCCGCGCTGCCAGAGCCGCCACGCTATAGATGCCGCTGAAGCCAGCCTCCGGGTGGATAGAGACCACGTCGGCCCCGGCCTGAACCAGCTCCTGATAGGCGGCTGCAAAGACCCCCGCGCCCGGCGACGAGGTGGTGGGGTGGACCGGGCTGGTCGCCAGGAGAGCAAAGAACTCGTCGTTCGTCAGGTCCACGCCATCCCGATACGTCCGGTCTCCAAAGTGCACCAGGTCCGGCACCACAGTGATACCCAGTTCGGCGCACAGGGCCGAGGGGATGTCGGCCGTACTATCCACCACGACCCGCACCGGCCGGTTCACCATTCCTCCTCTCCTTCATACACGGCGATGCCGATGGCCTGCGGCCCCAGATAAGTGCCCACTGCCGGGCCATAGGGGGCCTCCGAGATCCTGTCCGGCGGCACGATGGTGACGATCCGCGAGACCAGGCGTTGGATCTCGGCCGGCGGGGCATGGTGCACGATAACCAGCTTCTCGACCTGCGGAAAGTCGGCCACGAACTCAAAGAGCTTGTCCAAAGCCCGGGCCCGACTGCGCACCCGTTCCACCAGCTCCAGCCGCCCCTGCTCGATCTTGAACAACGGCTTGACCCCGGCCAGAGAATTGGCCCGCAGATCAAGCCCCAGCCGACCCTCACGGCCCAGGTATTCCACCGTATCCACAAAGAACTGAATATGCACCTGGGTGATCATACCCCGGACCATCTTGGCAATCTGGTAGAGCGATTCACCGCGCAAGGCCGCCCGGGCCGCCGCTGTCGCCAGCATCCCCAGGCAGGCGGAGGTGGTCAGCGAGTCAATGACGATCACGTTGCAGCGGCCCAACATCATGTCCCGGGCCTGCCGGGCCGAAGCGCAGGTCTTGCTCAGCCCGCCGGAAATGTGGATGGACAGTATATCCCGCGTCTCCAACGCCAGCCGTTCATAGATGCTATGAAACAGGCCGGGGGACGGTTCAGAGGTCGTGGGTAAGGTGCGCGACTCTTCCAACCACCGGAAAAAGTCTTCAGTCTTCAAGTCCACCTGTTCCTGGAACACTTCGGTCCCCAAATGGATGTTGAGCGGGACAATGGTCAGCTCCAATTCTTGAGCGCGTTCCAGCGGGATCTCCGCCGTGCTGTCGGTGACGATGCTGACCTTGCGACGTGGCATCGTTAATGCTCCTATTCGGCTGAGATGATATAGCAGTAATGTGGTTGACCCCCGTCCAGGAGCTCCACCTCCTGGGCCGGGTAATGCTCCTGAATCAACGTGGCCAGGCGTCTGGCCTGGGGTGGAGTTACGGCCTCGCCATAATACACGGTGATGATCTCGGCCTGGTCGGCCTCCATGCGTGCCAGCAGGTCCAGCACGATCTCCTCCTGATCTGAACCGGCCGTCACCAACTGCCCATTCAGCAGGCCGATGATCTGCCCCTCCTCGACGGCCAGGCCGTTGATCTCCACCGAGCGCACGGCCCGGGTCACCTCAGCAGTCTGCACCAGGTCCAGGGCTTTCTCCATGGCCGCGACATTGCTGTCCAGATCGGCATCATACTTGAAGGCCAGCAAGGCCGAGATCCCTTGCGGGATAGTCCTGGTGGGCACAACCCGCACCTGTTTATGGCTCAACTCCTGCACTTGCCGGGCAACCAGGATAATGTTCTTGTTATTAGGCAGGATGATCACCTGGTCTTTGGTCAGTTGGTTCACCACCTGGAGCATCTCCTCGGTGGAAGGGTTCATGGTCTGGCCGCCAGGAACGACAGCACTGACCCCCAGGGTGCGAAAGACCTCGGTGAGGCCCCGGCCGGCTACCACGGCCACGGTCGCAATGTCGGTGATCTCCTCGGTCGTGGTGGGCACAGGCTGCTGGGCCATGAACTCCTGGTATTGTTCCTGGAGGTTCTCGATGATAACCTTGCTGACATTGCCCATGCGGATACCATAGTCCAGGACAGCCCCAGGAGTGGGGGTATGAACGTGAACTTTGATCAGGCCACTATCCCCCACCACCAGGACGGAATCACCCAGGCTGGCAATGTGGGCCCGGATCGCCTCCACGTTGAGGTCCCGTCCCTGGATGATAAACTGGGTGTCATAGCCATAACCCCCGGCCAGAGGCTGCAAATCCACGGTCTGAGCCAGGGTAGTAGACACCTCCTCGATAGTCTCGCCGCGTAAATAATGCAACATACCCTCCAGGACGACATAAAGGCCCTGGCCGCCAGCGTCCACCACCCCGGCACTCTTGAGCACTGGCAACAGGTCGGGTGTGCGCGCCACCGAAGCCCGGGCCGCCTCCACGATTCGCTCCAGCATGACCACCAGATCCCGGGTGGTCGTGGCCGCTTCCTGCGCCGCCAGCGCCGCGTCACGGGCGACAGTAAGGATAGTGCCTTCCACCGGCTTGAGCACGCCCTTATAGGCCGTTGCCGAACCCTCGGCCATCGCGGCGGCCAGGTCCGGGGCGGTAAAAGACATCTTGCCATCCAGAGAGCGGGCGATGCCCCGGAAGAACTGCGACAGGATCACCCCGGAGTTGCCCCGGGCCCCCATCAGGGAACCATGGGCCACCTTGTGAGCAATGTCTGAGACGGAATGCTCCGGCGAATCAGCAATGGCCTTGAGCGCGGCCTGCATGGTCAGGAACATGTTCGTGCCGGTATCACCGTCCGGCACGGGGAACACGTTCAAGGCATTGATATGGGGCACGTTGCGCTCCAACCAGGCTGTACCAGCCATGATCATCCGCTTCAGGCCCTGGCCGTTGCAGATTCGCAACCCCCGCCGGGCCGGTGCTCTCTTGTCGCTCACTCTTACCTCACCCTTCGTGTTCGTCCAGAGCTGGCCGGGCCGTCTCAACCCCCATTTTCATCGCTGATCCGCAACCCTTGTACGTGGATATTGACCTGGGCCACCGGCAAGCCCAGCGCGCGTTCCACAGCGTACTTGACGCTGCTCATGATGTTATGGGCCACTTCGGAGATGCGTACCCCATACTCGATGACCACGTACAGGTCAATAATGATCTGGTCATCTACCAGGTGAACCCTGACGCCCCGGCTCAGGTTTTCGTGTTGCAACAGCTCGGCCAGGCCATCCCTGAGGGTGGTGGCGGCCATACCCACCACACCATAGCAGGAGATGACCGCATGACCGGCAATGGTGGCAATAGCCTGGGGTGCAACTTCGATCTTGCCCAGAGGTGCTTCTTCCATCCGAATCTACCTCACTTGATATCCGGGCGTAAATTAAACGCACGAGGGTACCGCCCCTCCGCTTCGCGTCCCTTCGGGGAGGGGAAAGACTGCCTCATAGGGGTTTTTGCGGCGGCTTCGCCGCCGCAAAAACCCCCAGAAAGGCTTTCTTCTCCTTGTTCCCTCCCTCCCTAACAGGAGTTATGCACGAATGCCAGACCTCACGGTTGCCAAAATAGTTCACTTATGTTATTATATGACTTGTGTCAATAGGGCATATCTGACACCGTGCGTACTCCCGCAGGTTTGGGCGCAATGACAAGACCAGACGTCGCAGGCGCGCCCCAATGACCGGCTGCATCAGTTGCCAGCCCCTTTCTAACCTGCGGGAGGGTTCAAGGTAGGCAGTTACGCCTGTGGGGGTTTTTGCGGCGGCGAAGCCGCCGCAAAAACCCCCAGAAAGGCCTTCCCCCCTTGTCCCTTCCCTGACAGGAGTTATGCACGGATGTCAGGGCATATACGGATTACGCAATATGGAGGTATCATGGCTGGCAAGTGCGAGATCTGCGGCAAAAGTCCCCAATTCGGGCACAATCGTCCCTTTTCTATGAAGGCCACCAATCGCATGTGGCGTCCCAACGTGCAGAAAAAGACCCTGGTTATTGCCGGGCGCAAACGGCGCATCAACATCTGCACCCAGTGTCTGCGCACCATAAACAAGGCCCAGTGACAGACTGGGCCCGTTGACCTGACAGACGCCAGTCTCACCGGCCGGTGGGCTGGCGTTTTTGTGTGGAACCAACAGTTCCTTTGCGCTGTCTGCACCCCTATCCCCCATATGCGTCAACTTAACTGAGGCCTGGTCATAAATCACAATGCTGGGGGCTTGCCATCAGGCACTTAATCCTGTATCATTGGGGTCGTGTGATTACTCTTGACGAGGAGGGACTACCCCATGATACGCGATT
>DAOTYG010000170.1:0-11790 GCA_034435155.1 Anaerolineae bacterium | reverse complement strand
AGAAACACCTTGGCGGCTATGTCGCCATGTGCGAATTCAGCATCAACCTCAAGCGAATTACACCAGCGTTCATCTCGGCTTTGGTCACTCTGCACTAGATTTGGACATGAGCCATCAATGATAAGGATCTTTCCTGAGGGTCTGACTACGCGAGTCATCTCAGCGATAGCCTGCCGGGTGTCAGGGATGTGCTCCAGTGTGTCGAAGCAAATGACGCCATCAAAGACCTCGGCAGGGAAAGGCAGGGCAGCGGCACTGGCCTGGGCCAGGTGCAGACCGGGCTTGGTATCTTTCGCCTGGCGAATCATAAGGTCCGAGAGGTCTATGCCGTAGGATATAGCCCCATGCTCGGCGAGAAGATAGGCAAACTTGCCCTTTCCGCAACCTACATCCAGAATAGCTTTTCCTCCCACGTCGCCGAGGAACGAGAGCATGGCGCTTGTGCGAGGATCTCGCATAGTGGCCCAGTTATCAATGTATTCATCACCCACCTGGTCGAAACGCTCTCGGATGAGCGCCTCCAGATGCGATTTCCCAGACTTTGGCATGCTTTTCAACGCCTGCCTACATAGAGAAACCCGGCAGCAATACTATGCGCCTGTGCGCGGTAAGATTGCCAGCGTGCTACGACATCCACATACTTCCACGGTAAGAAGAGCCACCCCAAAAGAACATAAAGCCAACCGCGTATCTTGCTGTGACCAAACGACAACAAATTGATCAGGTAGTCGCGCAAAATGTCTGCAACCGCTGAACTGGGCCCTGGCCCCACAATCAACTCGATTTCCTGAAAATCCGAAAACAAGTTCCTGGTACCGCTCACTGTAAATCGGTGAAAATCTGAAGGAACCGGGTGGTAGTGCGCAATGAAGGGAACCCACGCAATGATCATCCCCCCCCTTCGTAGCACCCGCGACATTTCCTGAACGGCGATATATGGATCCTGCACGTGTTCCAATACGGCGTCGCAATGGATGCCATCAACAGAGCTGTCCCTGAATGGTAGATGGTGGGCATCCGCTACGATATCAACGTTTTGTAAGGGAAAGAGGTCCAGGTTGATCATGCCTTCCCGTAGCCGTCTTTGACCTGAGCCAATGTCGAGAAGCACGGCATCAGAACTCAGCGTATTGAGATGTGATAGAACGATTCTCTCCTGACTGGGGAAAAGCCCAGTAGGCGGAGAAGTTAATCTCGTCTTTAGATAGCCCAGGAGACGAACACCCAAGTCAAAACGTCCCTTCCACGTTTTGAAGGAAATCTGCGATCTGCACACTCTCTAGTAGAAGCCAGGCATGGAGAGCGAACATGGTTGACCATGCCGTCAGATTATGAGAGGTCGTCCGTCGCCACAGACATTGCCATTGACAAAAGGGTATTCCCCCCAAGGCATTGCTGTCACCTGCCATCACCTGCATGTCCATCAGGAAACGCGCCGCTCTATACGCTGCCCGAAGAAAGCGTTCCTCGTTAGTTAATTGATAAAGCAAAACCCAGATGCGAGCTGCCTGGGCAACCGCATCAGTTCGTATTTCCTTTATCCACAACCTGGCCACCACATGTCTCAGGCGTTGACCAAGGTTGCCAATTTGCGCAGAATATGTTATCTCTTGAGTTACGGGTAAATCGTATTGATTATAGAAAAACCCCCGGCCTGTCTGTTTGCTCAGAAGCCACTTCCCGGCCCGCCTGGCTGCTTCTCCAAATTCCGGCACACCCGTCGCAAAGTAAGCGTAAAGCAAGCCCTCTGTAGCATAGCAATGGGCATGGGTAAAGACATACTTTTCGTTCTCCTTTGCCCGAAAGGCGCCATCAGGCCTCTGTAACTTCAGCACCCACCAACACACTTTTTCTCCGGCGTTCCGGTAGGCGGCTTCCTCCGTTGCCCGGTATAGTTTCATCAAGCCGATGGCATTCTTGGCATGCAAACATCCTCTATCACCATACCATACCCTGGCCAGTTTGCCTCCACCCCCTGTCTTCGTCTCACGGTTGTACATGGCCTGGAAACTACCATCCTCGTTCTGGGCCTGGTGAATCAGCCACTCTCCTGCGGCTCTGGCGCTTTCCAGGTATCTTTTTTCCCCCGTCTCAGCGTACAGGTCAACCAGACCGGAGAGGCACATGGCGGTGTCAAAAGCATAGATTTCGTCGTTTCTACCATTATCCAGCGAACCGTAGCTGTACGGAAAGGCCCCACCGAGGCCTCCTTCCTGTTCTCCAAGCTGACAACGAAGCAAAAAGTCCCCTGCCGCTTGCGCCGCCTCCAAATAAAGGGAATTGCGATGCCGGCGGTGCAGCAGAGTCAGTAGGGAGATAGCATAGCCCGTGATTTCACAGTAAAGGAGATCGTAATTCTTCCTCCTACGGTCATATAGGCGGTAAAATCCACCGTACCCTTTCAAGGCAGGATCATGTTGCCGTATATTCGAAGTCATCAACCAGGTTATTGCTCTGTGCAGGGCATCAGAACAGAAATTCGCCTGAAGCATTGCGATCACCTGTCTCCTTCCAGGTCGCGCCGGAGGAACTGCGTCCTGTCCATTGGTTCGCGGTTGGCATGTTCCGCTCACCGCGTAGCGTCTCGAGCACAATCCAGGCTTGGCGTGCAAGAGAAGAGATGCGTTCCGATATCTTGTACTTTTTTGTCATCATCTTGATAAAGACAGAAGAATGTCTATATTTGCCGTATCGGACAAAGAGCATCTCATCCTCTAACTTCTTCACCTCCCTCAGCATGTTCGTTTTGGTGGCGGCATGCAGCCGGGTGGCTGCCAGAAACACATTGATCCTTCCCGGTTGGCTCCGTCGCGCAAGTCGGAAGAATAGATCATAGTCGAAACAATACTGCATCTCTCTGCTGAATCCTCCAACAGCAAAAAATGGACCTCTGCGCCAAAAAGAGGCGGGTTGCTCGAAGCCCACCTTCCAATAGAGCAGGCTATTGAACGTTACGCGAGGACACCACCTCTGGCAGAGCAATCTTCCGCTTTCATCTACCTGGATAGAGTGACCGATAACCCACTCGGCAGATGGGTGAGTCGCAAAGAATTCGCCCACAGCCCACAGCGCCCCGGGCAGATAGTAGTCATCGGAATTCAGCCAGCCGAGAATCTCGCCTGTGGACCGCTCGAATCCCCGATAGATGGCATCCGCCTGCCCATCGTCCGGTTCGCTCACCCAGTAGGCCAGCCGGTCTTTGTACTTGCGAATGATCTCCACGCTGCCGTCGGTAGATCCGCCATCCATGATGATATATTCCAGGTTGGGGTAGCCCTGGTTCAGGACAGAGAGGATCGTCTGTTCCAGGAACCGGGCCTGGTTATACGATGGGGTCACTACAGTGATCTTTGGTAGTGCAGCCATCACATCGTCCACTCCGTATCAACCGCGCACTGCAGCGTGTTCCTCTATGCCCAGGAAAATCCCATATTGCAGCCAGAAACCGACCAGATAGCGAGCCAACTGGCTCTCTTCGCTACCCAGGGTTGCCGTAAACACCGGCAGCATGGCCTCGCCCACCAACGAAGTGCAGATGATCGTGCAGAAACCGGCCAGGAACAGCAAGGCGTATTTTCGATAGAGCGCGTTACCCGCCAGGCGATAGAGGGACCAGGCATCCTTCAAGAGGCAGACGAAAAAGACGGCCAGCAACACCGCGCCGGGGATGCCGTGGTCCACCGCCGCCTGTAGCCAGGTGTTATGGGCATCCGTGGACCACTTGGCTACGGGGTTGTAGTAGATATCAGTACCGATGACCTTCACGTTGGCATGAAGACGGTAGAAATCGGAACCGGTTCCCCACACCGGATGGCGCTGAATGGTCTCCAGCGCGTCCAGCCACAGGCCGATGCGCGACCCTTTCCCGATGACCACGCCCTCGCTCACCGTGTATTCCATCTGCTCGCCGGCCCACGACTCCAGCGTGGCTGCATTCAGGACCACGACGGGCACGGCGACCAGGAGCACAAAGGCCAGCAGAAGGCGCGGCCGGCTGAAGAGCAGCAGGAAGCCGATGGTGACCAGGGGGAAGAGATTGCTGCGCGACCCATCCAGCGCCATCAGGATGGCCAGGGCCGATGAAACGGCGATGGCTGCGGCAAACACCAGCTTACCCCACCACTTCTGATCGGCGAAAAAGACCAGCGCCACATACAGCGGCGAGACATACACCAGCCCGGTGTCGCGCAGGAAGCGATAGTAATACGCCTTCCAGCCCCACAGCCGCAACCCATCCACAGCCCCGGCGATCAGCACGGCCAGCGTCAGCGCCGTGCCCAGAATGACCGTGCTCCAGACGATCGCTTTCAGCAAGCTGGCGTCGGTGTGCTCAGACACCACAAACGCCAGCAAGATGGCCAGCGCCACCGAGAACCAGGCGTTGAACTGATACCGCCAGCCTTGCTGGGTCACCCCCGTCAGTCGGCCCATCACCATCGAAAGCGCGATCCAGGCCAGCAAGATCAGCAGAATGCGGTTCTTGGGCGTGCTCAGGAAGCGGGCCAGCGCGGCCGGGACCTGGCGGTACGAGCGAGCGAACCCAATCGCCGCCAGCAACAGCAGGATGAGATGGGTGGACCGCAGAGGGACAACACCAGGCAGGTCAACGACGAACATGTTGCCCAGCGCCGAGAGCAGGAACCAGGCGACAATGCCAAGCCGCAGGTCGTACCAGATCGCTCCGATCAGGAGGGGAGCCAGGACCACGACCAGACTGTGCGGGAAAGGCAGGAACACGATCGCCCCGGCATAAACCGCAGCCAGCCAGGGCAACAGGAACCAGACCCACTGGCTTCCCTTCCTCGTGGCCAATACTCGCGTTGAGTCAGCCGTCACCAACGGCCTCCCGTTGCGCACCCTCCGTCCACGGCCAGCCGGCGCGGCCCGGCGGCGGGGGCGGGAGTTCAGTCAGGGTTGGACAGCGCATGGGCATTCTCCGTTTGAACGTTCGAACGTTTGAACGTTCCAACGCTTGACAGCTTGTCGGGTACATGGTATCATTCGGCAAAACTTAACAATTGTGTTTAGAAACGAGGAACGAATTGGATCAACGACTCGCCGAGAACCTCTCTCGCCAACTGAAGATCGCCATCGAGCATGTCGTTCGGGAAGAGTACGAATTGCTCATTCTGCGCAGCTTAATGGAAACCCCTTTGGGCAGCGCGCTGGTGTTCAAAGGCGGCACAGCGTTACGCCTGGCCTACGACTCACCGCGCTTCTCAGATGACCTCGATTTCTCACTCCTTACCCCCGTGGCCCGAGAGGCTTTCGTCCACGCGGCTGAGACGGTTGCCAAGTCGTTACCGCAGGTAACCCTGGTAGAAGCGCTGTCCAAGCAGTTCACGCTTTTTGCTCTCTACAAAGCGGCTGAGCCCTATCTGTCTTACGCTTTTTCCATCAAGGTAGAGGTGTCAACCCGACCGGAGACGTGGGAGCGCGAGCGGGATTTCGTCTTGCGCCTGCTGACCAGCCCGGTGACACCGGTTTCGGTTCTGAGCCAGGTGGCTACCCTGGAGAGGATGTGGACGGACAAGCAATCGGCGTGGGCCGCCCGCCACGAGCCCCGTGACCTCTACGACCTGTGGTTCATCGCCCAGAAGCTCCACCGACCTTTTGCGCCCGATCTGAGCGGCTTTGATCCGAAAGCCCTTCGGCGCGAGTTGCGCAAATATCTTCCCACAAGCCACTGGCAGGTGATCGAACAATGGCATGGATGAAACCGAAAGATATAACTTTGGTGCAAAGGCTGCTGAGCCTGGATAAACCCTATTTCAGCCCGGCTGACCTGGAAAAAATCCTGGGCCAGAAGCGCCCCGCCCTCTACGTCACCCTCAATCGTCTGGTGAGGTACGGCGTGCTGGTGCGGCTGCGGCAAGGGGTGTATCAAGCGTCTTTGGGGGACGCTGACCTGGCTCGCATCGCCAATCAACTGGTGTATCCCTCCTATCTCTCCTTCGAGTCGGCCCTGTCTCGCTATGGTATCCTGAGCCAGGTCCCCTACACCCTGACCTTCGCCACAACCCACCGCAGCCAAAGTATGACGTTGGGGGATACCATGGTGGAGTTCCGCCAACTCAAAGGCGACCTCTTCTTCGGCTATACGCTGCAGGGTGGACTCTACGTGGCCGAACCGGAGAAGGCGTTGCTCGATCAGCTTTACATGGTGTCCCGTGGGCTGGCCAGCCTGAGACTGGAGGCGCTCGACCTCTCTTCTCTCGACCCGACGCGGCTCCGAACGTACGCGGCCCGCTTCCCGGAAACGGTGCAGGCCGCTATAGGGCATATGCTTGCCTGAGGTCTGATGGCAAAACGTTCAAACGTTTCGACGCTGCGCCACGGCCAGCCGGTGCGGCCCGGCGGCGGGGGCGGGAGTTCAGTCAGGGTTGGATAGCGCATGGCAATGGGAGATCTTTGTTGTGGTTCTCGGGATTGTCATGATGGTGTGATAGACAACCTCATAGGTAACCGTGCCGCTCCATAGGATTCCTGGCATGACTGATGATCTGGTCCACCTGCTCTGCAGTCAGCGTGTTTTGCCATTGACCAGAGGTTGCCGCACCGACGAATTGAAACCCTTCTGCCCTTTCTTCTCGCCTCATACCACGTTCTTCCTTCGCCCGCATTTCTTGGACATATGCGCTGGTTATTGCATGTCGCATCCATTCTTGACTAACGTCCAGCGCGAGAAAGCTTGCCAACCTACTTATTTCATTTTCTGCGTTGAACAGTAGATCTTCATAGCGTATAATAAGAAGATTGATTCCCAAGTCCTCAGCACGATGACCAGTCCACGAATTGACATGCTCTTGCCATGAACACGGCCAGACCCTGCCACATAACCAATCAGGAAGAAATGCCTCGAGCTTACCGTTATAGTATCCAAGTGCTGTCATATACCTATAATAAGAAAGCACCACATCCCTCGGATCTCGGACCAGGTATACAACGCGCCGGTAATTCGACATCCGGCGTGGGTTGTTGTAAGGAAAATGACTCTTCACCACATGATAACCGGAAGGAATGACCTCGGCCACCCGTACCTTCACGTGTATGTCTGGAATGTAATATTGTAGATCCTTTATGCTCCTCCCCGATTCACCATACAGAAGTTCGGACAGTATTACACGCATCCATGTGTTGCCCGAACGCGGGTAAGAGACTAGGTAAACATCATCGCTTCTGGGAGTGAACAGTGCGGGTTCAGACATTTCAGATAGCTTGCGGAACACCTGAGCCAGCAAGAGCCTAAACTGCATGTTTCTGTTTAGCCTCCTCCACAATTCTCCACTCGAGATCAGGACACAAAACGCCGGGCCACTTCTGAGAATCCACGTATGTGGATCCGTGACTCCCCGCGCCAATGACTGAAAACCTGATGAATTCGCTCGGCTCTAATAAATATCGAATACCCGGAATGCCAGCCCATATCCTTATCAAGTAATCCCCAACGTTCATCAACCTAGGCGGAATACGACAAATAGATACATAATGGCCTGGTAGATAGTGAGTGACCTGCCGCTGAGACTGGTCGGTGCTCGTGAATGCAATTTCACCTGTCAAGGTCTGAACCTGCAGGACAACTCGCATGCCCGGTACCGGTTTTGTCAACTCGTAATCAATATGGACATCAATGGGCAGCTGAGGAACAAACACGCATTGCGCGTTGCCATCAACTGTGGCCAATCGGATTTTTCGCAGATGAAAACCTCCGCTTCCCGGCGCTCTGTCTAAGTTCCAAACGATCTCACCTGAATTGGTTAGGTCTACGCTCAACGTCGAAAGATAATCATCAACGGCTCCATCAGCCGTCTTATCTGCGAAGATCTGTCCGGAAGAGAGCAGAATGCCTCGTTCACAAAGCGAACGAATCGCCCCCATATTATGACTCACAAACAACACCGTCCGCCCTTCCTTTGCCACGTCCCCCATCTTCCCCAGGCACTTCTTCTGGAACGCTGCGTCGCCCACCGCCAGCACCTCGTCCACCAGCAGGATCTCCGGCTCCAGGTGGGCGGCCACGGCGAAGGCCAGGCGCACGTACATGCCGCTGGAGTAATGCTTCACGGGCGTGTCCAGGAACTTTTCGATCTCGGCAAAGGCCACGATCTCGTCGAATTTGCGCTCAATCTCGGCCCGCCGCATGCCCAGGATGGCGCCGTTCAGGTAGATGTTCTCCCGGCCGGTCAGCTCGGGGTGGAAGCCGGTGCCCACCTCCAGCAACGAGCCTACCCGGCCGTGGATCTCGGCCCGGCCGGCCGTCGGCTCGGTGATGCGGGAGAGGATCTTGAGCAGGGTAGACTTCCCCGCGCCGTTGCGGCCAATGATGCCCACCACCTCCCCGCGCTGGACCTGGAAGGAGACGTCTTTGAGCGCCCAGATGGAATTGGCAGTTGGAAGTTGGACGTTGGAAGTTGGATGCACGATTCGCTTTATCCAATCTCCAATTTCTAATCTCCAATCTCCAATCACATCCCGCAGCGTATCGCGGCGTTTTTGCGCCGCGCCAATGCGGTAGAGCTTGCCCAGGTTTTCGACGCGAATGGCAATGTCGGACATCAATGCTTCTGCCTGTACCACTCGATCGTCCGGCGCAGGCCGTCCTCGAAGGAGGTGTGCGCCCGAAAGCCAAAGTAGCGCTCAGCCCGGCTCGTGTCCAGTTTGCGCCGGGGCTGGCCGTTGGGTTTGGTGGTATCCCATACCAGCCGGCCCTGAAAGCCGGTCTGGCGAGCAATGGTCTCGGCCAGGTCCTTGATGCTGATCTCAAAGGCGCTGCCCAGGTTTACCGGTTCGGGCCCATCGTAGCGCTCCGTCGCCAGCAGGATGCCCTCGGCCGCGTCCTCCACGTAGAGAAATTCCCGCGTCGGCGAGCCGTCGCCCCACAACACAACCTCCCGCTCGCCGCGCGCCTGGGCCTCCACAAACTTTTTGATCAGCGCCGGGATGACGTGGGACGAGGCCGGGTCAAAGTTGTCGCCCGGGCCGTAGAGGTTGACCGGCAACAGGTAAATGGCGTTGAAGCCGTACTGCTGCCGATAGGCCTGGGCCTGCACCAGCAACATCTTTTTGGCCAGGCCGTAGGGCGCGTTGGTCTCCTCGGGGTAACCGTTCCACAGCTCCTCCTCGCGGAAGGGCACGGGCGTGAACTTGGGATAGGCGCAGATGGTGCCAATGGCAACAAACTTGGCCACCCCCTGCTGTCGCGCAGCCTCCATAAGCTGGATGCCCATAACGGCATTGTCATAGAACAGCTCGCCCGGGTGCTCCCGGTTGTAGCCGATACCTCCCACGTTACCGGCCAGGTGGATGATGACGAGTTGCGAATTGCGGGTTTCTGGTGCGGATCGGACGTCGCTGAACAGCCGCTGGATGGCGTCCCAGCAACGCAGGTCATAGTTGGCGCTACGGGGGACAATTATCTGGTGCCCGGCCAGGCCGCGGGCCAGCAGCCTGGCAACCAGCTGGCGACCCAGGAAGCCTGCGCCGCCGGTGACAATCACTGTTTTGTCAGACCAGTCAAAGAGGGGCCACTGATCGGGTGTCATAGATCGTATCTCCCCTAGAATAGATTGCGCACCGTGCAGATGACAGCGGCCCGCCGATGCGGTAACACTTGCTCAGGTGCTCGACACGGATGGCAATATCGCTCATAGATGCCTCAAATCAAGGATTGCCATTCTTCTCGTGCGATAGCGGCTTGTCGTAAAAGCCCAACCAACAGGTCTACGCTAATGTCTCCCCGATGCAGTATTGTTTGCCCAGCCCTTCGACGCGGATCGCTACATCACTCATGGGCTACACCACATCCGCAAAGGTCTTTTCCATCCGCCGGAAGTAGAACAGCCCGCTCACCAGCAGCACGGCAACCATCACGACCGACACGACCATCAATTCGTCCGGTGGGCTGGCGCCCAACAGCGCCCAGCGAAAGCCCTGGATCACCCCGGCCAGGGGGTTCAGCCCATAGATGATGCGCCAGGGGCCAGTTGGGATCAGGCCGGCCGAGTAGGCCACCGGCGAGGCGTACATCCAGGCCTGCACCAGGAAGGGGATCATGTGCTGCACGTCGCGGTACTGGACGTTCAGCGCGGCAAGCCACAGCCCCACCGCCAGCGCCGTCGCCAACGCCAGCAGGATAAACAGGGGCAACGTCACAATCGCCCACGTGGGCGTGATGCCATACCACAGCATCAACCCCAGCAGCACGACGAACGAGATGGCAAAGTCCACCAGCCCGGCGGCCACGGCCGAGATCGGGATCACCAGACGGGGAAAGTATACCTTGGTCAGCAGGTGGGCGTTGCCCACCAGGCTGGTGCCGGCGCGCGTCAAGGCCCCGGAAAACAACTGCCAGGGCAGGAGGGCCGCGAAACTGAATACCGGGTAGGGAATGCCATCCGAGGGCAGCCGCGCCAGTTGACCAAAGATCACGGAAAAGATCACCATCGTCAGCAGCGGTTGAATCACGGCCCAGGCCACGCCCAACGCGGCCTGTTTGTAGCGCACCTTGACGTCGCGCCAGGTGAGGAAATAAAGCAATTCCCGGTATTCCCACAGCGCCCGCAGGTCCAACGCGGCCCAGCCGCGCGAGGGCTGGATGATGGTCAGCGGGATCGTCTGCTCGCTCATGCCCCCCCTCTCCCTGAGTGAATCGCCTGCTGCTGGCCGGCCCGCCTCACCTGCTCCTCGATCCAGGGGTAGGTGCGGGCAATCCCTTCGCGCAGAGAGTAGCGGGCCTGCCAGCCCAGCAATTGGATGCGCGCCTTGCTAAAGTTGCGCGCCTGCACCCCCACCGGCCCCGGCACGTACCGGACCTGGATCCGTTTGCCTGAAACCTGGATCACCGTCTGCACCAGATCGGCCACCGTCACCCGCTCTTCGCCGCCCAGGTTCACCGGCCCCTCCAGGCCCGAGTGCATCAGCAGATAGATGCCGTCTACCAGATCGTCCACGTAGGTGAACACCCGCACCGCCGTCCCATCGCCCCACACCGGGATCGTGCCGCCATCCTCCGCCTCGGCCACCTTACGACAGATGGCAGCCGGCGCCTTTTCGCGACCGCCGGTCCAGGCTCCTTCCGGACCGTAGCAATTCTCGAAACGGGCGATGCGCACCTTCATCCCATAGCGCCGGCCGTAGGCCATGGCCACCCGCTCGGCATACAGTTTCTCCCAGCCGTACTCGTTGTCCGGCTGGGCCGGGATGGCATCCTCCTCACTCAAAGGCGGCTCGTCCGGCTGCATGTCCCGGTAGACGCACACCGACGAGGAGAAGAAATAGCGCGGGACGCCCATCTCGGCAGCGGTGTGGGCCATGTGGAGGTTGATCAGGGCGTTGTTGTGCAGCACCTCGCACTCGGCCACGGAAATGAAACCCATGCCGCCCATGTCGGCCGCCAACTGGTAGACCTCGTCGAAAACGCCGCCATCCGCAGGGGTCAGCGCGTGCCGGCAGTTTTGCGGGTCTCGCAGGTCCAGGAGCGAAAATTCGTCGGCCGCGGTGGGGGCAAACTCGTGGGGCTTGATGTCCACGCCGCGCACCCAGTAGCCCTCTTGTTTGAGCTTCTTGACCAGATGCCCGCCGATAAAGCCACCCGCACCACACACTAACGCCTTCATAGACTCTGCACCTCGTTCAGCGATGAGAAATAGCATTCTCCCTGTTGAGCAGGTGTCCCACAATCCGTTCTGCCGCCCGGCCATCCCCATATGGGTTCACCGCGTGGGCCATCCGCTCGTATTCCTGCCGGTCCTCCAGCAGCCGCCTGGCTTCCCCCACGATCCTCTCCCGCTG
>DAOTYG010000169.1:0-8897 GCA_034435155.1 Anaerolineae bacterium | reverse complement strand
CTACCCTGAACCCTCCCGCAGGTTAGAAATGGGCTGGCAACCGATGCAGCCGGTCATCTGGGCGTGCTCTGGTCTGGTCATTGCGCCCAAACCTGCGGGAGGGTAGGTAGTTACCTCCGTATTTGTTTACCGCAGAGACCCAGAGGGCGCAGAGCTCTCTTTCCTCGAAGCCCCAATGAGCCTCAGGGAAGCAAATGGGAGTAGAGCCTTCAGGGAGTGGAGCCTTCAGGCGGAACGGCCGGCTGAAGTATAACACGGACTGGGGCACTTGTCTACTTGCCGACCGCGCCTGAATAGTGTAAAATCGTAATTGCCTACCCTGAACCCTCCCGCAGGTCAGAAAGGGACTTGCGCCTGCGGGAGGATAGGCAGTTACTATCAGGCCCCCTTCAGGAGTGATTCTATGTCCACAGACCCCTACCGCGCCTTGCCGAGCGTGGACAGGCTCTTACAGCAACCGGCCATTGCCCGGCTGGTGGAAAAGTATTCGCGCCCGCCGGTGGTGGAGATCGTGCGACGGGAGCTGGCGGCGGCCCGGGCCCGCGTCGCGGCCGGCGAGCCGGCCCCCACCCTGGCCCAGTTGGTGGAAAGCATCGTGGTGGGCGGCGACGTGCTGTGGCGACCCAGCCTGTGTCCGGTGATCAACGCCACCGGGGTGGTGTTGCACACGAACCTGGGGCGCGCGCCGCTGAGCCGGGCCGCCCTGGCCGCCATCCGCGAGGTGGGCCGGGGGTACTCTAACCTGGAATACGACCTGGAGAAGGGACAACGGGGCAGCCGCTACATCCACGCCGAGGAGTTGCTGTGCCATCTCACCGGGGCCGAGGCGGCCCTGGTGGTGAACAACAACGCCGGGGCCGTGTTGCTGGCCCTCACTGTGCTGGCCCAGGGAGGCGAGGTGATCATCTCCCGGGGGCAGCTCATCGAGATCGGTGGGGGGTTTCGGATGCCGGAGGTGATGAAGCAGAGCGGCTGCAAGCTGGTGGAGGTAGGCACCACCAATCGCACCTACCGGCAGGATTACGAGGCGGCCATCACGCCGCAGACCCGCGCCATCATGCGTGCCCATCGCAGCAACTTTGCCCTGACCGGCTTTGTGGAAGAGCCAACGATAGCCGACCTGGTGGCCCTGGCCCAGGCCCACGGCCTGCGGGTGATTGACGACCTGGGCAGCGGGACCTTGCTGGAGACCAGCCGGTTCGGTCTGGCCCACGAGCCGACGATCCAGGAGAGCGTGCAGGCCGGGGCCGACATCGTGAGCTGCAGCGGGGACAAGCTGCTGGGCGGGCCGCAGGCCGGCATCCTGATGGGTTCGGCGGACCTCATTGCCGAGCTGCGGCATTGCCCCTTGACCCGGGCCTTGCGGGTGGACAAGACTACGCTGGCGGCCTTGCAGGCCACCTTGTTGAGCTATCTGCGGGGCCGGGCCGTGGAAGAACTACCCGTCTGGCAGATGATCGCGGCGAACGTGCACGAGTTGGAGGCCCGGGCCGAAGGCTGGGCCCAGGTCTTGGCGATGGCCGGCGTTCAGGCGGAGGTAGTGGGCGGTGAGAGTACGGTAGGTGGGGGCAGCCTGCCCGGCCAGACCTTGCCCACCCGCCTGTGCGCCATCACCGTGGATTCGCCGGACCGGCTGGCCAGGTTGTTGCGCGCCGGCGATCCACCAGTTATCGGTCGCATCGAGGCCGACCGCTTCCTTTTGGACCCGCGCACGGTGTTGCCGGACCAGGACGAGTCTTTGCTGAAGGCGTTGCGGCAGGCCCTGGGAGCATAGTGAATTAGCGACCGAGGACGCACACCACAAGGAGTAGAGGCTTTAGCCGGTCATGCCCACAAGACCTGAAGACTCCATAATTGTCCACAGTCAAAATGTGAGTAGCTCTCGAAACCTTTCCGCGCCCTCGTAAGGGCCGATGAGGGCCAGGTTGAGTTTTGCGGGTTGAAAGAGCTGGGCCGCCAGACGCTGCACATCCTCGCGGGTCACGGCCTCTATACAGGCCACCGCCTCCTCAGGTGTCTGGACCTGTTCATGCCTGATTTCCTGGATACCGATCCAGGCAGCCACGCTATGGCTGTCCTCCATCCCCAGCAGAAACCGGCCTTTGGTGTATTCTTTGGCGCGGCTCAGCTCCTCATCCGCCACCGGCTCGGTGGCGATCTTGCGCCATTCGTCCAGGATCACGCGCACGGTCTCCGGCACGCGCTCCAACTCTACGCTGGCAAAGGCCACCAGATCGCCCACATCCTGATAGCTGTTCAGATAGGAGCCGATGGCGTAGGCCAGTCCCCGTTTCTCGCGGACTTGTTGGAAGAGGCGGCTACTCATGCCCTCGCCCAGGATCACGTTCAGAACCCGCAGGGCATAGCGGTCGGGGTGATCATAGGGCAGGGCCGGCACACCCAGGCAAAGGTTAGCCTGCTCCGTTTCTTTGAACTGCACGCGCAGCCGGGGCACCGACTGCTCATCCCTGGCGGGCAGGCAAGGCTGGACGGGACCGGGCACCAGATCGCCAAAGTGTTGCTCTATCGCCGCCACTGCCTCCTGGTGCGTCAGATTGCCGGCCACGGCGATCACCAGATTATTGGGCACGTACTGGGTGACGGTGTAGGCCAGCATATCCGACCGTTGGATCTGGCTCACCGTCTCTACAGTGCCCGCGATGTCCCGGCCCAGCGGATGGTCGCCATAGAGCAGCTCGACGGTGAGTTGGTGGACCCAATCGGCCGGGGAATCGAACAGCGAGATGATCTCCTCGACGATGACCTGGCGTTCCCTGTCAATCTCGGCTGGCTCAAAACGCGAGTGCAGGAACAGATCAGCCAGCACATCCAGAGCTTCCGCAAAATGGGGGCGGGGCACGCGCGTCCAATACTGTGTGAGTTCCTTGTCGGTGCTGGCATTCAAGTAACCCCCCAGCCCCTCGATAGCCCGGGCGATGTCCAGGCCAGTGGGTCGCCGTGGCGTGCCTTTGAAGAGCATGTGCTCCACAAAGTGAGAGATGCCGCTCTGCGCCGCGATCTCGTAACGCGAGCCGGTGCCCACCAGGATCACCACACTCACGGCCTGTGTCTGGGGCATGGTGGCGGTGATGATCCGGAGGCTGTTATCCAGGACGGTTTTCTGATACACGATTCCTCCCGGTGGATTCAGTGACGCTTCGTAGCTGCCCACCCTCCCGCAGGTCTGGTAACCGGCGGGAGGGTACAAGGGTCGCACGCTACCCGTATGGGTGCGTGATGTGACGGTGCAGGCCCTCTTGAGCAGCCACGATGCGCGTATCCAGGTCTTGCCGCAGGGATAGCCAGTCGCGGATGACGAGGGCGATGCTGTTCCGGCCCAGCCAGCGCCGCCCGATCCAGAGCCGCAACCAGGTATACGGCCGGGGCAGCTCCTGGAACTGGACCACGATCACGTGCTCGCCCAGGAGCGGCTCCAGGAACTTGCCCTCTGACCAGGAGGGTTTGCGACGCTTGTTCGCCTCGATCTGACTGACGATAAAGCGGTCCAGCGTGGTCAGGCGGGTAGACTCGATGTTAACGTATGGAACGTCCAGGGTATAGAAGGGGTAGCGCAGGCGCAAGCCCGTCTTACGGCACTGAACATGGGCGCGCCGGGCATAGACCAGGGTTAGCAGGCTGATGAGCAGGGTCAGGCCCCCCACGCTGCCCACGGCTATCCGTTGCGGGTCATCCTCAGGTAAGCCCAGGTAGCCGACCAGGCTCACGATAAAGATGGTAATGCCAATCGGCCCAAGCTGCCACCACAGACGCACATAAACCAGGTTACGATGCCTTTGCCCCGGCTTCATCTGTCCCCTTCCAGGTCTGGATGTATGCGCCTATTATACCCGATCTGCGCCGGGCTTCAAGCCGGGTCTTCTGACATCCGTGCGTAATTGAACGCATGAGGACCCTGCCCCACTCCCCACTTCGTCCCTTCGCCGCTACGCGATGCGGGGAGGGGAAAGAATGCCTGGTAGGGGGTTTTTGCGGCGGCTTCGCCGCCGCAAAAACCCCCAGAAAGGCTTTCTCTCCCCCTTTGTTGCAGTCTCACGGAGGCACACATGTCCAAGCTATGTCCGAAGGTCATCCTGGAAGGCACGCGGTTCACGTTCAAGACCGAGATCGCCTTTGCTTTGAACGAGCATCCCCGGATCGTGGGGCCGCGCCGTTATCGCTACCATTCCCCCCTCATCTCGGCGGAGTGGTGCGCCTTCACCAACTATCCCTGGGGGCGGGGTCTCATCAACTTTGAGCCGCACGAGGAGGCCCTGGCCATGGAGACCTATCACACCTGGGTGCGGCTCTTTGAGTTGCTGCGTTACTAGAGGTAGTACAAACCAGGGGTATGCGATCCCGCGCCCAACGGCGGGGGGACAGGGGGCACGAACATCTCAGGGGTGGGGTTTGGCAGCGGCAGAGCCGTCGCCAAACCCCTAAAGATTTATCGGGTGGGTGACCGATCACCGCTTAGCGGCATGAGGATAAGTCAGGATGCAGGATGCACTATCTACGACCGGGCCAGCAAGCCGCCCACGACCCCGGACCCCAGGTAGACCAGGATGGTCACCACAGTGTCCAGCCCAAACTCACCGCAGAGCACGAAAACCAGTGAGAGTAACGCCGCCGTCGCTCCCACCACCAGGCCGTTGATCCAGCGGCTTTTACCGGTCCTCATTGCCACGGCCCGCGCTCGCCAGATGATGATCAGTGCCGCGATCAGGATCAAAGCCCCGCTCAGGAGCCAGTTCCCGGCAAACAGAGCCGCAACCTCCCGGCCGATCTGCTCGCCCATCGCGGTATAATCCTTCGCGGTGGGCATCAGCCTCCCCAACACCACGACCGAGTAGCCGATGCCAACCAGCATATTGATCGCAAACGCGATCAGCCACGCTATGAACCCGTTCAAGATCGCCTTGCCCCAACGAACTTTTTTCATAATACTACCTCCTCTCAAATAAATTATGCATGTACACGAATCCTGCATCCCGTTAGAACTTGCCCAGCACCTCCCGCGCGATGACCAGTCGTTGGATCTCGCTGGTCCCCTCACCGATGGAGCAGAGCCGTTGATCGCGGTAGATGCGTTCCACGTCGTACTCGTGCATGTAACCATAGCCGCCGTGGATCTGCACCGCCTTGAAGGCGGCCCGCTCGGCCACCTCCGAGGCGTAAAGCTTGGCCATGGCCGCCTCGCGGGTATAGCGCGCGCCCTGGTCTTTGAGCCAGGCTGCGCGATAGACCATGAGGCGGGCCGCATCAATCTCGGTGGCCATGTCGGCCAGCATCCACTGGATGGCCTGGAACTTGCCGATGGGCTGCCCGAACTGGACGCGGGTCCTGGCATACGCGGTAGCCTTCTCGAAAGCGGCCTGGGCCAGCCCCAGCGCCATCGCCCCGATGCTGATCCGCCCGCCGTCCAATACCTGGAGGAATTGCTTAAAGCCATCACCGGGCCGGCCCAGGACGTTGGCGTCCGGCACGCGGCAATCCTCAAAGACCAGCTCGCTGGTGATGGAGCCACGCAAGCCCATCTTGTCCTCGTCGCGCCAGGGCTTGAAGCCAGGGGTGCCCTTCTCCACGATAAAGTTGGTGATGCCCCGGCTCCCCGCCGCCGGGTCGGTTACGGCGGTGATGATGATCACATCGGCGATGGAACCGTTGGTGATAAAGATCTTGCGGCCGTTGATGACCCACTCCTCACCGTCACGTATAGCCCGGGTACGGGTGGCTCCGGCGTCGGAGCCGGCCTCCGGCTCGGTCAGGCCAAAGGCCCCGATCCATTTGCCGGTGGCCAGAGGGGGCAGATATTTTCGCTTCTGCTCCTCGGTGCCAAAATAGAGCAATGGCCCGCAGGCCAGCGAGGTATGGGCCGCGAAGGTGATGCCGGTGGAGCCGCAGGCCCGGCTTACCTCCTCCACGGCGATGGCATAGCTGATCGTGTCAGCACCCACACCGTCATATTCCTCCGGGATGGGCAGCCCCAGGAAGCCCAGCTCTCCCATCTGACGGATGATCTCGGCCGGGAAGCGGTGGTCCTTGTCAATCTCCTGGGCGCGGGGCGCGATCTCTTTCTCGGCAAACTCGCGCACGGATTTGCGGATCATTTCCTGCTCTTCGGTGAGGTTGAATTCCATGTGTTTTTCTCCTTCTTTGAGGTATTAGGGGCGATTCTCGCGGTCGCCTTGTCAGGAGCTCCTATTGGGCCTGATCGCTTGACTGCCCACCGTTCCAACAGCGATACGCTCTCCACGTGATAGCTTTGGGGGAACATATCCACCGGTTGAACCCAGCGCAGGGCATAACCGGCGTCCACCAGGATGCGCAAATCCCGGGCCAGGGTAGCCGGATCGCACGACACATAGGCGATACGGTCAGGCCGGTGCCTGGTTACAGCCTCTAAGGCTTGAGGCGAACACCCGCCACGCGGTGGGTCCAATACCATAGCATCGAGCACCTCGTCTATGGTCGGCAGCACATCCTCCACCCGGCCCTGCTGGATAGTGACGTTGGGCAGATCGAGGGCGTTATGCCGGGCATCCTCCACGGCGCCCTCGCTGATCTCGATGCCAATAACCCGTTCGGTCAGCGGGGCCAGGAGGCAGGTGAACAGCCCCACGCCGCAATACAGGTCGGCCACTACATCTTCATCGGTCAGGGAGAGGGCCTCCGTCACCAGGTCCGCCAGGATGGTGGCCTGTTCCGTGTTGACCTGGAAAAAGGACTCTGGCGAGATGCGGTAACGGCGGCCTTTGACTTCTTCCTCCAGGGTTTCGTGGCCGCAAACCACGATCGGCGGCGCACCCCGGGCCACCAGCACACAGGAGATGGGCTGATCGATCTCCAGGGCCGGCAACAACCGCCCGCGCACGCGCAGGGCCACCAGCAGGTCGCCGGTGTGCGCGCCGGCCCGCAGAGTCACCTCCGCCAGATCCGGGAAATCCAGCTCGAAATCGGCCAGGAGCTTTTCCAGGGCCGGGAGCAGGATGGGGCATTCCGCGACTGGCACCACGCGATGGCTGCCGGCCGCTTGGTAACCCAGACCGGCCTCCCCGGCCACCAGGTGCGCCACGTTGCGATACCCCCACGGGCTGGCGGACTCGATGATGGGGCGTACCGGCGGCCGGGCAAACTGACCCACACGTTGCAACTGCCCGGTCAGGATAGTGCCTTTGAACTGTAACTGGGCCTCATAGTGGATATGTTGCCACTGACAGCCACCGCAGTCGCCAAAGTGGCGGCAGCGTGGCCTGACCCGGCGCGGTGACGGGGCGATGACCTGCACCAGGTTCGCCCGGGCATAGGCCGGCTTGTCCTGCACGATCTCCACCACCACCCGCTCGCCGGGCAAGGCATAGGGCACAAAGATCACCTTGCCCTGGTGCCGGCCCAGGGCCTCACCGCCGTGGGCCATGTGGGTCAGGTCCAGACGCACGTGAGTCATGCGCGCAGCCAGAGGCGAGCCGCCAGGTCTCGGGACTGGGTGCAGATGCGCTCCTCATCTAAGGTGAGCAGTTGCCGGTGACGCATCAGGACCCGGCCGGCCACGATGGTGGTGTCCACGTGTGTCCCATCCAGGCCAAAGATCACGTGCCAGGGCAGGTTGTTCGGCGTGAGAGGGGTCGGAGGCACATAATCCAGCAGCACGATGTCAGCGGCGGCCCCGGGGCTTAGCTCACCCAGGCGCCCGGCGAAAAAGACGCTGGCGATGCGGGCATTGTGGGTGTAGGCCAGGCGCATGACATCATCGGCCGGCATGGCCTGCGGGTCCCCCAGGTGATGCTTGTGCACCAGGTAGGCCGTCTTCATCTCGCTGAACATGTTGTTGGAAAAGCCATCATTGCCCAGGCCCACCAGGACGTTCGACCGCAGCATCTTGGGCACCGGGGCCACACCCACAGCGTTGTTCATGTTCGAACGCGGATTGTGGACGACCAGGGTGCCGGTCTCGCGGAGGATGTCCACCTCGTAGGCGTCCACGTGGACGCAGTGGGCGGCGATGGTCTGCGGCCCCAGGATACCGCGCCGTTCCAGTCGTTCCACCACGCGCCGGCCGTATTTCTTGAGGCTATCGTCCACATCGGCCTTGTCCTCAGCCACGTGGATGTGGAAGCCCACGCCCAGACGACGGGCCTCGGCCAGGCAGCGTTCCAGCGTCTCATCGCTCAGGGTGAAGGAAGCGTGCAGACCAAACGTCGCGGCGAGTTGCGAACTGGGGGCGGCGAGTTGGGAGTTGATAAACCGCACGTTCTCGCGGATGCCGGCCTGGCACACGGCCGGGCCATCCCGGTCCGAGACCTCATAGCACAGGCAGGCCCGCAGACCGGCCTCCTGCACCGCCTCGGCGATGACATCCAGCGAGCCGTCCACGGCATGAGGGCTGGCGTGGTGGTCAATGAGCGTTGTCGTGCCGTGGCGGATGGCATCCACCAGGCAGACCAGGGCGCTATAGCGCACGTCGTCCAGGGTAAGAGCCTTGTCGAGCCGCCACCACAGGGTTTCCAGGATCTGGGGGAAATTGGTGGGGGCTGGACCACCCAGGTACATGCCCCGGGCAAAGGCCCCGTAAAAGTGGGTGTGAGCGCAGATGCTACCCGGTACGGCCAGCCGGCCCCGGGCATCCAGGACCTCGGCCTCGGGATAGAACGCCTGCAGCTCGGCCGTCCGGCCCACGGCCACGATGCGCCCGCCCTCTATGGCCAACGCCCCACCCGTAAGCACCTCGTTCCGGTCACCCAGGGTGACTATGGTGGCATTTGTGATGAGCAGCATAAGACCTCCCGTAATGAGACGTGATGCGTAAAACGTAAAACGTGATGCGTGTTGCGTGCTCCTCCGCTCCCCCGCTCCTCCGCTCCTCCGCTCCTCTGCTCTTCCGCTCCCCCGCTCCCCCGCTC
>DAOTYG010000168.1:0-7208 GCA_034435155.1 Anaerolineae bacterium | reverse complement strand
TGGGATTATCGTGCGGAAGTGGAGCAGAACTGGTACGGTGGAGCGCGGGATGCCCTTGGTGGGTTGCGTATCGGCGACTGGCGCGATGTCAATGCTTCACACAGGATCGTCATAGCCCCTTTCCTTCAGATGGCCGAGCCAGGGATGTGGGAGCATCTGTCAGGTTACGTCGAGGCGGGGGGTACGCTTATCACCACCGCAGATCTGGCGCGGCTTGATGACCAGAATAACGTCCTGCGCCAGCCTCCCCTGGGTGTCCTGAAGCATGTGCCAGGCTGGCCTCATCTGGAGGTTTTCCACTTGCGCGACGGCTTCGAGATCAAAGGCCATTTGGGCACGGCCCAGGTCAGCGGACACATATTCTGGGCCGTGCCTGAAGCGCCGATGGTGGCCGAGACTTATGGCGCAGTTGTGGAACCGCCCGGTGACCAACCGTTGGCCCTGGCCCTTCCACTGCACCACGGGCGCGTGATAGTGGCGCTGACCGCGCTGGACCGAAGCGGTGTGGCTGCCCTGCTGCGACAAATAATAGCTGGAGGATAAGGGATGCGACTACGGGTTTCATCCAACGGCCATTTTCTGGAGTACGCCGACGGGCGTCCCTTCTTTTACCTGGGCGACACGGCCTGGGAGCTGTTCCATCGCCTCAACCGCGAAGAAGCCGACCTCTACCTGGCAAATCGCGCCCGTAAAGGCTTCACCGTCATCCAGGCGGTGGTCCTGGCCGAGTTGGATGGGTTGAACGCGCCCAATGCGTATGGGGACGTCCCTCTGAAAGGCAACGACCCCACGCAGCCCAATGAGCCTTACTTTCAGCATGTGGATGCGATAGTGGACAAAGCGGAGAGTCTGGGCTTGTTTTTCGGCCTGCTGCCGACTTGGGGTAGCCACTGGAAGCTGAACGCTGAAGGTCGGACCGGGATTTTCGACCCCGAGAAGGCGCTGGCATATGGACGCTTTTTGGGGGCGCGCTATAAGGACAAACCTGTCATCTGGATTCTGGGCGGCGATCATAACATTGAAAATGAGCAGGAAGCCGCTGTCATCACAGCGCTGGCGCAGGGACTGCGCCAGGGCGATGGTGGTCAACATTTGATCACCTTTCATCCGCGTGGACCAGCACAATCCTCGGACCGCCTGCACCATGCCGATTGGCTGGACTTTAACATGTTCCAATCCTCCCACGGCGCGCGCGACCACGACAACGGCCTGTTCGCCGAACACGATTACGGATTGCAGCCACCTAAACCTACACTGGACGGGGAATCGCGCTATGAAACGATCCCGGTCGGCTTCTACAACACGGGCGCGACGGAGCTACGGCGCTTCACGGATTATGATGTGCGCCAGGCTGCATACTGGTCGCTGCTGGCGGGCGCCTGTGGACATACATATGGCAACAACAACGTCTGGCAGATGTGGCAGCCGGGGCGCAAACCGATCCTCGGTGCATGTGTACCCTGGATTGAGGCACTGGACCATCCAGGGGCATTTCAGATGGGCTACCTGCGGCGGTTGTTCGAATCGCGCTCATTCCAGAAACTCGTGCCGGCCCAGTCCCTTATCCTGGATGGCCCGCGCTCCGGCGGGGCCAAAATCCGGGCCGCCTGCGCAGTGGACGGTTCATTTGCCTACGTGTACTCCCCGCGCGGAGAGCCGTTTACCATGCGCATGGACATCATCAAGTCGTCACGGGTGCGGGTCTCCTGGTTCGATCCGCGCTATGGGATTGAGGCCCACCTGCATACCAGCGACAGCCCTGGCATCCAGACCTTCGTCCCCCCTACATCGGGGCCCGGTTGTGATTGGCTGCTTGTGCTGGAAAGAGGCGGGTAACCGCTACTGCTGGGGTAAACAACAGCCTCGTGCTAATCAGAACATGCCCGTCGGCGCCGGGAAAGCCCCCGGCTGCTGCTCCAGGGTGACGCACGACGGGTGCACGCAATCCGGGTCAGAAGAGACCTGATGGGTCAGGGGCACACACTTTCAGAGAAGACACGGGTCCTGAACCGTGCAACAGGAGGTGATAGAGCACCCTGCCCTTACCGACGGCTCACCACCGTAGTGAGCAACGGTAAGTGTACCAGAGTTTGCCCCCGCGCGCCAACGCACCTACGGGACATTATATGCGAGGAGGTGATGACATATCAGGTAAAAGGCCATCAGCAAAATGCGCACAGATCATCGATCTTGGCCCAACCAGAGGGATGATCTGTGCGCCAGGGCAAGTGAGGTAAACCCCACTGTGTATTAATATCCCATAAACATAAGGAGGTCAAAAGATGAACTGCTTTCGTTTGCTGCGAGCTTTGGTGGTTGTGGCAATCCTGGTCTCGGTAACCGCCTGTGCCGCACCAACACCTGAGGTGGTAGAAGTCACACGCATCGTTGAACAGAAGGGAGAGACAGTCGTCGAGCAGGTGGTGGTCACTGCCACGCCTGAAGCCCCTGAAGAGAAGGTCACCTTGCTGGTTTGGGATCAGTTTGGAGGCGAGCTGGAGTCAGTGGCGACCGAGCTGATCTACGCCAACTTCATGCGTAAGTACCCCAATATCGAGATCCAACGCGAGGTCGTAGGGCGCAATGATCTTCTCCTGACCGCCAGGACCGCTCTTGCCTCGGGCACGGGTCCCGACGTTGTGTACCACGATGTCTCGCCGACCCGTGAGCTGATTGACGCGGGCCTGATCCTGCCGCTGGATGAGTATGCTGATCAGTACAGGTGGCGGGAGCGCTTCTACGAAACCGGCCTGTCGTGGACAATCAAGGACGGCAAATTGTGGGGGCTGGGGTTGGAGGCCGAGTTTGTGGGCATCTTCTACAACCAGTCTCTCTTTGACAAAGAAGGCATGGCAGTGCCACAGACGATCTCGGAGGCGCTCGCTTTCTGCCGCGAGGCCAGGGCGCGGGGCTATGTTCCGATGGCCCATAGTCAGGCCGAGGGTTGGCAGACCTTCTTCTCTTTCACGATGCCGGCCCATAACTACGTGGGCGTTGAGTACATCAAGGACCTGCTCTTTGGCTGCAAAGGGAGGTGGGATTCGCCGGAGATCATCGAAGCGATGAAGATCACCTACGAGCAGATGAAAGAGGCAGGCTGCTTTGTCGAGGACCTCAATGCCCTGGACTTTGATGGGGCCATTGACCTCTTCAACACCGAGGAAGCCTTTATGCTGCCCACCGGCACGTGGGTCGTGAACTCCATTCTGGAGCTTTCTAAGGAGCGCGAGGTCAAGATGATGCCGTGGTTTGATATGGAAACCGGCCAGCCCCGGGCCTACACCATGGGGATGGGGTCGGCGTGGTATATCTCGGCCAATACCAGGCATCCGAATGAGGCCGCCTTGTTTCTTGACTACCTCTTCTCCGACGAGGCGGTGAAAATTTGGATCGAAGCCGCAAGCCGTATCCCACCGGTGCCGGTTGACACTGCTCAACTCAACCTGCTGCCTCTGCAGGCGTTCGTTCTGGAAACCCTGGAGCAAGCTGGGACAGGTCAGGCAGAGTACGCCCTTGGTTGGGATGTGGATCTTATCGTCCCCGAACAGTTCAACACGATGCTGTCCGATGGATGGCAGGCAGTCTGGGCCGGAACCAAGACGGTGGAGGAGCAGATGGCCGACCTCCAGCAAATCTGGGAGGAGTTCGGTCCCTGCCAGTAGTGTGGTATGAGAACGTGGGGAGAGCGGCCTGGAACCACTCTCCCCATATTTGTACTATCAAGACAAGGTGTGTAGCCATGCTCTCTAAAATCAGGGGCTCGACGAAGATAGCAGTGCGCAGATTCTGGAGCAAATATGGCGCTGGATATCTGTTTGTACTCCCCACTGTTGTACTCTATCTGATCTTTATGGTGTATCCCTTTTGCTATACCTTATATCTGAGTTTCACCGATTGGAATGGCGCCAGTCCTATCAAGAACTTTATCGGTCTTGCTAATTACGCCAGGTTTTTCCGGGATCGCCTGGTGTGGATATCCCTACAACACAACTTGATTTGGATGACCGCGGGGACAGTTGTGCCCATCACTTTAGGTTTGTTCCTGGCCATGCTGCTATGGGGACGCCCCAAGGGTTTTCTGGCTTTCCGCACTGTATACTTTCTGCCCCAGGTGCTTGGGGCGGGTATCCTCGGCGTGATGTGGCGGCTGATCTACCAACCGAGGCGAGGCGTGCTATTCCAAATTGGCCAGATACTGGGCATAGAGGCTTTCAGATACAGCCCAATTGCCTATGCACACACAGCGTTACCGGCTGTCATGGTGGCTGCCATCTGGGCCTCAACCGGGTTCTTCTTTGTGATCATGTTGGCCGGTCTGCAGAATGTGGACATGGATTTGATGGACGCGGCTCAGGTGGATGGGGCAGATGCCTGGCAGCGGTTCCGGAATGTGGTCATCCCCCAACTTTCGCACGTGATCACCCTGGTCACTGCCCTGGCCTTGATTGGCGGTATCAAGGAGTTCGGCCTGATCTGGGCCGTGACCCAGGGCGGGCCCGGCAATGCTACAGAGATGATCGCCACCCATGCTTATACCGAGTTTAGCAGGCATAGCGATGTTGGCTATGCCTCTGCTCTGACGATGCTGATTGCAGCGATCGCATTTGTCTTCACGATGATCTTCATTTTGGTTCGCGAACGAGAGATGGAGGTCTGACTTAATGATCACTATCGAACAGAAGATGCGCAAGATTGGGTCAACAACAGTTGCCGTGGCTCGTGGACAGGCTTCTGCTTCGCGAAGGTATCGTCTGCTTCGAGAAGTTCTCAATATCATAAAGTACGCCATATTGCTGGTGTTTGCTTTCATATTCATCATGCCCTTTGTGTGGAGTGTGTTTTGGGCATTGAAGACCGATCCGGAGATCGGCCGCAACCCGTTCTCGCCTCCTATGCCACCACATTGGGAGAACATACCCAAAGTTTGGATACAAGGACGCTATAGCCAGTACCTTCCCAATACGCTCATCTATGGATTTACCATCACAGCCGGCGTTTGTTTCTTTTCCTGCCTGGCGGGCTATGGACTGGCCAAGATCGCCTTTCCTGGTCGCCGACTCATCTTCAACTTCTTGTTGATCGGCCTGATGGTCCCCTTCTTCTCGCTGATGATCCCGCTCTACACTATGATGCGAGATTTCGGCATCTTAGGCACTCGCTGGGCGTTGATCATCCCTGGCATCGGCCTGGGCGTACCTTTTGGCACTTTCTTGATGCGATCGTTCTTCCTGTCGCTACCCAACGAGCTTGCCGACGCTGCCAGGATTGATGGCTGCAACGAGTGGGGGGTCTTTACGCGAGTGATGCTGCCTCTGGCCGGGCCGGGTCTGACCACCCTGGCAGTATTCGAGTTCATGTGGACCTGGAATATGTTCATTGAACCGCTTCTGTTCATCCAGCGGGATGAACTGCGGCCCGTGGGGCTGGCCATCTTCTTCTTCCAAAGCCGCTATACCATAGACCGTGGCATGGTCGCCGCTGGCATACTGCTTACGGCTGCCCCAATTGTCATCATGTACCTCTTCCTGCAGCGCAGGTTTATCGAAGGAGTCACGGCGGGTGCCTTGAAGTAAGTCTGTGCCCCGGTGATCTCCCACCGCTCCCTACTGGTCGAGCAGTTTCCTTAGTGGGTGGCGATAAAGAGCTAAGATGCTGACAAGAGCAATGTAGTGGACAAGCTACTGATAGAGGTGTTGCACAATTATTTCACTCTCCATTTAGAGCCTATCCGAAAAACCGTACAAGCGGCATCCCTATGCCGCTTTTACCGACGCATAGGGATGCATCGGTTACGTTTTCCGGATAGGCACTTAGCTCACGGATACACATGGATTTTAGGATCATAAGGGATCAATCCGTGTTTTTCCGTGTCGATCCGTGAGCGATGTCCCACTTTTATTTATTGTGCAACAAGTCTAATCACAGATCCTCATAAGGAGGGACCAGAATGGCCCAAGACATCTTGGACGCGGTATACGGCTGCATAATCGGCGGCGCGATCGGCGACGCGCTGGGCGCGCCGGTGGAGGGCTGGTACTGGAGCGACATCCGCGCCAGATACGGCCGCGTCACCGAGTTGATGCCCGGTTTCGGCAACACCGGCCCCTGCTACGGCGGCACCACGGGCGATCGCTATGGGGAAGCCTACGACGGCCCAACCCCAGTGGTGGGTTGGTTCAGCGACGACACCACGATGCGCTATTACCTGTGCCTGGCTATCGCACGCAAGGGGGGACGCATCACACCGGATGATCTGCGCGACGTCTTGGTCGAGGTGCTGAACCCGAACCGCGTGTGGGTCAACGAGCGTGCGCTGGTGTGGAAACTGAAGGCCGGCGTGGATCCGTGGGAGAGCGGCCGGGGCATGGTGCCTGCCGGTTGCGCCACGATGATGATCGCTCCCGTTGGGATCATCAACGCTGGCAATCCGGCCCAGGCTTACCAGGATGGCTGGAACATTGCCTCGATCAACCAGGAAGGCCACAACCGCGACGGGGCCGCTACGATGGCGGCAGGAGTGGCGGCGGCTTTCCTGCCCGGCGCCACGGTCGAAAGCGTGCTGGAAACCATGACGCGCTACAGTTCATACTACATCCGCCGTGGCATCGAGTTGACGATGGATCTAGCCTGCGCCAGCCACAGCATAGACGAGTTTGCCGAGAAGTACTATGCCCGGATGCTGGACTGGTCGTGGCCCATTCCACCCGGCCACCAGTGGAACAAGAATCGCTTCTTTAGCGGCAACAGCATCGAGCTGATCCCGATCACGATGGCGATCCTCTATCTGTGTGGGGGTGATGTCAATCGGTCTATGATCGAGGCAGCCAGCTTCGGGCGTGACTGCGACACGACCGCCAGCATGGCCGGCAGCATTGCCGGCGCCCTCCACGGGGCCAGCGCCATTCGTCAGGACTGGATCGCTACGGTGGAGCATGCCAACCGGGACTTTTTTCAGGAGGTGGAAGGCGACCCGCAGGCCAATTTTTTCTCGATGGCGCAGCGGCTGGTCGAGGCTCTGCGGGCGGAGCGACAGGCAGCCCAGGATCGGCTGGCTATTTTGGACCGGATATTGGGTACCGTCAAGTAATCGTAACTTGTATATTTAGAGTAGCATCAAGTAGCACATTAACAACCTGAATAGCCTAAAACTCGGACAGGGTGCATAATATACCTGGGAGGTCGAAGCGGCTACCCGGTTGTGTCTGAGG
>DAOTYG010000167.1:0-6570 GCA_034435155.1 Anaerolineae bacterium | reverse complement strand
ACGTGGGGCTGGATCAAGGCCACCAGCTCTGGCTGACTGTAGGGATAGGTTGGGTCATATTCTATGGGCAATCGAAACATCTCTTGCCACCGGGGGTTCATCTAACGGTTAGGTTCAACGGTTAGGTTCAGCCGCGCCCACCCGCCCTCGCGGGCAGGACACGCTTGAATCACTGAAGCCACCGCGAGCACGACCCGGTAGTTTAAAGCGCAAGGGTGGGCGTCGGCTGGAACCCGTGTTAGGCCGCTTCTTCTGTTGCCCCAGAAATGACTTTCCGCAGGCAAGGCCGCCAACTCGGTTAACCCAGCCCGTCAAGCAGGAGCCACGACGCAGACCGGTACTCCAACGCGCGCTCGGGCGAACGCCGGCGAATATGCTTCAATCTTGCGCATGGCCTGCCGGTCATAAACCCGCTCCCCGCAATCCGGGCACGCGTAGAACTCTAAGTCCGGCACTGTGTAGGGCTGACCGCGAAACTCACCCAGCCAGTCTTGCCGCACTTTTTTGATGTTGCCACTGCCACAAGAGGGGCAGACGGTCATTTGGATCATGATCCTGGACTCCCGTCAGAAAGCCTTCTTGGACGAGATGAGGAAATAGTACGTTTCCACCTCGGCTGCGCACACCAGTTTGCCTTTGGTGTAGATCATCAGCCCATCCAGGTTCGTACTGTGAATGACGTACAAGTATTCGGTCGCCCGTTGGCGCAAGGGGCTGCGCGAGCGCACTTTCTTGTAGATCGCGACGGCATTGAGAATGGATTCAGCGATGTCGAGTTCAGTCAGGCCATCCGCTTCCATCTCCAGGCGGGCCTTTTCGCTGAAGGCGTAATGCCCGGCGAGCACCGCCCGTTTGATGCGTACCAGCACATCGCTCATGGTTTGTGTTCTCTACCCTCATTCTGTGCAACGCTGAGCGGCCTAACGGTCAGCGTGAGCCGCCCCCACCCGCCACCGCGAGCAAGACCCGCCTGGATCACCGACATCTGCGTGGGCAAGGTCCGGTAGTTAAAAGCGCAAGGGTGGGCGTCGGCTCCACACAGGGTTAGGCCGTCCTCCACTCGGTCCCTCATTGGTCTGATGCGCTTTCTTCCTCACCAACTTCTCAGGATCACAGGAAGGTAAATCTTTCTCCACGCAACGCTTGGAGTTGAGAACTCTGAGGTATTCCCGCTGCTGTCCGTAGCAGTTGCGGTAAGGTGGGGGCCGGTGAAAGGTTCACCCTTGTCAAAGGCAAAGAGTCCCTCGGCATTGGCGACGGCGCTTCCCTCGTAGACCCGCCCCTCGTCCTCAGCGTCGGAAAAGACCTCCACGGTACAGCCGGGACAGGCCGTGCCGAAGACGCTGGTCTGAGTCACGTTGAGGATGACCGGCGCGGGGAGCATCTGGTTGCCGCCATCGGCCAGATGGATGCCCAACCCCAGGTTGCCGTGGATTGAGTTGCGGCGGATGGTGTTGAAGGCAGAATGTTGCACGAACACCCCGGCATCCCATCCGTTCCCGCCGTTGAAAGCAAGCGTGTTACCCTGAACGAAGGAATGCGCAGAGTAATCCCATAACCCTACCCCGGCCCAACCATTGCCCAGGGGGATGGCTCCGCTGGCATCTGTACCGATCATATTGCCGGCGATCCAGTGGTACTCATTGCCGGCGTTAGCCACACCGACTCCAGGACCCTGGCTGCCGCTGACCACGTTCCTCTCGACCAGGACGTGCCATCCTCCCAGGCCGATGCCATACCCGTTGCCCAACGGCTGCGTGCCACTGGCATCCGTGCCGATGTAGTTGCCCCGGATCAGGCTGTGCGGCCAACCCCAGTCGCAGACAGCGATGCCGCCACCGGGGTTGCCGCTGATGACATTGCCCTCCACCCGGTTGAAACCGGCGCCGCACAACGAAACGCCGAGATCGTTGCCGAGTGGCCGTGTCCCGCTGGCGTCCGTGCCGATCTGGTTGCCGATTACCGTGTTGTGATTGGCGTCTGGCCCACTGAGTACCACACCGGTACCGTTGCCGCTGATGAGATTATCTGCCACAATGTTGCCACAAGCGCCGTCCCAGATGGCTACGCCAGCCCAACTGTTGCCGATTGCTCGTGAGCCGCTCGCGTCAGTGCCGATATAGTTGCCGGCCAGCACGTTGGATTCGACCCCCTGGCCCCACAGGTCAACCCCTATGTGCCAGTTACCGCTGACGATGTTGTATTCATCCAGGGTCAGCCCTCCAACGTGATTGTGCACTCCGCTGAGACCTATGCCGATCCGGTTCGGCGCAGGGGCCAGACCGGTGTGGTCTACGCCGGCCATATTCCCGAGCACCCGGTTGTGTTCGCCGTAGAGACCCAGGCCCCATTCGTTTCCGCCAAAGACGTTGCCCTGACCGGTCAAACCTGTTCCCTGTGCCCGGCTTCCACCGATGGTATTGTATCGTCCAGGAACGTGCATCCCACACCTGAAGAATAGTATCTGCAGCCCTTGCACCCGGTTGTAATCCGAGCTGATGACCAGGCCAATCCCCCCACCGGCCAGGTTGCTGCCATCCAGTACGACCCCAGCGTTGCTGGCGTCAATGGTCAAATGACCTTGAGCAACAGCCGGCAACTCGCTGTCCAGGGTAATGGTCGTCGGGTTCGTTGGTGGAAAGACAACAGGGTTAAAAGTGATGGTATCGCCCGGGCCGGCGTCCAGCAGGGCCTGGCGCAGGGTGCCGGGGCCGCTGTCGAGCGCGCTGGTGACGATATGGGTAGTGGTCAGCAGACCTGTCGGCAGAGCAGATACGGGTATACCTGCCGCACCCACTCCCGCGCCCGCGGCGCTGCGCGATGCGCCCGGGCTGGCAGTCATAAGGCCCGACCCCGGCGGCCTCACGGGACTGGACGCGCCGCGACCCGCCGGGTGAGTGGATAGTGGTTCAAGTCTGCCGGTTACGTTGCCCCCTGTCTGTGCCAGGATGAGCAGCCCGCCGTGTCCGTCGGCCACGTAGGCATAGTTCCCCACCAGGGTCGTCTGCCAGGCCCGCCCCGGCGTGTTGTGGGCCGCGACCAGCGTGGGGCTGAGAGGATTGGAGACGTCCACCACCACCAGCCCACCGCCGCTGTCGCTGACATAGGCCACGGTGCCAAAGACCGCCACGCTCTCGGCGATGCCCGGCGTATCGTAAAAGCCGATCTCAACCGGCAGGTGTGGATTTGAGACATCTGCAATGTGCAGGCCGGCGGTATGAACGGCCGCATAGAGCGTGTTTTCGGATACAGCCACGCCGGTTACCCAGTGCCAGTCCGAACAGCAAACGCTCACCAGCGTCGGGCTGTAGGGATCGGAGACATCCACGAGCTTGACTCGCTCGCCGGAATCGGCCACGTAGGCCAGGGTTCCCGATACCGCGACTCCCACTGTAGCCTGGTCGGACGGACCCATGTCGAGGAAACCCAGTTCAGTCGGTGTGGTCGGATCGCTTACATCAATCAGCCGCAGGCCCCATTCGTCGGGCACATAGAGAACGTCTCCCTGGAGCGCAAGATCGCGGTACACGCCACCTCCCAGATGGGGAATCGCACCGACTCTGATGGGGTGAGCAGGGCTGGAGATGTCCAGGACGTGCAGGTCATAGGGGCCGGGGGGGCCAGCGGCAAGGTAAGCATAGGTGTTGCTGATGACCACCGCCGTCACATAGCCGCCTTCCGTGTCATAGGCGGTGACTTCTCTGGGATGAGCCGGATCCGAGATGTCCACGACCCGCAAGCCGGAGAATCCAGCCGCGACGTAGGCATAGTCGCCAGATACTGCCACCCGGTGGGCTTCTGGCATCGGGCTGTACAGGCCAACCTGGATAGGCTGGGCTGGGTCGGAAACATCTGCCGCCCGCAGGCCTGCCCGCAGGTCGGCGACGTAGGCTGTGCTGCCGCTGATGGCCACCCGGCGGGCCAGGCCGTCTGCTTCGTAAGCTCCCAGTTCATGCGGGTGGGCTGGGTCGGCTAGGTCCACGACGCGCAGGCCAAAGGCTCCGTCGGCCACATAGGCCGTTGTCCCCGCCACGGCCACGTTCAATGCCCAGCCGGGTGTGTCGCACGCGCCCACCTCTACCGGATCGGCCGGGTTGGATACGTCCACCACCCGCAAGCCCTCCCAGGCGTCGGCGATGTATGCCCGGTTGCCGGCCACCGCCACCCCGTAGGCATAGCCCGGCGTATCCAGCGCGCCCACCTCGACCGGCTGCGCCGGGTCGGACACGTCCACCACCAGCAGCCCTGCCCCGGCGGCGGCGATGTAGGCGAGATTGCCGGACACCACCACCTCGAAGGCGTAGTTCATATCATAGGCCGAGTCAACCCTGTGGGGATGCGCCGGGTCAGAGACATCCACCGTCCACAGGCCATACGGACCGTCGGCCAGGTACACCGTATTGCCAGCCACGGCCACCCCTTCGGCGTAGCCGGGCGAATCCCAGAAGCCGACCTCCACCGGTACGGTTGGTGTGGTCACGTCCACCACGCGCAGACCTGCGCCTCCGGCGGCAACGTAGGCCAGTGTCCCACTGATAACAATGTCTTCAACGAAGTACGGAAAGGGAGTTGTGCTGCCCACTTCGGCGGGCGTGACCGGGTTGGTCACATCCAGCACCACCAGCCGCAGGCCGACGCCCACATAGGCATAGTCACCCTGGACCGCGACGGCCTGGGTTGGCCCGCCGATCTGGCCGACCATCCGCCAAGTCGTCGGTTGCGAGTCTGGTACGGCCGCGGCCGAGGATAGCCATACTACCGCAAAGGCAGAAGCAAGTAGGGCCGCGATTCCAATGCCTACCCACCTGTGCATTGTATTGCCCTCAACGCAAAGTGACGGCCTAACGGTAAGGTTCAACGGTAAGGTTCAGCCGCGCCGCCCCGCCGTCGCTGACAAGGCACGCCTGAAAAGCAGACGCCTTCGCAGGCAAAGCCGCGTTGTTAAAGCCGCAAGGGGCGGCGTCGGCTGCAACCAGGGTTGGGCGGCTCCTGAGCGCGGTGAATGTGCCGCCTCAGTGCCTCACCACCAACGGCAGATAAACCCGGTACGGCTCCCCGCCGTTGATGGCGTGCGTGATGGTGTCAGTATTGGTCCAGCGCACCGTGTCGCTGATACTGATGGTGACAGTGAACGGGACAAAGCCTTCGGCAGTGATGGAAACGACCGCTGTCGCGTCCAGACCGCTCAAGCTGCTCGCCAGCGTGGGATTCACCACGACAATGCCTCTCAGGCCGGTGTTGTGCCGATCATAGTAGGGATAGTGACCAGCGAAGGTGAAAGTGTGCTCGTAGGACTGACCGGGGGCCAGGTCAGGCGGGGAAGCGCCGAGAATGGTCACCCAGGCGTGGCCCTCAACCTGGCCCTGCGCGGCGGTGATGGGGTAGCGTCCGGGCAGATTCCCGGCGGTGTAGAGGATCTGCTGCGTCCCTGTGCTGGATATTGTGGTGTACAGCCTGCCGGAAGAGATCGCCCCGCCAGTTGTTGTCCAGGCAGGCGTGACAGGAACCTCATTACCACCGGCATCGTAACCAGTGGCACTGAATTGCTTTTGTTGTCCTACACTCAGATTTGCACTGCTTGGCGTCACATCCATCCGAGCCAACCCGCCCTGGGGCAGTATGTTTATATCGGTTGAACCATGCGGTCCCTGGGGAGGGGGGCCTTCTGAGCATGCCACACCGCCTGTTCCTGGATTAGTTGCAGTGAAATTATACTTGCTAGGATCGTGTGGGTCCACAGAACCATATCCATACCGGTCATCAACTGACCAACGTGGATCAACAATTTGAACTGGCTGACCCTGTGCGTCATACCCTTGAGCTGTAAAGGTAAGAGTTTGACCTACATACATGGTTGGATTCTGCGGCGTTATCACGATAGACACCACCTGGGCGTATGCATCGAAACCCACAAACGGGCTGATAACGAGCGCGCAAGCCAGAATTGCTGCCCACCCTATCGAGTTGTTGGTTCGCGTTTGTCGAGTAAACATATCATCCTCGTTTCTTGAAACGGTTAGGTTGAGCCGCGCCCCCCACCCAGGCAGGCAAGACCCCCTCGCCTGACCTGCAACTGGTCTGGCCAGTCTTCGTGCCGTCCGGGGCGTCGGCTCGAACCAGTGTTAGATGAACCCCCTATGGAGTTTCCCCCTCTTTCGACCCCCTGGGAACCGTCACCCTAGGCTGCCCCTCACGACCCGGCAGGGCCGATCACGCCGGCCAGCCGGCTCCCCAGGGGGCGGCTGGTCCCCGGCTAGACCCCTTTTGGAACCCGGTTTGGTCCCCAGACGCACTACTCCCTTCCCGGAGCCCGGGCCACTGGCGAGGCCGCTCCCTCAATAGCGCACCAACCCGCGCGGGGCCACCCCCAACAGCCCCACCAGCGCCGCCCGCCACCCCGTCACCGGCCCAAAATCGCGCACCCGCCGCATCCGCCCCTGCCCGCAATGCGGGCACACGTCCGGGTCGCCCTCGACAAAGCGGCTCAGCCACTCCCGCAGTGTTAGCTGGGCCACCGCCGGCAGCTTGCCTTCCAAGCCCAGCAAGGCCCGCACCTGGCGCAACTTCCAC
>DAOTYG010000166.1:0-4959 GCA_034435155.1 Anaerolineae bacterium | reverse complement strand
CGGTTTATGTGGGCGGATATTTCGAGAAGAACGTCACGACCGGCGCGGCGACCAGTTACTACTACGCCGGCGGACAACGGGTGGCACTGCGACAGGGGGGCGCGCTCACCTACCTGCACGGCGACCATCTGGGCAGCGCGACCCTGGCGACCGACGTGGGCGGCAATCGCATCGGCGAACTGCGCTACACCCCGTATGGCGTGACGCGGTATGAATGGGGGAACACCCCGACCAACCGGCGTTACACCGGACAACCGTGGGAAGGGATTGGGCTGTATGACTATGGCGCGCGGATGTATTCGCCATCCTTGGGACGCTGGATCAGCGCGGACACGATAGTTCCCGACCTCTTGAATCCCCAGAGCCTCAGCCGGTATGCTTACGTCTACAACCGGCCGTTGGTCTATATCGATCGGGAGGGCCATATCCCATGGCCGATAGTAGCCGTAGTGGTCGGCGGGATTGTCATTGGCGGCGTCATCGGCGTTGCCGTTGTGCCGAACATTCTCCCCTGGGACCCGCCGGCGATGATCACGAGTAGGGTGACGGGCTACTATCCCATCACCTCGAGCGATATGACCGGCTGGCTGCGCCATCAGATGGTGACGAACGCTCAATCCGATGTGGTGCGGGCCATCCGGGACAATTGGGCCAGCGGTAACCCGGTGAGAATGGATGCAGCAATGCAGGCCTGGACAGCTCTTGTAGGTACTGGCGCAACGTGGGATTTCAAGGTTGACATTGAAGGAGCAAGTTGGTTTGAAGAGACACATGATGTAATGTTGGGTAGTCGCCAACTCAACTACGATGCGGTGGCGAATATCCATTTTGGATTTGTAGGACGTGCAGCAGGTTTTGATACCGGCTTCCTTGTTAAAGCTGCCGGAGCTGCCCAGGCGCTGCGAGCACTACAGACCGGTAACCCGAACGACTGGGGTACATGCAATACGAGTTACTGGTGCGACCATCCATACGCGACCTGGTCTATACGGTTTGGCACCTATCTCTACGAGTTGTATCAGCATCGGTTGAACGAGCTGAACAATGCGGCCTTTGCCGATGCCTTGGAGGAGTACATTAGGAAGTATGGGGCACCTCCCGCTCCTCCTCCCGGCGCAGTAATGCCTTAAATTAACAACGGAGAGACAAACAATGTGTCCAAAATCCAAACGAAGGAGTTGGAAGGTTGTGCTAATGTTGGCGATGGTGATGGTGGCACTACTATTGATTGCCTGTGGGTGCTGGCTCTGGGAGCCACGCGCTCCGCAACGTTCTTTCACACTGGAAGATCTGTTCGTAGAGCAGGATGCTCTGCCCTCTGGATTGATAGCTCATCGTCCTTTCCTTCTTGCGGGAGATGATCTGTGCACAACTGAATGTGCAGCAGTTCGATTTGGAGTAGCTGGCAGGGAACCACCGATACAAGCTGAGCAAGATGTTTTCCGTTATCTCAGCACAGGCATTGCACAGCGTACGTTCACAAAAGTATACCTGAAGAAGGTCGCGTTTCTTGAGCCAGTAAGTGAGTGGATATACCAAAGCTCGATAGCTGATCAAGAGCATTTTGGCTGCTACGAGTGGGCAGGACCTGCCGGATTGGTTTGTGAGTGGGCAGGCCAGTACGAGGAATATATCGTGGTTCTCCGGTGTCGAATGGTTCCGAACGAGATGTCGCTAGATGATATGGAGCGAGTGGTGAGAGCGATTGACGCGCGGATGGCACAGTACTTGGGGAAACTGCTACCGACCCAAGAACCGTGAACACTGCACTTTCCGCTGGTGATGAAGGGGGATGGGCCGGACGGCCCCCCCGCCACCAGCCTGCGTGGCGCCGTTCGCCGTCGTCAGCACCACGGCGGGCTTTCGCGCGGCGTATGACCCCAACGGGAATATGGTGCTGCGGGTGGAGGTCTCCGGCGCGCAGCGCATCACCTACACGCAGGAGTACAACGTCGAGAACCGGCTGAGCGTGGTGACCAACACTGTCACCGGGCAGGTCACCCGCTTCGTCTACGACGGCGATGGCCATCGCACCCTGCGGATAGACGGCAGCGGGACGACGGTTTATGTGGGCGGATATTTCGAGAAGAACGTCACGACCGGCGCGGCGACGAGTTACTACTATGCCGGCGGGCAGCGGATTGCGGTGCGAGCCGGGGGTGTGGTATACTGGTTGCATGGGGATCACCTGGGGGGTGCGACCTTAACAACCGACATCAACGGCAACCGGGTCGGCGAACTGCGCTACACCCCCTACGGCGTCACGCGGTACGAATGGGGGAACATCCCGACCAATCGGCGCTACACGGGGCAGCCGTGGGAAGGGATTGGGCTGTACGATTATGGCGCAAGGCTGTACTCGCCATCCTTGGGACGCTGGGTTAGCGCCGACACGATAGTGCCCGACCTCTTGAATCCCCAGAGCCTCAGCCGGTACACCTACGTCTACAATCGACCGCTGGTCTATACAGATCCTACCGGACATTTGCCTTGGTGGGTCTATGTAGCAGGTACAGCAGGTCTGTATGTTGTGGGGCGTGTGGGCTATGAAGTTGGGACGTTGATTGTGCCTGGGGGCGATCAGACGCGGCGAGACCGGATCGGTGGAGGCCTTGTAGTAGAACTCTCGGACATCATTCAAAGGGAATCAGCGGCTCGCTCTGTGGACCCCGAGTTGGTCAGTGCAATTCTGCGCCACGAGAGCGCCGCATTCGAGCGAAGGGTGCTAACGTTCTGGCCATCTGTGCAGCCGGGCCTTCTCGCCAACACGGCAGAGTTTTTCCAGAGCCAGGTTCAGGGAGACTCGGCTTCGATAGGACCTGGGCAGATGCAACTGCGACGTGCCCGAGAACTGGAAGAAATGGGCTACGTCACTGCGCGGAGAAACGACTTTGAGCGCAGACTCGCTTTATTGAACAATGAAACAGCGGTAGAGTACATGGCCGGAATGCTACAATACGTTTCAGAGCAATTGCGTTCTATCCAAGGATTTAATGATCTGGAGACTGAGCAACAGCGAAGGCTAATTCTCATCGCCTACAATTGGGGCTGGACAGAGGAATTTCAAAAACGGCTTCAGGATCGGGATTTCATCGGAATGATTGAACGCTCTGAGTATGACAATCAGACACTTGATGAATATCTACGTTGGAGGGGGAACAGATGAAAGTCAACTCATTGGCTATAGCTCTATGCTGGTTATGGTTGGTTTGCTCGTCGGCTGCCTGTACCACAAGATTTGAACCCATCGAGTTAACAGCACTTCCGGTAAGCGTATCTCAACCAAGTGCCCAGGAAATTGATGTGGAGGTGGTTCTTGCGAGTGCTGAAAGCCAAGTCCAAGAAATACTGCCGGATGCTTATCTCGAGTTTTTCGGGTTCTCAGGTGACTGCCAGGAATTGCCGCATCTACACGGTACAATCAATCTGAGCTTTGATCAGGTAAGGAGAGGACTAGCGAGGCGACAAGTACTCTCGGCATCTGCTTCCGTGAACACGGTGGAGGGAACAATGGATCTGCATTTTGCCGATTATTCCTCATACTATGTTTCGACATCTCCTTTGCTGTTGCAAGAGGGCCTGCCCGTCAGGGAAATTGCGCTACTGGCCAGTGAGAATATCGTCAGGCTAGGAGCAGCACCATGCGACGTTAATTTGACTCGGTCGGGTGCTCGTGGTGCATGGCTTGTAGTATGCACAGCATCCGGATCGGGTTCGTTAGGGTCACGAAAATGCGTGTTTGAGATAGATCCCTTCACCGGACAAGTTCGTGGTGTGCAACAATGACTTCACATGGGAGACCGGGGAGTACTGCGAACGTGGACCGTGGGCGGCGACGTCCGCCCTGGTTCTGGCTGGGGCTTGTCCTGATAACTCTGGTTACTACAAGTCGGGCATGTATATTTCGCCCCGGCACGGACCGTCCCGGCTCGTATTTCAACCAAGGTGTGAATGCGGCCTGGCTTGGCGTTGAATGGGTTAACGAGGCTCATAGCGCACAAGAAATCGCTACTCTGGGCAGTGATTTGGATCGACGCCAGATACGGTATATTTTTGTCTATACCAGTTACCTGCGGTCCGATGGGCAGTTTAACCCCACCTATGGCTATATGACCGATTTCGTGTCGACGCTCAAAGCGACAGATCCTGCTTTGCATATACAGGCCTGGATCGGGTTACCCCTTGGATATGTCGATCTGAGTGATACGACTGGACGCGGAGAGATTGTTCAGTTCTGTGTCGATCTTGTTCGCACAACAGGGGTTGACGGCATTCATCTGGACCCTGAGCCCATTCCTACGGACGAAGAGAATGTGTTGGCTCTGTTAGATGAACTCCGCGATGCTCTTGGTTCAGGACCTACCCTCTCCATTGCCACACGGCGGATATGGCCTATTCTTCCCGACGTGCAATGGCCTCTGGTTGGACAAGTAGCATGGCGGGCGAGTTATTACAGGGAAGTTGCTCAGCGCGTAGATCAGATTGCCGTAATGACGTATGACAGTGCGATGCCCTGGGCTTTTTTATATCGTCAGTGGACGCGGTTTCAAGTGATCGAAATTAGCCGTGCGGTGGAGGGAATAGATGTGCAGTTGTTCTTCGGCATCCCGACTTCCGAAGAAAAGTCATGGACACACTGGCCCCGTGCTGAGAATATGGGCAGTGGGTTAGAGGGTATCGTAGATGGACTCAATGATGCTGAGGCACGTCCGGCGGCTGTTACAGGGGTCGCTATCTATCCCTACTGGGAAACCGACGAAGCCGAGTGGCGCGTCTATGAGGAATTATGGCTTGATCGGTCAGAGGGTGATGAGTGAAGTTCTGTCTGCGCCTAACACGCGCTTCGTGCGACACGAGGCTGCTCGTGTAGCTGTTGCACCTTGAAAAAGTGATGCAACCGGTTGTTCTGCCAACCGTACCCTACCCAGGCGTGCGTCGCTGGCAACGGCGGGGTGCGAA
>DAOTYG010000165.1:0-22242 GCA_034435155.1 Anaerolineae bacterium | reverse complement strand
CGCAAAAGCCCACCGTGGCCGCCGTGGGCAGCCTGGTGCAGGCCAACTTTCCCACCCGCATCGTGGGCCGGGTCGCCAGCGCGGCCGACGCGCGGGTGGCGGCCGGGCGGGGCGGTCTGGGAGCCGAGAGCCTGTTGGGCCGGGGCGACTTTTTATTAGTCAGCGGCAGCACGATAGTCCGTTTCCAGGGCGCTTACGAGGACCCGGCCAGCTTACGAGACCTGGTACAACAAGTCATCCAGGAGGAACGCCCAAGATCCCCTCTCCAGGCCACGGGAACGGAAGGTTGGAGCCATCGAGTAAGGTCGGCAGCGCAATGTGGCTGGCAGATCGTGAAATAGCGAATAAACGGTTCGTGATGAGGTGAGGAACATGGGCCTGGGTGTGTGGTTCAGCGAGGATCTGATCCATATTTTGCAGGGTTTGGGCGAAGGTGTGCGCTTGCTGGCAGACCAACGCGGGCTGCAAGACGCCACCGACGTGGCTTACCTGGCCGGCTATGGGGCAGCCTTACGGGCGATGGCCGTCAGCCTGGGCCTGGTGGAGTTCGGAATGCGGAACGCGGAGGGCCAGCAAACGCAGGAGAGGGTGGATTTCGGGTAATTACTCACCCTCCCGCAGGTTCGTGAGTTTTCGCGGCGGCCCATCACGCCCCTAGACAGCACGCAGACAGAAACTCGGTTCCCAGCAACCTGCGGGAGGGTAGGCTGAGCAGTCACGATTTCGGGATGAACGGCCTACCGCACTCATCATTACACGTTACGCATTCGCTGGAGGGGGATCATTGAAACAAGTACTCGTGCTGTTGGCGATCCTGTTCGTAGTCGTCCTGGCGATTGTGGTGGGGCAACGACTGAGCACAGAGGCGATGGCCGTGGTGGTGGGCGTGGTCTGCGGCGTGATCGCCAGTGTGCCGGTGAGTCTGGGCCTGTTGCTGCTATTGGGGCGGCTGCCAACCCAGCGCGAAAGCGAGGTGGCCAGGGAGACCCACCGCGCATCACCGCCGGTGGTAGTGGTGACGTCGGGGGGGCCACCAGGCCTGAGCTATGGCAGTCCCACGCCCTGGCCCTTGAACCGGCTGCCCGGCCAGGAACGCACCTTCTACATCATCGGCGAGGACACGCTCCAACTCCCTTCTGAGGGTAAACGAACATTGGACATAGAGGGAAACGCGGGTTGAACGAACCACCGAGCTGAAAGGCCGAGATACTTCCGCCGGTCTCCTGGCGGGGTCAAATACTGGCGCCGGACACACCACGATAACCGAGAACTCCAGCCCGCCACACTTGCCCAAGGCCCCCTTCCATCGAAGGGGGCCTTACAATTATTCTGGCTGAACCGGGCTTGACAAAACTCGATCAGTCTGGTAAAATAGTTAGTGAACGTTCACTAACTTTTTTGGATCGGTCGTGATGGAAGAGGAACTGAGCAAAGGTGAACGCACCCGGGCCGCCCTGATCGAGGCGGCAGCTCGCCAGTTCGCCACCCAGGGTTACCACGGGACCTCCATGCGGCAGGTCGCGGAGGCCGTGGGGCTGACCGTGGCCGGCATCTACCGGCACTTTGCCAGCAAGGAAGAGTTGTTCACCACCGTGCTCCGCGAGAAACACCCGTTCAGCACCATCCTGCCCACGTTGACCCAATTGGAGGGCGAGACCTTTGAGCAGTTATTGCGCGCCGCCGCCCACCGGTTCATCAGTGTGCTGGAAGACGATCCCCAATCCCTCAACCCGGTGTTCAACCTCATGTTCATCGAGCTGGTCGAGTTCGAGGGCCGGCACCTGCCTGAACTCGTCGAGACGTTCGCTCCCCACATGTTTGCCTTCGCCCAACGGCTGATGGCGACCGAGGGCCGATTGCGCCCCCTGTCGCCGCTGATCTTGCTCCGCTCGTTCGTGGGCCTGGTGTTCACCCACCATCTCTTCAACCGCCTCCTGGCGCACACGCCGGTCGTCCTGGATGAGCCGGGGAGCCTGGACGCGCTTCTGGACATCTTGCTCTATGGCTTGCTGGAGCCGGAGGGATAGCCATGCTCAAACGACTCTGGGCCATCACGCACAAAGAGTTCCTGCACATCATCCGCGACCCACGTACATTGGGGATCATCTTCCTCATGCCCATCGTCCAGCTCACGCTGCTGGGCTACGCGGCCACCACCGACATCGAGTACCTGCCCATCGCGGTGCTGGATTGGGACCGGACCGCGCAGAGCCGGGGGCTGGTGGAGGCGTTCCGGGCCTCGGCCTATTTCCGCCTCGCCCGCGCCGCCGAGAGCGAGGCGCAACTGGCCGGCTGGATCGAGGGCGGACAGGTGCGGGCCGGGTTGATCGTCCCGGCCGGCTTTGGCCGCGACCTGCTCAAGACCGGCCGCGCCCAGGTGGCCTTTGTCATTGACGGCTCTGACCCGGCCGTGGCGACGGCCGCGTACCAGGCGGCCCTGGGCGTGGGCCAGGCCCAGTCGGTCCAGCTCATCGAGACCCGGCTGGGGGTGAGTGCGGCGAGCGCGCCGGGCATTGACGTGCGGCCCCGGGTCTGGTACAACCCGGAGATGAAGAGCACCAATTTCATGATCCCCGGCATCATCGGCATGGTGCTCCAGTTCTTCACCACGCTGTTCACCTCGCTCGCCATCGTGCGCGAACGGGAGCAGAATACCATCGAACAATTGCTGGTGACGCCCATCCGCAGCATTGAGCTGGTCGTCGGCAAGACACTGCCCTACGTGGTGGTGGCCTTCCTGGTGGTGTTGGAGGTGTTGGCGATCGGCGTGTGGTGGTTCGGCGTGCCGATCCGGGGCAGTGTGCCGCTGCTGTTGACGCTGTCGGCCCTGTTCCTGGTGACCTCGCTGGGTATCGGCATTCTCATCTCCACGGTGAGCAAGTCCCAGCAGGAAGCTATGTTCCTGACGTTCCTGACGGCGTTTCCCTCTATCTTCCTGGGTGGGTTCTTCTTCCCCATTGATGCCTGGCCCTGGTGGCTGCAAGCGATCAGCTACGCTGTCCCCATGCGCTACCTGTTGATCATCATTCGTGGGATCATTCTGAAAGGCGTGGGTCTGCCGGCCCTGTGGGAGCAGGTGGCAGCCCTGTGCATCTTTGGGCCGCTGGTGCTGACGCTGGCCTCGGTGCGGTTTGCGAAGCGGCTGGAGTGAAGGATGAAGGCGGAAGGATGGAAGGATGAAGGATGAAACGTCGGGCGCGGTGATTCAGGCGGAAGGACTGACGAAGGTTTTTCGACGCCGGCCGCACGGAGCGATGGTGACGGCGGTGGAGGGCCTGAGCCTGACGGTGGGCCGGGGCGAGGTCTTGGGCCTGGTGGGGCCGGACGGGGCCGGCAAGACTACCACGCTGCGCCTGCTGACGGCCCTCCTGCGGCCCACATCGGGCACAGCCCGCGTGGCCGGCCTGGACACGGTGCGCCAGGCGGCGGCCCTCAAGCAGCACATCGGTTACATGCCCCAGACCTTCAGCCTCTACCGCGACCTGACCGTAGACGAGAACCTGGGCTTCTTCGCCGATGTGTTCGGGTTGGGCGGGCCGGAGCGGAAAGTGCGTGTGGATCGGCTGCTGGGCTTCTCGCGGCTGGAGGCGTTCCGAACCCGTCGGGCCGCCCAACTCTCCGGCGGGATGCAGAAGAAGCTGGCCCTGGCCTGCGCGCTCCTGCACCAGCCAGAGATCGTCTTCCTGGACGAGCCGACGACCGGCGTGGACCCGGTCTCGCGCCGCGAGTTCTGGGACATCTTGCTGGAACTGCACCTGCAAGGCGTGACGGTGGTGGTGAGCACGCCGTACATGGACGAGGCGGAACGCTGCACCCGGGTGGGGCTGATGTACCAGGGCCGCCTGATGGTCTGCGACACGCCGGCCGCCATCAAGAACATGGTCGAGGGTCAGCTCTTGGCATTGCGCCCGGCCGACGTGCGGGCGGCCGAGGCCATCGTCCAGGCGGTGCCCGGCGTGCGGGAGGTGCAGACCTACGGCGAGCTACTCCACGCCTTCGTGGATGACGCGGCCGAGGCGCTGCCCCGGCTGGTGGCGGCGATGGAGGGAGCCGGCGTCGCCGTGCACGATGCGCGGCCAGCCCGGCCCCGCCTGGAGGAGGCGTTCATCTCGCTGGTGCGGCCGCAGAGCGTGGAGCAGGGAAAGACTAGGATGGAAGAGAGGGAGGGGACGGCAAAGACGTGAGCTGGCGGTGCGCCCAGAGCAAGATGTCTACTCAGAAACTTGTCACCCTGAGCGAAGCGAAGGGTCTCGTTCACCGTAAACGAGATTCCTCGTCGCAAAAACCGCTCCTCGGAATGACAGTTTTTGTCTTGGCGAAGGGCGCACCGCGCCCTGGTAAACTCGCAAGGACGCATTTCGAAGAGGTGCATCCACCACGTCGAATCGCATTGCCAGGAAGGGGGCCAATGCGGGGTCATCCAGGTCGCCATCCAACAGGCTGAAGTAATGCACTTCGAAGCCGACGATGCGTTGGGGGGCATCCCGGTCGAAGCAGACGAAGAAATCCTCGGCGACTTTTTGCAGGGGGGAGAAGACGCAGATAGAGAATGTCCTTGACCCGGTAGTAATCGGCGGCGATGACTGTTAAGGAGCTTATCCGGTGCAGGAACCAGGTCCCGGGTTAGGCATTAGCTTCAGCGAAAGCCTCTCCGGTGTTGTAGTTAAAGCAAACCTCGAACCGGGAAAGCAGGTCAGCGAAGCCCAAGATGATCGGAACGCGGTCAGTCTGGGCCAGGAAGCAGAGAATCCAAAGTTCTGGGCTGACCTGGCCGGTCTCGTCGGTCAGAACGCACCGGATTTGGCCCAGGGAGGCGGGAATCTGACATTCTGGTCGATCATTGATACCGATCAGCGGAGCTGCTTCCACTTCGATCTCCACCGCCAGCCGTTCCCACAGGCTAATGGGAAGCACAGAGGTATGCGCCCCAGTATCCACGATTGCCTCCAGGGGCTTGCTCAGCCGGCCGTCTGCCTGTACGAATCGAACGCCAGCCAGCAGCCTGATGATCGTAAGCGGGCGGGTCCCGTACCTGGGGCTGACGAGTTCCTGGCTCTCAAAATGCAATCTGATCATAGATCGCGGCGGCACTGGCGATGAACTTGACCGGGATTTCTTCAGGCGGCCGGTCGGTTTTCTCGGCGGCTATCCGTTCCACCTCCGCCAGGTTGGGGCCGGCGGCCACCACTTCCTGGTTGAAGATGGCGATCCAGATGTTGCCATCCTCGGGGCTATCGGCCCCGAACCGACGATAGAGCTCCGCGCTGTGTTCGCGGGCCCAGCGCAGGTCATCCCAGTATCGTTGTGGCTCCTGAGGAATTGCCATCGTTCTCATAGGGCGTGCCTCCCTGCTACATCGACACTTGCTAGAGTCCCATTGTGCTTGCCGATCACATTATACTGTGTTTCTATGACTTTGACAAGGCTGTAACGACGGGCGGGAGAGGTGGTCATCTCTTCATTCGCGCCATCCTTTGGGCGCAGAAAGCGCGTTGAAATGTCGCACGAGAATGAGATGCAAAACGAGTATTGGTCTATCCAACCAACGCTTGGTTGACCAAGGAAGGAGATGATCGAATGAACACGTTCTCATTCTGGCAGCGGTGGCTGCTCGTCGTGAGTATCCTCATCGTCCTGTTCGGAGTCGGGCTGGCCTTGTTCAACGGGACGGCGCTGTTCGCCCTGTTCAACAGCCAGATCGATCCGGTGTTCTGGGGCGCGGCCGGCATCCCGGCCGACGCCGCGCGGTTCCAGCAGTGGATCTATGGCGTGTTGGGCGCGACGGTGGCCGGCTGGGGCGTGTTCCTGGCCTTCATCGCCCACCAACCCTTCAAGGCGAAAGAGAGATGGTCGCGGAACTGCATGATCGTCGGGCTGCTCCTCTGGTACGTGCTCGACACGGCCATCTCCCTGTACTTCGGCGTCTACTTCAACGCCCTCTTTAACACGATCCTGTTCGCGTTGGCGATCCCGCCGTTGGCGTTTACCTGGAAGCAGTTCAAACCATGAGCCAGAACGAGCACGCGGTGGTGGCCGAGGGCCTGACCAAACGCTTCGGCGAGTTCACGGCCGTGGACCACATTGACTTCGCCGTGCCCCGGGGCGTCATCTTTGGCTTCCTGGGGCCGAACGGCTCCGGCAAGACCACCACCATCCGCATGTTGCTGGGGCTGCTGGCCCCCACCGAGGGCACGGCCCACGTGCTGGGGTTCGACATCCGGCGCGGCGCACCGCCGGCCCTGAAGCATCGCCTGGGCTACATGAGCCAGAAGTTCACGCTGTACAATGACCTGACCGTGGAAGAGAACCTGAACTTCTACGGCCGCACCTACGGCCTGAGCAACGACCGGCTGCGGGCGCGCAAGCGAGCCATCGTGGAGCTGGCCGGGCTGACCGGCCGCGAGGGCGAGCTGACCCGCAACCTGGCCGGGGGCTGGAAGCAGCGGTTGGCCCTGGGCGCGGCCATCGTCCACGAGCCGGAGCTGCTATTCCTGGATGAGCCGACGGCCGGCGTGGACCCGCTGAGCCGGCGCGCCTTCTGGAACCTGCTCTACCGCCTGGCGGATGCCGGCGTCACCATCTTTGTCACCACGCACTATATGGACGAGGCCGAGCATTGCCAGCGCCTGGCGTTCATCCACAACGGGCGCATCGTGGCCCAGGGTTCCCCGGCCGAGATCAAGGCCACGAACATGCAGGGGCAGGTGTTGGAGGTGGACTGCGCCGCGCCGGACCAGGCCATCGCCGTCCTGCGCCGGCTGCGCGACGACGGGCTGCCCCTCGTCGAGATCGCGCTCTACGGCGCGCAGGTCCACGTCGTCGCCGAGGGCGTCGGCGGCCTGGTTCCGGGCATCGAGGCTGCATTCCAGGCCGAAGGCATCCCGGTCTACCGCCTGGCCGTCATCCCGCCGTCGCTGGAGGACGTGTTCATCTCCTGCATGAGCAGAGGTGCAGAGGAGCGAGGGAGCAGGGGGGCGGAGGAGCAGGGGAGCGGAGGAGCAGGGGAGCGGAGGAGCGGAGGAGCAGGGGAGCGGAGGAGCAGGGGAGCGGAGGAGCGGAGGAGCAGGGGAGCGGAGGAGCGGAGGAGCACGCAACACGCACCACGGAATATCGGAACACGCCTGACGTTTGACGCCTGACGTTTCACTCATCACGGGGCGAGGTGAACGCATGAAGAAGCATCGCATCATCCCGGTCATCGTCGTGCTGGGGCTATTGGCCGCCTGCGTATGCGGGGGCGAGTGGTGGGCCGGTCAGAATCCCCTGGAGACGGCGGCCCTGCTGAACCGGCTGGGCCTGGGCGGGTTGGCCCCGGCCGTCACGCCGGGGTTGACCGCATCCGGCGTCATCGAGGCCGAGGAGGTCTCCATCACGGCCCTGGTGGGTGGCCGCATCCAGGAACTCGCCGCCGACGAGGGCGACCAGGTCAAACGGGGCCAGGTGCTCGTCCGCCTGGACGACAGCCTCATCGCCGCGCAGATCAAACAGGGCGAGGCGGCCGTGGGGACGGCGCAGGCGACGTTGGCCCGGGTGCAGGCCGGGGCGCGGCCGGAACAGATCCGCCAGGCCGAAGCCGCGCTGGCCCTGGCGCAGGCCGCCCGCGATGGGGCCAAACGCGCCTGGGAGAACGCTACGGCCGTGCGCGACCATCCCCAGGAGCTGGATTTGCGAATCAACCAGGCGAGTACGGAGCTGGAACGCGCCGGGCATCGGGTGAAACAGGCCCAGGCCAACCGGGACGCGGTCAAGGCTCAACTGGACCTGTACAAACAGTTGGCCACAGACATCGGCAAGGCGGACATCAAGACCCAGTATGCTGTCCTGAGCAGCCAGCATTGGGCCGCCGAGGAAGCCCTCCTGGAGGCAGAGGTCGCCCGTCAGGGAGCCGAGGCCAACCTGAAACTTCTGAAGGAGATGAAGGCGAATCCCCTGACCATGAACGCCCAGGTGGACGCGGCTAAAGCCCAATATGAGGTGGCGGAAGCCCAGGTGAAGCAGGCCGAGGCGGCGTTGGAACTGGTGAAGGCCGGGGCCACCAAAGAAGAGGTTGACGTGGCAAAGGCCCAGGTGACGCAGGCCCAGGCCGCCGTGGAGGGCCTCAAGGTCCAGCGTGACCAGATGACGCTGATCGCGCCCATTGACGGGCTGGTGACGAGCCGCCAGGTCCACGTGGGCGAGATGGCGACGCCGGGCCTGCCGCTCCTCACCATCGCCAACCTGGACGTGGTCAAGCTCACCGTCTATATCCCGGAGAACCTCTACGGCCAGGTCAAGGTGGGGCAAGAGGTGGTCGTGACGGCCGACAGCTTCCCCGGCGAGACGTTCACCGGCGCGGTGGTCCACATCGCCGGCCGGGCCGAATTCACCCCCAAGAACGTCCAGACGAAGGAAGAGCGGACGAGCATGGTCTATGCCATCAAGATCCGCGTGACCAACCCTGAGCACAAGCTCAAGCCCGGGATGCCGGCCGACGCGCTCTTCCTGGCGGGACAAAAGCAGCATTGACGGCGGCGCAGGAATCTGGTAGAATGGGAACTGGTACGGTAGCCCAGACAGCGAGGTGTGCGATGTTCATGCTCGCGGCGGGTGTGCCCGGCCCAGGCCGGACTAGGTCACCCGCCGCCGGGCGCGGGGTCGCAGACGCCGCGCGAGCACATTTATACGAGGAGGATCGCGATGAAAACACCAACCCCCACGCTGGAGGAGTATCGCCAGCTCTACGAGGCCGCCCTCGCCTTCAAAGAGGAGGCCCCGTGGGAATGGATGACTGAGGATCAGGTCTTTGGCATTCGCAACCCGGAGAGCGGTGAGATCGGTTATGCCAGCATCATGGGTATGCGGGGCGAGCACCTGGCGTTGGCTCTCTATCTGGGTTCCGCAGCGCTGGAGGGGTTCTGGCGCGTGGAACGTGGTCTGGAGCAAGACAACCCCGACTTTCTGCTAGAGATCCCCCAGTTGCAGGCCTCTTTCGAGGACCGGGACATCTTGCGCGATGAGGACCGCAAGGTGATCAAGGCCCTGGGACTCAAGTTCCGGGGCCGGCAGGCCTGGCCACTGTTTCGTTCCTACGTGCCGGGCTACTTTCCCTGGTACGTGACGCCGGAGGAGGCCCGCTTCCTGACCGTGGCCCTGGAGCAGGCGCTGGTCGTGACCCGGCGGCTGAAGGAGGACCAGTCCCTGCTTGCCCCCTTGCGCCAGAACCGCTACCTGATCCGCACCCAGACCCCCCAGGGCTGGACGGACGAGTGGCTGACCCCGCCGCCGGCCCCGGCCCGGCCCCGGCCCACCGTGGATGAAGGCCGGCTGGCTGCCCTGCGCCGCTTCCCCCGCCAGCGGCTTACCCTGCAAGCCGACCTGTTCATCATGCCTGGCGGCATTCAGGAGAAAGACGATCCCCGGCCCTATATGGCCTACAACCTGCTGGTAGTGGAGGCCCAGTCGGGGTTCGTCCTGGGAACAGAGCTCCTGGCTCCCAAACCAACCCTGGATGCCATGTGGGAGCAGGTCCCCACCCGGTTCACCAATATCCTGGCCCGCCTGGGGCAACTGCCCAACCAGATCGCCGTCCGCACCGAGCGGATCCGGGACCTGTTAGAACCGGCGACGGCCGGCCTGGGCATCCCGGTCAAGGTATCCCGCCGCCTGCCGGCCCTGGATGAGGCCCGGGCTTTCCTGGAGGCCCGGTTCGGGTGAAACGAACCTCCCGCAGGTTTAGAACCTGCGGGAGGTTTGCATTACTATGGCGTCAGCACCAACACCCCTTCCTTATTCGCCTCCACGGCCGCCCGCTCGTACAACATCGGGTGGTAGTCCACCGCCAGCCACAAGGGGATAAAGTCGGCATAGTGCGGGCTGCCGGGGTGACCGGACTGGCCGGTGGTATGCACGGATACGCACCTGCTCCAGTCGCTCAGGTCAATGATCTGGCGATAGGAGGGCACGGTACGCTGGCGGTATTGGCTATCGTAGCCGGTGTTGTTCACGGTGAACCCATCGCCGCCGTTGGGGAACGGCCCCTTGTTGAGGATGAGGTCCAGCGGTTTCACCCCGCCCAACTGGTGCGCGAAGGTGGCCGTGTGCAGTTTGCCCCATTGCCAGCCTCGCTCGTCGCCCCCCAGACGCTCCCGCAAGAAGGCCGCCGCCTCGTCCAGGCTGCGCAACGCGATGTCGGCCCAGGTCTCCTTACCCGTCGTGGTCACGTCATCGAACCAGGGCGAGTCTGGTGTCTCCACCAGCCCCACCAACATACGGAGTCCGGCGCGGCCAGAGTACGAATCGGCCAGGTCGCCCAGCTCATCGCCAAAGGTATTGCGCGCCAGGCGGTTCAACCAGACCTCGTAGACGGCTGCTGGCACGCTGTCCGTCGTGAGGCGATAGTCCCAGCCGCGCAAGGCATCCATCGCCCGGCGCTGGTCATCCGTCTGAGGTGACAGCTTGAGCAGGGCTGGCACCAGCACGCGCGCTGGCACGGAAGTCACGTCGGCGTGGAGGGCGCGGAAATCGTCGGTCGAGAGCCGGTCTTTACCCTCCAACGCCTCCACGATGCGCGTGGCCCGGTAGCCCGGGTCCCACTCGGCGGAGATAAAATACGGGTAGTCATCGCCGATGACGCGATTGTTCGCCGTGGCGATATAGCCCTGAGCCGGGTTGTAGGCCCGGGGCAGTTCGTCAAACGGGATGTAACCGGTCCACTCGTACTCGCCGGTCCAGCCGGGCACCGGCACCAGCCCCTGGCCTTTGGCCCGCATGGGGACGAGCGAGGGCATCTGGTAGCCGATGTTCCCGTCCACGTCGGCATAGACAAAGTTCTGCGACGGCACTGTCCAGTAGGCCAGGGCGGCGCGGAACTCTTCCCAATTGCCGGCCTGGTCGAGCAGCAGCACGCTTTGCGAGATCGTGCCGGGTTCCAGGGCGGTCCAGCGCAAGGCCAGGGGCTGGCGGCCTTGGGCCTGAGCGAGCACGTCGTTGATGATGGGACCGTGACGGGTGATGAGCACCTCGATGGGCCTGGTCTCGCCACCCTTGATCCGGATGACCTCCTGGACAACCTGCACGTCCTGCCATTGCCCCTGGTACTCCACCTGGCGCGGGTTGGCCGGGTTGACCTTCTCCAGATAGAGGTCCTGCACGTCCGGCCCCACGTTGGTGACGCCCCAGGCGATGCGGCGGTTGTGGCCGATGACCACGCCGGGCACGCCGGGAAACGCCGCCCCGATCACGTCGAACCGGCCGCCCACCAGGTGCACCTCCCACCAGATGGAGGGCATCTGGATGCCCAGGTGAGGGTCGTTAGCCAATAATGGCTGACCGGTGGTCGTTTTGGTCCCGGCCACCACCCAGTTGTTGGAGCCGATCCCCGGCGCGTCCAGACCCAGCCAGGCCCGCATCTGCCGGGTCTGGGCCAGCAATTCCCCGGCCCCGGTATCGCGGTAGCTGACGCCTGGCGGCACGATCACTGGCGCATCTTTGGCATACGGCGGCGTCAGCTCCCGCGCCCGCTCTTCGCCCAGCCGCTCGATGAGGGCGGCGCGCAGCAACTCGCTGCTGTAGTTGCCGCTCAAGCTCAAGGCCATCACCTTGCCCCAGACCAGACTGTCGGCCGGGGTCCACGGTTCCGGCGTGTAGCCCAGGATAGTGAACTCGACCGGCAGGTTGTCCCGGTGCGTCTCGATGAAGGCGTTGACGCCCCGCGCATACGCTTCCAGGGCCGCCTGCGTCGGTGGGTCGGCGCTCAGGCGCGCGGCCTCCACCTCGGCCACGCGCCGCAGCCCCAGGGTGCGCATGAACTCGTCGGTACTCAGCCCCGGCTGGCCCACCACCTCTGCCAGCCGGCCAGACCCGATGCGGCGGTTGAAATCCATCTGGAAGAGCCGATCCTGGGCGCACACGTAACCCTGCGCAAAGAACAGGTCGGTCTCGCTCTGGGCGTAGATGTGGGGCACGCCCCACCGGTCGCGGATCACCTCCACGCGGCCTGTGAGGCCGGCCACCTGGAGCGCTCCGTCTATCTGGGGTAGCGGGCGCAGGAGCAGATAATAATAACCGCCCCCGCCCACAGCCGCCACCAGGCACAGGCTCACCACGAGCACGACGACGATGATGATCCCCAAGGCTTTCAGAACCCGACGCATGATCCCCTCCTCTGTGATAGCTTCGATTTCAAGCCGACCAATCGGCAAAGCCAGTATAACGGATAGCGTTTGCATTGTCAATCTCCCCCGGTTCTGACCCCGGCGTCCTTGACAAGGCTGTTCGGCCTCTGCTATAATGTCTCTGCTTGAGCAAGGGGGTTCTCTCTGGTAGCCAACTTTTAAGCAGGAGTCAGGCATGTCCGCTGCTGGGGTAACGACCTACCGCGAGCGCGGGTTCTGGGGCGGTCCCAAAGGCCGCTACCGCAAGACCACCCTGCTGGCGTATTTGTTCCTGCTGCCATCGGTTCTGATCCTGGTGGTCTTTCACTTCATTGGCATGTTCTACGGTTTCTGGATCAGCCTGCACCAGTGGGGGCTGCTCCCGGAAGCGTTCATCTGGTTCGAGAACTATGGCCGGGCCCTGGCCTCCGATTCGGCCCTCTGGCAAGCCCTCACCGTGACGTTCTACTACACCCTGCTCGTGATCCCCATCCAGTTGCCACTGGCCCTGGTTATGGCCTATCTTCTTTTCCAACCCATCAGGGGCCGCGACGCGTTCCGGGTACTCTATTTCCTGCCCTACATCACCTCCACCGTGGCCGGCGCGGCCGTCTGGGAATGGATCCTGGACCCCTATAACGGCATCCTCAACTTTGCTCTGGACAAGATCGGCATCAAGGCCCTGGACACCATCATGTGGCTGCACGAGCCGCGCGGCCTGGTGGAGATCCTTCTGAATACCCAGATCGCCGAGAACCCGGCCCTGTTGGAGGCGATCCCTGGTGGCTGGGGGCGGTTGCTGGGGTATATCCTGGCTGGTCCCAGTCTGGCCCTGTTGGGAGTGGTATTGGCCTCCTCCTGGCACTACCTGGGATTCGACATCGTGATCTTTTTGGCCGGCCTGGGCAACATCCCCACCGAGCTTTATGAGGCCGCGCGCATAGACGGCGCTGACGAATGGCAGGCTTTCCGCCACATCACCATCCCGTTGCTCTCGCCCACCACGTTTTTCCTGGTGATCACCACCACTATCGGCGTGCTGCAAACGTTTAACACCATCTATGTCATGACCAACGGCAACCCGCTGGGCCGTACCCGCACGGTGACGATGTTGGTCTTCCAGAACTTTTTCGATTTCACGCGCCTGGGCTACGGCTCGGCGCTGGCGTTCATCCTGTTCTTCATCATCCTGGGGATCACGATCTTGCAGTTCCGCGTAGGTGGGCGCAGGGTGCATTACTGAGCGTCAAACGTAAAACGTCAGGATGCAGGGCCGTGACGCCTGACGAATGACGTTTGACGCCTGACGCAGGAGTCAGCGATGCAAGCAGTTGCCGAACGAAAGACAGGACATCGCAGCCTGTTGATTGCCGTGACAGCCGGGATCGAGATCGCGGCGGCGCTGGTGGCTATCGCGGTGCTCCTGGGGCAACTGGGCAGTGCTATCATGCAGCCGGGTTTTCCAGGGGGTTTGTCCCTACTGATCCAGCTTGCCCTGGTGGTCATGTTGCTCGTCGCCGGCCTGGGGTTATGGCTGGGCCGGTGGTATATCTTTGTCCTCTGGGCTTCCACGCTTTTCTGGCTTCTGGTAGGAGGCAGCCTCGGCGCGGGACTTCAGACCCTGGCCCTGGAGCAGCTACCCGGTTATCGGGAGGCCGAATCCAGCGGCTGGGTGAGTCTGATCCTCATCGCGGCCGGCGTGGTGGCCGGGCTATTTTACTGGCGGCGTGTGAAACGCCATACCACCCGTTGGTTCAGTGCCACTGCGCTGAAGGCCGTAGACCCGGCCGTCTACTTTCTGTTGATCGGCGGCATCCTGATCACGCTGTTCCCCTTCTACTGGATGGTCCTGACCTCGCTGAAACCCTACAAGGAAGCCAGTCGGTTCAGCCTGCAACCCACGTTCTATCCGGGGCAAAAATATGTGGAAGAAGCCTGGAACAGTGCCCCGTTCCCGGAAAACCTGGGCCCCCTCGCTGAGACGCTGGATCAGCGCGTGTTTCAATTATGGCGCGAGGGGTGGGAGGAGGCCCAGGCGCAATTCGCCCTGGCGCAAACGGCCCCCTGGACGGTCGAGCCAGGCAATCCCGAATGGACGGCCCGTGATTACTACGGAGATGCCCTGGCCAGGGTCCTGCACGGTTTTCTGCCCAACTATGAGGAGGCCTGGAATAGCTTCCCCTTTGCGCTCTATTTTCGCAACTCGGTCTTTGTCGCCCTCTGCATCGTAGGCGGGGTCCTGGTCACCGCAGCGTTGGCCGGCTATGCTTTCGCGCGCATGGAGTTCTTTGGCCGGGATGTGATCTTTATCCTGTTCCTGTCTACCATGATGATCCCCTTTGAGGTCATCATGATCCCCAACTACGTGATCGTCAACAACCTGGGTTGGTACAATGACTGGCCGGCCCTGATCGTGCCGTTCATCGTCAACGTGTTCAGCGTTTTTCTGTTTCGCCAGTTCTTCATGACCATCCCCAAGGACCTGCACGACGCGGCCCTCATTGATGGCTGCGGACACATCCGCTTTCTGACCCAGATCATCTTGCCCTTGAGCAAGCCGGCCGTGATCACCGTGCTACTGCTGAACTTCCTGTGGAGCTGGAATAGCCTGCTCTGGCCCATCCTGGTCACCAAGGATGACGAGCACCGCCCGATCCAGGCCGGGCTATCGGTGTTCAAGACCGAGGCCGGCACCGAGATCAACCTGCTCATGGCCGGGGCCATGTTGACCATCCTCCCGATCATCGTCCTATACTTGATCGCCCAACGGTACTTTATCGAGGGGATCGCCACGTCCGGTTTGAAGGGGTGAGAGTGCAAATTGCAGCAAGAGGAAGGGGGTGATAATCGGCCCAGACAAGTTTGTATCTGATGGATGGTTCACACGTACTGACCAGGACCGAAGCATATTTCAGATTCTAGAAGGAGAGAGGAACCGTGAACAAGAGACTGTTGTTCGTTCTGGTAGCCGCACTGGTGACCTTTGGCATGTTGGCGGCGCAGTGCCCGCCACCGGCCACACCGACGGTTGAGCCCACCAAGCCAGCGGTCCAGCCCACCAAAGCTCCAGAGCCGACCAAGGCCCCTGAGCCGACCAAAGTGCCCGGCAAGGTCTCTATCCGCTTCTGGCATACCCAGACCAAAGCCAACAAGACCTTGATCGAGAAGATGTGCGCCGATTTCACCAAAGAGACCGGCATCATCATCCTGCCGGAGTACGTGGATGGCTACACCAAGCTCTATCAGAAGATCATGGCCGCCATCCAGGCCGGCAACCCGCCGGACATGGCCGTGGCCTATGAGAGCATGGTGGCCGAGTACATGAAGGCCGGGGCTGTGGTGGAACTGGACCCGTACATCAACGACCCGGAGATCGGCCTGACCAAGGCCGACTTTGATGACATCTGGCCCGGCTATATCGAGACCAACAAGTTCCCCGAGTTCGGCGGCAAGATGCTGAGCTTCCCCTTCACCAAGTCCATGCTGGTGATGTACTATAACCTGGACATGCTCAAGGCCGCCGGGTACGACGGCCCACCCAAGACCTGGGACAAGTTCAAGGAGATGTGCATCAAGGTCACCAAGGGCGACGTGATCGGCTATGAGATCAGCATAGACGCCTCCACCATTGACGGCTGGATCTATAGCCGGGGCGGTAAGCTGCTCAAGGACGACCTGAGCGGCGTGCGCTTTAACGAGCAGCCGGGCATTGATGCCTTCCAGCTTATCAAAGACCTGGTGGACGCCGGGGCGGCGCGCCAGGTGGCCAAGCAATATGGTGACCAGCAGACCTTTGGCGCTGGCAAGTGCGCCTTCACCATGGGCTCCACCACCGGCCGACCGTACTACGAGAAAGAGGTCGGCGGCCCAACCAAGGACAAGGGCGCGGAGTTTGAGTGGGGCATCGCCATCATCCCGCAGCTCACGGAGACGCAGAAACCGGTGACCGTGATGTACGGGGCCAACATCACCGTCTTCAAGAGCACGGAGGAGAAGCAGCGGGCCTGCTGGCAGTTCATCAAGTGGTTCACCCAGAAGGAGCAGACGGCCCGCTGGGCTATCGGCTCCGGCTATATGCCCGTCCGCAAGTCCGCCGCCGAGACCGACGCGGTCAAGAAGCAGTTCGAGGCCAGCCCGCAGTACAAGCAGGCCTTCGAGATCCTGCCCTACAGTGTGCCCGAGCCTAACATCCGTGGCTGGCAGGACACCCGCACCTTCCTGCAGGACGCCCTGACGGCCGTCATCACCGGCCAGAAGGACCCCAAGACCGCCCTGGACGACGCGGCCAAGCTGGCGAACGAGGCCATCCAGAGCAAGAAGTAGGAACCCGCTTCTGACGAGAAAACGGGTCCTTACTACGCCGGGCATAACACGAGGGTAAGCCATCTGGCTTACCCTCATTTGCTTGGTCCTTACGTAAAGCACCGTAACTGCCTGCTCTCAGCAGATGGAAATTTGTGTTCACCGGAGGTCTGCCCGGCCCACCCAGTCCGGCCTGGGCCGGGGGCCGGAGGCTTCGGACTTTCGCACGCCACAAGGAGTAGCGGCTTTAGCCGGTCGTGACCACAAGATATGGCCCGCCTGAAGGCTCGACTCCAGAATTGTCCAAAGTCCAACATTGTAAGGAGGCGTCCAATGGTTCGACCACGACTGCGCGATCTGGGCCTGACGGTGGGGGAACTGCCCCCCGGTCCGCATAATGCCATCACCGACGTGGCCGGCGTGCTGGTGGGACACACGACGCTGATCGCCGGGGAAGGGCCCCTGCACCCCGGCCAGGGCCCGGTCCGCACCGGCGTGACGGTCGTCCTGCCCCACGGCGGAAACCTCTTTCGGGAGAAAGTACATGCTGCTGTGCATACCATCAACGGCTTCGGCAAGGTCTATGGGTTTGAGGAGGTGCGCGAGCTGGGGGTGATCGAGTCTCCCATCGCCCTGACCAACACCCTCAACGTGGGCCTGGTGGCCGATGCGCTGGTGCAGTACGCGATCCGCCAGAGCCAGGAGATCGGCATCCAAACCGGCAGCGTGAACGTGGTGGTGGGGGAGACCAACGACGGCTACCTGAACGACCTGCAAGGGCGCCACGTCCGTGCGGAACACGTGTGGGCGGCGATTGAGCAGGCCACGGCCGGGCCGGTGGCGGAAGGTGCGGTCGGCGCGGGCACCGGCACGAGTTGTTATGGCTGGAAAGGGGGCATCGGCACGGCCAGCCGGGTGACACCGGCCGCGGCCGGCGGCTTTACCGTGGGCGCGCTGGTGCAGTCGAACTTTGGCCGGCCGCGCGACCTGCTGGTCTGCGGTGTGCCGGTGGGCCGGCACATCCAGCCGCCCGGCGCGCCGGAGCCGCCGGCGGATAGCGGGTCCGTCATGGTGGTATTGGCGACGGACGCCCCGTTGACGGCCCGCCAGTTACACCGCCTGGGCGTGCGCGCCGCCGCCGGCCTGGCCCGCACCGGCAGCCACTACGGCCACGGCAGCGGGGATTTCGTCATCGCCTTCAGCACTGCCCGGCGCATCGCGCACCGGCCACCGGCGCTCCTGACGACGCAAACGGTGTTGGCCGACGAGGGCCGGGCAATGGACTGGCTCTTCCCGGCCGTGGTGGAGAGCGTGGAGGAAGCGGTCCTCAACTCCCTCTTTCGCGCCGAGACCGTCGTGGGACGCGACGGCCACACGCGGTTGGGCCTGCCGGTAACAGAAGTGGTAGCGTTGCTACGTTGACATCCGTGCGTAAATTAAACGCACGACGGCCCCCCCGCCCCGCTTCGCGTCCCTTCGGGGAGGGGAAAGACTGCCTCATAGGGGGTTTTTGCGGCGGCTTCGCCGCCGCAAAAACCCCCAGAAAGGCTTTCTCCACTTTGTTCCCTCCCTAACAGGAGCTATGCACGGGATGTCAGGCTACGGCCTTGACAACCCCAGCCTTTCGTGGTAAAATACAAGTACCCCAGGGGGGTATATGACCGTGACCGAGGAGTGTATCAGATGGAACAATGGCTTATGCTGGTCTTGCCGATTTTGGTGGTCTTTTTGTTGTGGAGGCTCCGCGGTGGCGGTTGACAGGCGACTGCTGTTGAGCCCGTGGGGATCAATAAAGAACAAAAGGGAGTAGAAAACATGAACGAAAACCTCATCCAGGTGACCGATGCCACATTCGAGAAAACCGTTTTGCAGGCGGATCGGCCGGTGTTGGTGGACTTTTGGGCGCCCTGGTGCGGCCCGTGCCGGCTCATCGGGCCGGTGGTGGAGGAGTTGGCCGATGAGTATGCCGGTCAGATACTCTTTGCCAAACTGAATACGGACGAAAACCGGGAGACGCCCATGAAATATGGGATCCGGGGCATTCCCACCCTGATCTTTTTCTCCGCTGGTCAGGAAGTGGACCGGGTCGTGGGGGCCGTGCCCAAGCCGGCCCTGGTCGAGAGGATAGAGGGTGTGCTCAGCCAGTAGCCCATTATCAGCAACCAGAGGGCGGGCAGCATGGCCCGGCTGATGCGATTCCTGCGCCAGAACATCATCTTTCTGGGGGCGTTGGCGCTCCTGGCAGGCGGGTTTCTGCTCTTGAAGCAGGATTCCTCGGTGGGTACTCTGGCCGAGCTGGATGCGGTGTTGCACGATGGCCGGCCCACCGTGCTGGAGCTGTTCTCCAACACCTGAATGTCTTGCCTGGTAGCGCGGCCCATCGTGGATGGGCTGGAGCGAGACCTGGGCGACACGGCCAGGGTGATCCGCCTGGATGTGTTCACGCCGGTGGGGCAGCAGATGGCGGCCCGGTATAGAGTGCGTGGCGTGCCGACCTTCGTGGTGCTGGACGGTGAGGGCAACGTGGTCCAGATCAGCAACGGCATCCCGGATGTGGGAGCGATCAAAGCGGCCGTGGCTGGACTGAGGAGGTGATCCGATGCCGATCTATGAGTATCGTTGTGGAGAGTGCGGAAATCAATTCGAGGTATTCGTGCGCTCGGTCAATAATCTGCGCCAGGTCAGGTGCCCCAGGTGTGGGGGCCAACAGACCGAACGGTCCCTATCGGTGTTCAGCACCGGGGGAACCCTGGCCGGGGGGAACAAGACCGGCACTGCGGTCTCGGCCCCCAGCGCGGGCACGTGCCGGCCCAGTGGCTGAGGCATCTAAAGGGAACCGGTCGGTTCCCCGGTAGAGCAAGAGGGCGACCCCCGTCAGGCGGGTCGCCCTCTCTTTATGCCTGGTGTGAGATATGGCGGTCACTTGAGGGGCGTAAACCGCCGGCCGACCGCCCGCTTCGGGTTTGAGCTTCCCCCGCGTAGCGGGGGGACGCCCGGCCGCCAGGCCCGCCAGGCGCGACCCCGGTCGCTAATTCACACCAAGCGTTTTTGTAGCGGGGTTTGGTGACAGAAGCCCCACTCGCCCAACCCCGTGAGGTCTTGGTGCCTATCCGAAAAACTGTAGGGCTGGCTTTCCAGCCTGCCTGGACAGCCTGGAAAGGCTGTCCTACACCTTTTTCGGAGGCTCTTAATCCTCTGCCCGACTGATCAGGGGCAGATAGAGACGATATGGCGGCGATCCGCCGCTGAGGAGCAGTTGGTAGGCGTAAGCCGGGCCGCCCATGGCCGGGTCGGTGGCCTTGACCTGCGCATAGTAGGTGCCGCTCGCGGTGAAGGGATACACCAGCGGGTTGGTATCCGTCACCAGGGGCGTGGTGCCGTCGGTGTCATAGAGCGACAGGGTGGTGGTCAGCCAGGGAGTGGCACTGAGGGTGAGGGTCACCGGCGCGCTCACCTGGAACTTGACCCAGTCCACGTCGCCGGCCGGGTCAATGGTGCGGGTCTGCAGCGTGTCGTTCAGGATGGGTTGGGCCAGGGAGTATGAATCGTCGTTCTCGTAGCCGTCGCCAAGATAGTCCTGGATCACCATGACCTGGAAGCCGCTGGAGGCGGAAACGTAGAACCGATTATAAGAGGAGCTGAAGGCGATCCAGCGATCCGCCTGCGGGGTAGAAACAGGCAGGCAGATCTCGGTGAACGAATCGGCGCTGATGAAAGAGGTGATCCCGGTATTCTTCTTGATCACGGCCAGACGGCGAAAACTGGGGTTCAGACGCAGACCCTGGGGTTTGTCGCCCAGGGTTACGGAACCTTTGAGCAGGTTGCGATGGTCCACCGCCACCACTTTGCCGCTACCCTCGTTGGCTACATAGAGGCGGTCCCGCGCCGGGTCCAGGATGACGTCGGTGGGCTGGCTGTAGTGGGTGAAGAACTGGGCCACCTCCCTGCCCAGGGCCAGGTCCACGACGGATAGATAAGACCCCCCATAGGCCAAAGAGTCGTGGCAGGCGACATAGGCCACCGCCCCGTCTGCACTCAAGGCCACTGCATAGGGAGCTTTGCCCACCGAGAACTTGCGAAAGGTCGGGGTCATGGAAGAAGTCAGGCGGATCTCGGTGACATAGCTCTTGCTGGTGTCAGCGGGGTCATAGTTGGCCACATAGAGCCGATCCGCGCCATCGGTGCCTGGCACCAGGTAAATATGCCTGGGGGTCTCTGGCAGGTAACTGGCGGAAGAGATGTAGGCCAGCAGGGACAGGTCGGTCCCGTTCAAGATCGAGACCGACTTGTAGCCGGAGGCACTGTTGGCCACATACACGCGTTGAACGCTGGTATTTACGGCCACGGCGGAAGGCCCGAAGACGATGCCGGCATTCGAAGTGGCCTCCTGGGTGTTCGTCGCCAGGTTCACGCGCGAGACGGTGCCGGCCACGTTATTCGCCACGTAAGCCTTGCCATGAGGGTCATCCACGGCAATACCCTGGGGGGTGATCCCAACGGGGATGTTGGTCGTCGTTGTTTGGGGGCAGGGGAGCGGCGAAGGTTCGTCCGGCGGGGTGGTCATAGCCGCGTCCTCATCTGGGGGATAAGTCGCGGGGGGGACCGAGGCCGCCGTGGTCACCGTGTCCTGGATCACCGAGACGGTGTTGGAGCCCTGGTTGGTCACATAGACCCGGTTGCGGGTCTGGTCCACGGTGATAAAGGCGTCCGGGTTATTCCCCACCTGGATGGTTGTAATATAGTTGTATGGTGGGGAGCCTTTGTACACCAGGACATGGCCGGGTGTGCCCCGGCGGGAGACAAAGAGGTGATCGGTGTTGGGGTTATAGGCCACGCCCATCACCCCCTGGCCGTCCGTCCAGAACCCACCGACCTCGATAGTTTGTTTCAGGACGTTGCGGTCGTCCACCACGGTCACGTACCCGGCGCGGGTTTTGCTGGTGGTGGCGTCGCCCACGTTGGCCACATAGATGTAGCCGTTGGTGGGGTTCACAGCGATGCCCACCGGGTTCATATAGTGGGCAAAGAAACGGGCAATGAGTACGCGATTGGCCGTGTCAATCACGTCCACCGAGTTGGAACTGACGCAGGTCACGTAAGCCACCCTGCCGTCCGGGCTTAAGGCGATCTTGGTGGGGTTGTTGGCCAGGTTAAGGATGTCCCCGGTCTTGGTCTGACTGGTCGTGTTCACCGCGTAGACGCGCGCCTTGTTGAAATCCGTGGCAAAGGCGTGGTTCAGGCTGGCGTTAAAGGCCACGTCCATTTGCGGCGCGCCCACATAGACACCGGCCACCAGCCCCATCGTGTTGCCGTCCACGATGGAGAAATGGGGTATGTTCGCGCCATTGTTGCAGGCATATACTTGCTGATTGGCCGGGTTCACGGCCAGCCCCATCGGGGTGACGACGACGCCAGAGGTGGGGCTGTACTTGTCTACCGTCAGGGTCGCGCCATTGATGCGCGTGAGGTGGTTCCCGGCCATAGCGGAGACGTAGATATAATTATGGACCTCGTCCACGACGATGCCGGTGGGCACGCTTCCCACGTTCTGGATCGTGGCTAACAGGGTTGGCGCGGCGAGGGGGGCCGCCAGAGCGGTCACCCTGAGTTGACCCATGGGGATCAGAGTCAGGATGGCGATGATGATCATCGCTAGAGCGTTTCGACGCAGTTGCATTCTATTCCTCCTTCTTTTGTAACTGCCTACCCTGAACCCTCCCGCAGGTTAGAAAGGGGCTGGCGAACGATGCAGCCGGTCATCTGGGCGCGCTCTGGTCTGGTCATTGCGCCCAAACCTGCGGGAGGGTAG
>DAOTYG010000164.1:0-4992 GCA_034435155.1 Anaerolineae bacterium | reverse complement strand
TTCGCAAACGTGCGATTATCGAGGCGGTTAGGACCAACTCAAGAATATCTCTCAAATCGAATATTCGCGCCCTATAAGTTCAGCCAACTTCCTGGTTAAACCGCTCTGCGGCCTGATTGGTCATTGACCGAACTGCACGAGGTGCTGGGATTTCCGACTCTGCCCCGACGCATCGGGGGCTATGGCATCTCCACCCTGCAAGGCAGGCGACGGTGCGGTGGCTGCTTGGGGAAAGTCCAGCGCCGCGTACGGCCCTACCCGCCCAACAGGTGGTTGAGGACCAGCCAGTCCAGCTCCTCGTAATCGCGGGCCACGATCAGCTGCTGGATCCGTTCGCGGTCCAGAGATCGGACAAGATGCACCAAGCGAAGGAAAAGTTGCAGGCTGTTGCGCAAATGCTTTAGGGCGACCTCGGCTGGCTGGGTGCGGAGGGCCTTTACGTCCATGCCCACAACCCCGACTTCCCAATACCGGTTCTCATCAAGCACCCGGACTTGGTTGAAGGCACGCCGCAGGTCCACGGCGCCAAACGTGCGGTCCTGGTCGAACTTGAGCCCATTCTGATCGTTCAGGTGCACGCTCCACAGTTTCCCGAACGCCAGCGCGAAAGCCATCTCGTCCGCTGGGTCCAGGCCGGCCAGTATTGCATGGGCGGACTCGACGAGCACGCCAACCCTCGCGGGGTCGACGCTTCGGGCGCCCAGCGCCAGTGCGTGGCCAATAGTGGGAATGTAGGCCACATCCATGGGCTCATTCGGTTTGGGCTCGATCGCGATGCGCAGGTGAGGGTCATACTCCAGAAGGGAGTTCACCGCTTCAAGCAATCGCAGGGTGGCTTGGCGAGCGTCCTTGGCCTCCCGGAGGTAAGTGCCCTCGCGCGCCAGCCAGAGGACCATCAGGTCGGTGCCCAGCTCCCGCGCGATGTCGGCCGCTTTCTTTGACCGTTCGATCGCATAGCGGCGTGCCTCTGGATCGTTGGCGGTGAACGCACCGTCGACGGTCATCGGGTGCTCCCACAGCCGGGGAGCGACGAACTCGGCCACCAGGCCATTCTCCTCCAGCATGTGACGCACCTGGCGAGCCCTGTCGGCGATCTGGGCCGGGGAGAGCTCGTCCAGCCCGGGGACCGCGTCGTCGTCATGGAACTGCACCGCGTCGAAGCCCAGTTCCCGGTAGGCGGCCAGCTTTTCCTTAAACGAACGCGAAGGGCGCACAGGCGGCCCGAACGAATCCGCGCCCTCGTGAATGTTCCACGGCCCGAATGAGAAGCGATACCCGTACTTTTCCATGGCGTCCTCTCCACCCGCTAGTGCTCACGTACGCGCGCCGACCGCATAAAGGCCAGCGTCTCCTCAAGCGAGGCGACATTCCCAGAGGCTCCTACGCCGGTAACACAGAGCGCTCCCACGGCGTTGGCAAGCCGGGCAGTGTCCACCAGCGGCCATCCCAGGTACACCCCGGCGATAAACCCGGCAGCGAAGGCGTCTCCCGCCCCGGTAGCATCGACTACCTGCACCTCGAATGCTGGAACGTGGAGTGCTGGACGATCTCTCGACTGGACCAGACACCCGTCGGCCCCCATCTTGAGCGCCACCGTTCCGACACCTTCCTCAAGAAGGGCCGTAGCGACCTCTTCGGGTGCCTGTCGCCCAGTCAATGCCCGGGCTTCGGCCAGGCTGGGGACGAAATAATCCACATAAGGCAGGCAAGACTTGAGCAGTTTCATCCAGCGGCCGGTATCGTCCCACACCGTATCGAGGAAAGTGATCGCTCCGGCCTCGCGCGCCTGCTGAAGCAGCCGTGCTGTGGGAAGGCCGTCCAGACCCGGGAGGACCAGAGCACCGGCCACATGAACGATCGCCGCATTTTGGATCCGCTCCGGGGCGATTTGCTCCAGCGTGAGCCGTGCGTTGGCGCCGATATAGTGGATAAAGCGCCGCTCTCCGTCAGGATCAACCATGACCATGGTGGCGGAGGTCCCCGTGTCGGAATCCCGGGTGATTCCCGCGGTCCCGATGCCGCGGTGCTCCAGTTCCCGCACGAGAAAGTCCCCGAACGGATCATGCCCCACGCGGCCGATGATCTCGACCGGAATGCCCAGGCGGGCGAGTGCGGTTGCCGTGTTGGCCGCGCAGCCGCCGGTGTAGAGGCCCATCTCCTCGACCAGGACGAGCCGGCCGGCCTCGGGGAGCATACGCACCGGCCGGCCAACCACGTCGGCCACCAGAATGCCTATACAGACAACCGGTTTGCCTTCCATCACGGCTCCTTACTGGCCATCCAATGTCGTTCCACGACTCGGGCGAGTTCGCGGAACTCGGCCGCCAGTGCGGCGTAAAGGGCGCGGTAGCGCGGGTAGTAATCGGCATAGACATTGGAGGCCGGTCCCGGCACCGTGGTCCCAGTGATGCGTACGACCTGCTGACACGCCGCCTCGACCGAAGGGTAGATTTGCGCGCCCACTCCGGCCAGGAGAGCCGCGCCGTAAGCCGCCCCCTCGGTCACGTTCACTGTGGCGATCTCGGTCCCCAAAACATCAGCCAGGATCTGTCGCCAAAAGGGACTCCGGGCTCCTCCGCCAGAAGCACGGACCTGTTCCACCTGCAGCCCCAACGCCTTCATGAGCTCGAGTGAATCCCGCAAGCCATAACTGACCCCCTCCAGCACCGCCCGCGTCAGGTAGGCTTTGGTATGGCGGAGCATTAGCCCGAAGAACACCCCCCGCGCGTGGGGGTCGGGATAGGGGGTACGCTCGCCGCTCAGGTAAGGCAAGAAAAGCAGCCCCTCGCAGCCAGCAGGTATCCGAGCCGCGGGTTCCAGAAGGAGATCGTAGGGATCGCGTCCTTGTGCCTCTGCTTCTGCCTTCTCCGCTTCGCCCAGAGCATCGCGGTACCAGCGTAAGGATCCCCCCGCAGCCAGCATGACGCCCATTAGATGCCATTTGCCAGGAACGGCGTGACAGAAGGCGTGCAGGCGCCCCTGGGGTTCAACCCGGTACTGCTCGGAGGCTGCGAATACCACCCCCGACGTGCCAATGGTCACGGATACAATCCCTTCGCGCACGATCCCCGTGCCTACCGCCTGTGCCGCCTGATCGCCCGCGCCGCCGACCACGGGCGTGCCTTCAAGCAGGCCAGTGGCCCGCGCGGCTTCGGCATGCACCTGTGCACTGACCACCGGGGACTCGGTCACCTCAGGCAACCATTCCCGCGGAACCGCAAGCGCGTTGAGCATCTCCAGGCACCAGGCGCGACGGCGGACATCGAAAAGGGAAGTCCCTGATGCATCAGAAACCTCGCTTGCCAGTGCCCCTGTGAGCCGGAATCGTACATAATCTTTGGGCAGGAGAATGTGGGCAATCTGCTGATACACCTCCGGCTCGTTCTCCTGCACCCAGAGGATCTTGGGAGCCGTGAATCCGGGAAGGACCGGGTTTCCGGTCCATTCCAGCAAGCGCTCCCATCCAACCCGTTCCGTGATCGCGGCGCACTGGAGCGCCGTGCGCTGATCATTCCACATAATACACGGCCGCAAGACTTTGCCTGCGCGGTCCAGCAGTACCAGCCCATGCATTTGGCCCGTGAGCCCGATCGCGGCGACTTGCCGAGGTTGTACCTGTGAGGCCTCGAGTACCTGGCGAATGCTGCGCACCGTGGCACGCCACCAATCCTCGGGATCCTGTTCCGCCCACAGGGGCTGTGGCGTATACATCGGGTACTCGGTTGTGGCCGAACCGCGGATCTCGCCCCGGGAATCGACCAGCAGGGCCTTGCTGCCGGTAGTTCCGACGTCAATGCCGAGCAGGTATGCCACCGAAGTCACGTTGACCTCCAAAGCAGACAAGGGAGCCCCTACTCTTGCCCAGAGGAGAACGGAACGGTGCTAAGCATACGACCAGGAACCCTCTACAGGCCAGGGCGGCAGGGGCGCGAGGCGTTCTGGGTGGGGCGCACGAGCGCGTACCAAGTATGCTTCCAGCCAGCCGCGGGCCCGGTCAGGATGCTCATGTGCGTAAACGATCGCCTCGTGGTCCAGCTCTTCAATGCGCTCGTTTGCTGCCCGGATGGCATCCATAGAGATCCGCAGCGCGGTCTCCACTGGCATTCGCTCGGGGTTGAGATCCAGTCCGAAATACCCCTGGTAACCGTGCATCTTCAGGGTGTAGAGGAGCGCCTCGGTCTGTTCCGGAGAGACCACGCCGACGTTGAGGTCCTGGTCATAGTTGCCCAAAGGTTGGCTGTTCCAGTGCGTGTGTGCCAGCCGGCCCTCGGACAGTGGCCAGCTATAGGCGCTCGAGAGGTCCTCGTACCCCATCAGCACGTGGCCGACCTCTGGGTTCAGACAACAGAGGGCATGCCCTTCGGCCAGCAAGCGCCGGTTCTCCGGGTGCTGGAGGCGTTGCTCAACCATATGGGCCAAGAGCACCCCTTCAGCAGTGGTGCCGAAGAGGATGCGACCGCGCGGCTCATACGGCTTGGGTTCGAATGCTACCCGCACACCGGGGACGGCATCCATCGCTTCGGCCAAGCCGTCGGCGAAGCGGTCTCGCATAGCCACCAGGTCGAGCCCGAACGGGTTTTCGTAGCCATCAATGCCCGGCCAGACCACAGCAAAATCCGTCCCGAGCTCTCGGTTCAGTTCCAGAGTACGCTTGGTGCGTTCGATGGCTGCTCGGCGGGGGCCTTCCAGAGGGTTGGAGAGAGACCCCCACTCGAACTGCGCATCCCAGAACAGGAGGGGGACAATCGTTACCAGGCGCATCCCGGTATCGGCGAGGAACGATTGCCAAAGCGGCAAGTTCTCCTCATTGATCTCGTTGGGGTAATGGGCCTCCAGGCCAACCAGCCCGTCGTCGTGAAGGCGAGCAGCAATCTCAAGACGATCAGCGATGTTCCGCTCTGCGCCGTAGGTAGCATGGAAGCGGTTGGCTGGTGGGGAAAAGTACCAGATTCCGGCAGAAAACTTGAGTTCCAGCCGAAAGCGCTTCAGGTG
>DAOTYG010000163.1:0-4031 GCA_034435155.1 Anaerolineae bacterium | reverse complement strand
TGCAAAATATTGCAATTACATAAGAAGGCAAAATGAGCCATCATTTCGAGTTGATCGCTGAACTGCGCGCCCAGGGCATCCGCCTCACGCCGCAACGCGAGATGATCCTGCTGGCGGTCCACGAATGCGAGGGGCACGTAACCGCCGAGGAGATCTATGCTCGCGTGCGAGAGCAGAATCCCTGCGTGGACATCTCCACGGTTTACCGCAACCTGGAGCTATTGCGTGACCTGGGCCTGGTGACGCAGACGGACCTGGGGGATGGGGCGGAGCGTTACGAGGTTTGTTTCGGGCAAAAGCCACATCATCATCTCATCTGCTTGCGGTGTCGTTGCATCATGGAATTGCCGGATGATGTGCTGGACCCGGTTCGCCAGCGCATCCACGACGATTATGGCTATGAGCCGCGCCTGGACCATTTCGCGATCTATGGGACGTGCCCAACATGCCAAAAGTAGGGGCAGGGCTTGCCCCTGCCCACCAGGGGCAACCGCCAGGGTCGCCCCCACCGGCCCGGCGTGGCGCACGTAGGGGCAGGTATTTTTCGAAGAAGGAGGGCGAAATCATGTGTCAGGCCACTGTCTACCTGGCCCGCCAGGGGCAGGCTAACGAACGGATCATGGAAGACGTGACCCGCCTGGAAGTCGTCGAGGGCGGCGTGCGCATCGCCACGTTTTTTGAGGAGCCTCGGGTGATCCCGGCCCGGGTGTCGCACATTGATTTCTTGAAACACACTGTCACGCTGATCGCGGACGAAAAGCTGGAGGGAAAATGAACACGGATCTGGACAAATTGCGGGTGCTCTTGCCCCATTGGTTGGAGCACAATGCCGAACACGCCAGCGAGTTCTGGGCCTGGGCGGCCAGGGCCAGGCTGGCTGGTGACGAGCATCTGGCGGAGCACATCGAGGCAGCAGCACAACAGATGGAGGCCGCTATGAACGGCCTGAAAGGTGCCATTGAGCACCTGGGCGGTGAGCTGGACCACGCCCATCTGCATCATCATCACAACCATATTCACTAACCAGAAAGGAGAACAAATCATGTTGGCAAACGCTTTGTTCGCCCCACCGTATATGCACATTCCCGATGGATTCCTGTCGCTGGCGGTATCCGTGACCCTCTGGATCGTATCTATCATCCTGGTGGGGATCGCCCTGTGGCAGGCGGAGAAGGAGTTGGGACCGTTGCAGGTCCCGTTGATGGGCGTACTGGCAGCCGTGATCTTTGCCGGGCAGATGTTGAACTTTCAGGTCGCCGGTGGCACTTCCGGTCACCTGATGGGCGCGGCCCTGGCGACTATCTTTCTGGGACCGTGGTCGGCCATCGTCGTGATGACTGCTGTGGTGGCGACGCAGGCCCTGATCTTCCAGGATGGCGGTCTGCTGGCCCTGGGCGCGAACATCTTTAATATGGGCCTCGTGGGGGTGGCGGTGAGTTATGCTGTTTACCGCGTCGTCATGCGTCTGGCGCGGGGGCAGAGCTGGGGCGTCTTTGTCGGCGCGGCGGTGGCGGCCTGGCTGAGCATTGTCGTGGCGGCGCTGGCCTGCGCCGTCCAGCTATCGTTGAGTGGAACCTCGCCGGCCAACGTCTCCATCCCGGCCATGGGGGGTATCCACATGCTCATCGGCCTGGGTGAGGCGCTCATCACCCTGGGCGCGGTGGCCTTTGTCTACGTGGTGCGGCGCGACCTGCTCAGGCTCGGTGGGGCCAGGCCGGCCGGTGGCCGGGCAGTCCTGGTGGGTGGCCTGATCATCGCAGCCCTGCTGGCAGTCCTCTCCCCGCTGGCTTCCGCGTTCCCGGATGGCCTGGAATGGGTGGCCGAGACCACGCAGCCGGCTTTTATTGACCTGGCGGCGGAACCACCATACCAGATCATCCCGGACTATGTGTTTCCGGGCATCCCCAACGAGGCCCTGGCGACCATCGTGGCCGGCATCTTGGGCGTGCTCATCGTCTTTGTGGTATCTCTGGCCCTGGCCTATACCCGCCGGGCACGCCGCCTGACGTATGACGCCTGACGTATGACGTATGCACTTTCACTTCCTTGATCCCTACCATCGCGGCGACAGCCCTCTGCATCGGGCCGATCCCCGCGTCAAGCTGGTGTTGACACTGGCCTTTATTGTGGCCGTGTCGGCCACGCCCATGGGGACCTGGCCGGTCTATGTGCTGTTCCTGGCCCTGGTCGTGGCGGTGTCTGTGGCCTCGGACCTGGGGGTGGCGTTTGCCATGCGGCGGGGGCTGATCGCCGTGCCCTTTGCCCTGGCGGCCCTGCCGCTCCTGATCACGGTCCCGGGGCCGCCGTTGCTGGAGGTGTCGCTGGGTCCCTGGCCGGTGACGGTGACGACGACCGGGGCCACGCGTCTGCTGAGCATCGTGCTCAAATCGTGGATCTCGGTGCAGGCCGGCATCCTGCTGGTGGCGACGACGTCGTTCCCGGACCTGCTGGCGGCCCTGCGCGCCCTGCGCCTCCCCCGCCTTCTGGTCGCCATCATCGGGCTGATGTGGCGCTATCTGGCGGTGTTGGCCGACGAGGCCGGCCGGTTAGTCCGGGCCAGGGCCGCCCGCAGCGGCAGTCTGACAGGGCGCGGCGGGCGCAGCGTGGTCTGGCGGGGCCAGGTGACCGGCTATATGGTGGGCAACCTGTTCGTGCGGGGTTATGAGCGGGGCGAGCGTATCTACGCGGCGATGCTGGCCCGGGGCTATGACGGGGAAGCGCGCTCATTGCCCCGGCCACCGTTGTCCCTGGCGCAGTGGGTGATGCTGGGGCTGGGCCTGACGCTCCTGGTCGGACTGGTGGTGCTCGGCTATTTGTAAGGAGCTTCCCACCCAGTCACCCAGTCCGGCCTGGGCCGGGAGCCTGGGCTTGGCGCGCGGGGCGCACCCCGTGGCACGAAAATACGCCCGTGTGCTCACGCGGGGTCTGCGACCCCGCGTGCTTCGCACGGCGGGCGGCACTCCCTACCGGTCGCTGCCGCGAGTGAGGGGGTTATTTTCGGAGAATGAAGGGCGGAACGCTTCGCGTGAAGGATGAAGCTCCGGCGGTGGAGATCAGCCACCTGAGCTTTCAGTACCCGGACGGTCACGTGGCCTTGCGGGATGTAAGCCTGCGCATCGCCGTCGGTGAGCGCGTGGCCCTGGTCGGCCCCAATGGCGCCGGCAAGTCCACCTTGATGTTGCACCTGAACGGGTTGCTGACCGGCGTGGGCACGGTGCGGGTGCAGGGGCTGGAGGTGCGCGAGCCGCACCTGAAGCGGCTCCGGGCGCTGGTGGGCCTGGTGTTCCAGGACCCGGACGATCAGCTCTTCTCGCCCCGGGTCCTGGACGACGTGGCCTTTGGGCCGCTGTACATGGGTCTGCCGGCCCACGAGGTGCGCCAGCGCGTGGCGGAGGCCCTGGCCCGGGTGGGGATGAGCGACTATGCCGAACGCCCCTCGCATCATCTGAGTGCTGGCGAGAAAAAGCGCGTGGCCATCGCCACGGTGCTGGCGATGGACCCGGCCCTGCTGGCCCTGGACGAGCCGACGGCCGGGCTGGACCCCCGTGCGCGCCGCCAGCTCATCCGGCTGCTCCAGACCATGCCCCAGACCATGATCGCCAGCACGCACGACCTGCGACTGGTGCAGGAACTGTTCCCGCGCATGGTGATCCTGGATAGGGGCCAGATTGTGGCGGACGGGCCTACAGCGGCCCTGATGACCGACGAGGAGTTGCTGCTGGCCCACGGTCTGGAGACGCCATAGTCCCCAAAACGCCCCGTCGGGGTCCCAGACCCCGACGGAGCGAACAACTTTAGCCAGACTGGCTGGACCTGGGATAATTCGGGAGTCGAGCCTTCAGGCGGACCGGCTGAAGCCTCTACTCCGGGCAGGTAACGGCCCACCCGCCCGCCAGTTGGGGCTTCTAACCTGCGGGGTAAATACCTACCCGCCACCCTCCCGCAGGTTAGAAAGCGGCTGGCAAGAGAGCGAGCAGCTCATTGCGGCGCACTTCAGTGCGGAGATTGCGCCCGAACCTGCGGGAGGGTAG
>DAOTYG010000162.1:0-10098 GCA_034435155.1 Anaerolineae bacterium | reverse complement strand
TCCTTATCCCCCCTCTCCTCTGGCCGCAAGGCCAGGGGGAGAGAGGGGACAAAGGGGGGTGAGGGGCAATGAAGGCCTTCGGTCACAAAAGTGTTAACCAATTTTGAACCATCCTGTGCCGACAAACCAATTGCGGGCCTTGCCGGGTTGTGCTATACTATTCTTGGTAATTACCTGCCACAAAGGACACAGAGGCACACGGCCGTGCGCCCCTGCACAGAGCGTGTCCCATAAGAACCCTTCGTGTCCTTTGTGGTTTGTAAAAGGATGCCCTGGCCGGCAATTACCACCTGGGACTGATAAGATGATCCCTCTTGCCCTTACCCTGCACAATTTCATGTGTTACCGCGACCGGGTCCCGGTTCAGCTCGAAGGTATCCATCTGGCCTGCCTGGCCGGCGAAAACGGGGCCGGCAAATCGGCTCTGCTGGATGCCATCACCTGGGCCTTGTGGGGCCGATCCCGGGCCCGTTCCGACGATGACCTCATCCACCTGGGCCAGACGGAGATGGAAGTCCAGTTTGAATTTTTATTGGGCCGGGAGCGCTATCGCGTGATTCGGGGGCGCAGCAGCAAGGGCCGGGGCCGCAGCGTGTTGGAACTTCACGTCCAGAGTGGGGATACTTTCCGCGCCCTCACCGAGCCGACCATCCGCGAGACCCAGGAACGCATCATCCGTCTGCTCAAGATGGACTATGATACCTTCATCAACTCGGCCTTTCTGCTCCAGGGGCGGGCGGATGAGTTCACCACCAGGCCCCCCGGCCAGCGTAAGGAGGTCCTGGCGCGTATCCTGGGGCTGGACTATTATGACGAATTGCAGGACCGGGCCAGGGAATGCGCCCGTCGGGCCGAGCAGCGCCGGGCTATGCTGAGCGCATCCATCGCCGAGATCGAGGCGGAGCTGGCCCACGAGGGCGAATACCGCCAGCAGGTGCACGATGCGGAACAGCGCACCACGGCCCTCAACGCCCGGCTCCGTGAAGCCGAAGCCGATCTGCGTCAGGCCCAGGCCGCTGTCCAGGACCTGGAAGCGAAAGAGACGCAGGCCCGGGACCTGGCCGCCCGCCTGACCAGGACCAAAAACGAACTGGCCCGCCTGGATGGGCAGATCCTTGAGCTACAGCAGCGCATCGCCGCCGATGAGCAACTCCTGGCCCACGCGGCGGACATCGAGGCCGGTCACGCTGCCTGGCTGGTCGCCCGTCAGGCCGATGAGGCCTTTAACAGCAAGCTCACCACTTACCTGGACCTGACCGGGAACGCCGCCACCCTGCAGCAGGCTATCGCCAGTGAGCGGCAACGCCTGCAATTTCAGGCCACGGCGGCCCGGCAGCACATCGCCGAACTGGAGCCGCGGGCCGCTCAGGTGGACCGCTGGCGCGCTGATTTGGATGCCGCCCAGGCTCGCCTGGCCGAACTGATCGCCCTGGGCCAGACCCGCGAGGCCCGGCAGGCCGATCTGGACCGCCTGAACGCCGAGGTCACTACTCTACACGCGGAGAACAAGCGACTCAAAGGGGAGATGGAGGAGCTGAAAGCGCGACTGGACACGCTCCAGGCCGCCGATATAGGAGCCGGTCCGGCCCACTGCCCCCTCTGCGAGAGCGAACTGGATGCCACCAGCCTGGCCAGCCTCATCGCCCGGCTCCGCGACCAGGGCACCGCTCTGGCCCACACTTATCGCGCCAATACCGCCCGCGTCGGCGAGCTAAACCAGCAGATCGCGGCCCTGCGCGCGCGTCTCATGGAGGTAGACAAAGCCCTGCAAACCGAGGGTGGCCTGCAACGCCAGGTCGCCTCTCTGGAGCACGCCCTGGCCGAGGCGGAGGCCGCAGCCACCGACCTGGCGGCGACCCGCCAGGCGTTGATCGGGGTGGAGCGCAGCCTGGAGAAAGGGGAGTTTGCCCTTGAGGACCAGGCCCGGCTGGCCGAACTACAGGCCCGGATCGCGGCCCTGGGTTACGATCAGGACGCTCACCGGGCCGTCCAGGCGCGGGTGACGGAACTGGCCGGCTTTGAAGGGCGCAAGGCTCAACTGGATATGGCCCGGGAGCGTCTGGTCCGTGACCGCGAGATGCTTCAAGGTCTCAGCGAATCAGCGGCTCATTGGCGGGAGAGCCTGGCCGAGGACCAGGGTCGCCACCAGGCACTCCTGGTCGAACTGGCGGATCTGCCCGCCCGTCGCGCCCAGGCCGAGGCACAAGAAGAGGGTGTGGAGCGGCTGCGACGGGAAGAAACAGAGGCCCGGCTGGCATTGGGCGCGGCCCGGCAGCGGCTGGAGCACTGCACCACGCTCCGTCGCCAGGGCGAGGAAAAGCGTGCCCAGGAGCAGGCCGCCGCCGAGGAGAAGGGCCTTTACGAAGAACTGGCCCTGGCCTTTGGCAAGAAGGGCCTCCAGGCTATGATCATCGAGGCCGCCATCCCCGAACTCGAAGAGGAGGCCAACCGGCTCCTGGCCCGCATGACCGATGGCCGGATGCACGTCCGCTTCGAGACCCAACGGGAGACGAAAAAAGGCGACCCCATTGAAACCCTGGACATCGCCATCGCCGATGAGGTGGGGACCAGGCCGTATGAGAATTATTCCGGCGGCGAGCAATACCGGGTCAACTTTGCCATCCGCATCGCCCTGAGCAAGCTCCTGGCCCGTCGGGCCGGCGCCCAGTTGCAGACCATCATCCTGGACGAGGGGTTCGGCACCCAGGATACCCAGGGGCGAAACCGGTTGGTGGAGGCCATCAACGCTATCGCAGATGACTTTGATTTTATCCTGGTCATCACCCACATCGAGGAGCTACAGGATGTCTTCCCGGTCCGCATTGATGTGACCAAAACCGGCCAGGGGTCGCGGGTGAGCATCAACTAGCCTTAGTAGATGGAAAAAAGTTGCTCAAAGCGGCGATCACGTCTGCGACCCCCAGCCCACCCAGTCCGGCCTGCCCGCCAGGTCGCAGACGTGGGGCCGGGGGCTGGACTGGGTGGCAAGCCGCAGGGAGTGTGACCCGCGCGCCTGGCGTCGGTGGTCGCAGATCGCCGAGGAGCACAAGATACCAGCATTGATTCACATGGCAGGTTTCCCTGATCACTACAAGACCTTGCAGGTGGACCCGGCGGCAGAGCCGGAGGTCATCGCTGCCGCGTATCGGCGGCTGGCGGCCAAGTATCACCCGGATGTGTGCCCTGACCCGGCGGCGGCTGAGCGCATGGTGGCTCTGAACCTGGCCTATGAGGTGCTGAGCGATCCGGCACGCCGGGCGGTGTACCATCGGCAGTGGCAACAGCACCACCGGCCGGAGCCGGCCACCCCACCGGCTGGTCCGACCCGCACCGGCCGCCCGCACCCCCGGCGTTCGCCCCGGCCCGGTCACTACCCCAGCGCCCGGCCCGTTTCCGGCACGGAACCACCCCCCATACCCGAACCAACCCTGGTGCTGACCCCGGCCGTGCTGGATTTTGGCCGTGTCCGACGTGGTCATTGCCCCACCCTCACTCTCCAGATGGGGGTGACGGACGGCGGGACTTTGGAGGCCCGGGTGCGCGGCACGCAGCCCTGGGTCCAGTGCCACCAGGAAGCGGTGAACGGCGCCCACAGCAACGTGCAGGTCCGCATTGACACGGCCTACCTGGAGGCGCAGGGGCGTTATTGCGCCGCCCTGATCGTGGAGACGGACTCTTATGGGCAGCATGAGGTGCCGATCTACCTGTACCTGTTGGCGGCACCCCGGCCCTATGTGATGCTCACCCCCACCGCCCTGGATTTCGGCGCGGTGCGTGTGGGCAGCGCATCCCCTTCCCTGCCCCTGCGCGTCCTCAACGGCGGTCGAGGCACGTTAGAAGGGGTGGCGGCGCCGCGCGTGCCCTGGCTGCGGGTGGAACCGGTCACCTTCCGGGGCAACCGGGTGGACCTGTGCCTCACGGCCCAGGTGGATGACCTGGCTCCGGGCCGCGATCACACCGGCCAGCTAGACATCGCCACCAACGGCGGTGCGGCCACGGCCCAGGCTATCGTTTTCGTCTTGCGGCCCGCGCGCCCCCTCAGCCCCTGGCGCGACGATACCCCGGCCGACCGCCTGTTCCTGGAACACCGGGCCTGGTTCCTCAGCCAGATCACCCACCCCACCGGGCCGCAGATGATGGAGCTGGAATTGGTCAAACACCTGCAGGCTAATTGCCCGGCCGGTGAGGTGAGCCGGGTCTTGCAACGCGCCATGGCCCGGCTACAGGGGTTCCCCGTGGAAGAAGGGATCAGCGTGCCCCCGGCTATCCCCCTGACCGTCTTGAACGATGTGTTCCAGCGCCTGCGACGATGGGAAGCCTATCGCGGTTGAGCGCGGCCCGGCCGGGTCCTCGAAGGCACGACGTGTGACCCGCCGTGCGAAGCACGCGGGGTGGCCCACCCCGCGCGAGCACACCGGCGGGCCTGGCTAATCCTTTGTGTATCTTGGTGTCCTTTGTGGTTTTTGCATGGGGGCCTTCTCCTGACCGATCGTCCAGTGATCCTCGATCTCGTCATAGGCCAGGGTGAACCGGCGGCCGTCGCCAAGCCAGACCCGAAAAACAGGCCCGCGCGGCGTGCGTCGGGCCTGGTCCACTCTCTCGATCTCGTATCGCTGCCCATGCCAGGTAAACGCTCGCGGCTCCTGCGCATACCGGTGGCCGGAATAGCACTCCACTTTTATCTCGTCCTCCACCTTCCTTCCTCCCCTCCTCCGCCATACCTTCGCCGCAACTTGAGCACGCTGGTAAAAGACTCCCGGATCTCTTTGCTGGTAACATTGGAGACCCCGCGCCGCCGATTAACGAAGGTGGTAGGCACCTCGCCGATGCGGAAACCGGCCCGATGTACCTGCACCAGCACCTCGCTGAGGACGATATAGCCGGTGGCCTGGATGGCCTCGAAATCCAGTGCCTCCAGCACCCGGCGATGGTAGAGCCGATAGCCATTGGTATAATCCCGCACCGGGATACCCAACACCAGCCGGGCATAAAAGTTGGCCAGAAAGTGAAAGATGGTGCGCCGCCAGGGCCAGTTCACGATGCGACTCTCTGGCAGGTCCCGCGAGCCGATGACCATGTCGTACCTGGCAGCGGCCTCTAACAGGCGGGGTAACTCTCGCGGGTCGTGGCTAAAGTCGGCGTCCATCTCCACGAACAGGTCGGCGTCAGTGAGCAGAGCGGCCTGGAACCCGGCCAACACCGCCGCCCCGCGCCCGCCCTTGCCGGGCCGATGGATGACCCGCACCTCTGGGTGCTGGGCGGCCAGCTCATCGGCCACGACCCCGGAGCCGTCCGGTGAATTATCATCCACGATGGTGACGGTCAGGTCCCGCCGCAGGGACAGCAGGGCCTCCACCAGGCGGCCGATATTGTCGCGCTCGTTGTACGTGGGCACCACAACGGCGATGCTCATGTCAGGCTACGGACAAACTCACTGATGCAGGTCACGATGGTATCCAGGTCGGCGCGGGTCAGGTCCTGGTGGACGCCGACGTAGAACCCCCGCTGGCCCACCGCCTCAGCGTGGGGGAATTCGCCGGGCCGATGGCCCAGGAAGGCGTAGGCCGGCTGTTGGGTGGGGATGGAGCCGAACATGGGCCGGGTATCCACGTCATGCTGCTCCAGGTATTGGGTGATGGCGCGTCGGTTGAACGGGGCCTCCGGGCGGATGACCAGGGGGTAGACCAGCGGGCTGAGGCGCTCATAAGGGGCCTCCGTCATGAACTGGAAGAACTCGCTCAACCCGGCCAGGTGCTCGTTCAGGTAGAACAGGTTGGCCCGGCGGGCCTCCACGATCCCGTCCAGCCGGGCTACCTGCTCGATGCCCAGGGCGGCTTCCAACTCGTTCATCTTTTCCGAATAACCCAACCGCTCGAAGAAAAAGCGTGTGTCCAGGTCTTCCCCGTATTGGAAGCGCAGCGGGCAATAGGCCGAGGAGACGTTGAGGCGGCAGACCTCGCACTTGCAGGCCCGGCCGTGAGCACGCAGGCTGCGCAGGAGACCGGCCAGCTCCTCGTCAGCGGTGATCACCGCGCCGCCTTCCCCGGTGGTGATGATATGGGCCGAATAGAAGCTGAACGCGCCCATGAGTCCCAGGGTGCCCACGGGCCGCCCCTTGTAACGCGCCCCGTGAGCCTCGGCGGCGTCCTCCACCACGGCCAGGCCATGCCCTCGGGCAATGGCCAGCAGTTCATCCATGGGGGCTGGCTTGCCGAAGAGGTGAACGGGCATGATGGCACAGGTACGGTCGGTGATGGCTGCGGTCACCCCGGCCGGGTCTATCTGCCAGGTCACGGGGTCCACGTCCACAAAGCGGGGGCTGAAACCGGCGTGGACGATGGCGTTGGCCGTGGCGATGAAGGTGAGGGCCGGGACGATGACCTCTTCGCCGCGCCGGGCGCCCCGGTCTAATAGCGCGGCCAGGGCCAGGGTATCCGCCGCGGTGCCGGTACTCAAGGCCACGCAATGCATCTCCGGGCCGTGATAGGCGGCAAAGAGCCGCTCAAACCGCCGCACCAGGCGTCCCTGGGAGATACGATTGCTATCCAGGGCCTCGTTGACAAGTCGCCTGGCCTCCGGCCCCACGTTCACCGTGCCCACACCGATCTTACCCACTGTGCTCCCTCATAATCCACGCCACATTCTTACCCACTGCACTCCTCCGAAAATAACCCCCTCGCTCGCGGCTGGTGTGCCCGGCCCAGGCCGGACTGGGCCACCCGCCGCCGGTGCGGGGTCGCAGACTCCGCGCGAGCACACCGGCGTATTTTCGTGCCACGGGGTGCGCCCCGCGTGTGGGAAACTCTCTCATAATCCACCGCCGTGTCGTTCAGGTCGTAGGGCGCGTTTCCCTACGCGCCGCCAGCCAGATGCGGGTTTCCCCCGGCCTTGCTGACATTGGAAGCCACCTTATTGTAGCATAGGGCGCGGCATTTGGCAATCCGACTGACATCCGTGCATAATTATTTGTACTTTGGACAATTGGTCGCACACCACAAGGAGTAGAGGCTTTAGCCGGTCGTGCCCACAAGATATGGCCCGCCTGAAGGCTCGACTCCAGAATTGTCCTACGATTCTGACATCCGTGCATAACTCCTGTCAGGGAGGGAACAAGGGGAATAAAGCCTTTCTGGGGGTTTTTGCGGCGGCGAAGCCGCCGCAAAAACCCTTATAAGGCAGTCTTTCCCCTCCCCGAAGAGACGCGAAGCGGGGTGAGGGGCCCTCGTGCGTTTAATTTACGCCCGGATGTCAAACGATTCTGTTGACAAGTCCCGCCCGGTGCGATACAATGAACATCCGTAACTGCCTACCCTGAACCCTCCCGCAGGTTAGAAAGGGGCTGGCAACCGATGCAGCCGGACCTGGGCGCGCCTGCGGCGTCTGGTCTATGCGCCCAAACCTGCGGGATGGTAGTAGTTACGAACATCCAATGAGTCACCACCTGTACTCCATGCGGGCCAAGAGTCTACAAACCCTGGAGTTCACCAGGGTGCGGGAAAGATTGGCGGAATATACTGCCTTCTCCGCCAGCCGGGAACTGGCCCTGGCCCTGGAGCCGGCCTGGGACCTGGATGAGGTGACCCGGCGGGTCCGGGCCACCACCGAGGCCCGGCGTCTGTTGGACCTGCGGCCCGGCCTGAGCATCGGCGGGGCGCGTGATGTGCGGCCCGCCGTGGACCTGGCCCGGCGCGGCGGGGTCCTGACTCCAGAAGCCTACCTGGAGATCATGCTCACCCTGGCCAGCGCCCGCTCCCTCAAGGCCAGCGTCCTGCGCCAACGCGCCACCTGTCCCACCCTGGCCGACATCGCCGAATGGATCGAGGAGCGCCCAGAGCTGGAACGCCTCATCGCCCAAACCGTTGACGACCGGGGGCGCGTGCGCGACAATGCCAGCCCGGCCCTGGCGCGGATTCGCAGCGAGATCGAGGTCACGCATAACCGCCTGCTGGAAAGGCTGACCGCCATCATGACCACGCCCCGTGTCCGGGCCGTGCTCCAGGAACCTCTCATCACCATCCGGGATGGGCGGTACTGCCTGCCGGTTAAGGCCGACTTTAAAGGCCAATTCCAGGGCCTCATCCACGATCAATCGGCCAGCGGGGCCACCGTCTTTGTGGAGCCACTGGCTACCGTAGAGCTGGGCAACCAGTGGCGCAAGCTCCAACTGGACGAGGAGCAGGAAGTCGAACGCATCCTGCGCGCCCTCTCGGCGCGCCTCGCGGCCGAGGACGAGGCGATCATCACCTGCGTGGAGGGCCTGGCGGAACTGGACCTGGCTTTTGCCAAAGCCAGATACGCCGCTGCGATCCGGGCCACCGAGCCGGGTCTGGTCACCCTGCGCACGCCCCTCAAGGATGAGGTGCCGGACCCACTCTATCTCAAGAACGCCCGTCATCCCCTGCTCCCGGAGCCGGTGGTGCCGATCACGGTCCGCCTGGGCGGGGAGTTCTTTATCCTGGTGCTCACCGGCCCCAACACCGGCGGCAAGACCGTCAGCCTCAAGACCATCGGCCTGCTGGCACTCATGGCCCAGGCCGGGCTGCACATCCCGGCCGAGGAGGACTCGCGCCTGCCGGTGTTCAATGGCATCTATGCCGACATCGGCGACGAGCAGAGCATCGAACAAAGCCTGTCCACCTTCTCCTCGCATCTGTCCAAGATCGTGGCCTTTCTCCAGGTGGCTGACGCCGGTTCGCTGGTATTGCTGGACGAACTGGGGGCCGGCACTGACCCGGTGGAAGGGGCCGCGCTGGCTCAGGCCATCCTCTCCTATTTACGGGCCAGGCACATCCCCACCGTGGTCGCCACCCATTATGCCGAGTTGAAGGCTTATGCCTGTGTGACGCCGGGGGTGCAGAACGCCAGCGTTGAGTTCGATGTGGAGACCCTCTCGCCCACGTATCGCCTCTCCATCGGGTTGCCGGGCCGCTCCAACGCCCTCCTCATCGCCGCGCGATTGGGCCTGGACGAGAGCATCATCGCTGAGGCCCGGCAGCGCATGGGGCCGCAGGCGCTACAGGTGGAGGCCCTGCTGAGCGGCATCCAGGACGAGCACGAACAGGCTCAAGCCGACCGCCAGGCGGCGGCCCAGGCCCGCCAGGAAGCCGAGGCGCTGCGCCAGGAACTGGCGGCGGAACGGGCCAGGATTGACCGTGAACGCCGGGAGGTGTTGCGTGCAGCCCGCGCCGGGTTTGAGGCCCAGATCGCGGAGGCACGTCAGCGATTACGCCGCCTGAAAGCGGAGCTGAGCAGGATGCCCGCCACGCGAGATTGGCTCCAGCAGGCGGAACGCGAGTTGAGTCTCATCGAGGCCGCCTTACCTCTTCCGCCCCCGCCGGCATCGTGGCCCCATGATGCACTGACCGTCGGCCAGCGGGTGTGGGTGCAGACGCTGAACCAGTGGGGCACGCTCCAATCCCTCCCCGAGCAGGGCAGCAGCGAGGCCGAGGTATGGGTGGGGAACTTTAAGGTGCGCGTCCCGCTGGCCGACCTGGAAGCCCGGCCCGAAGCGTCCCTTCCCGCCCCCGCGCGGGAGGAAGAGAGGCGCCGGGGTTGGGAGCCTGATGTCTCTGTCCCCCGTCCCTCCCTTGCTCCCGGCACGCAGCTCGATTTGCGCGGCCAGCGGGCAGAGGAAGCGACCTATCTGCTGGACCGTTATCTGGATGATGCGTTCCGGGCCGGACTGGCCCAGGTGCGCATCGTCCACGGCAAGGGCACTGGCGTGCTGCGCCAGGTGGTGCGCGATCACCTGGCAGATCATCCCCAGGTGCAGAGCTTTCGCCCCGGTGAGACCCATGAAGGCGGCGATGGCGTGACCGTGGTTCAGTTAGCCAGCGTCGTTTAACGTCCTGGAGTCGAAGCTTTAGCTGGTCGCAAAGCGTGCCCGCCATACCCGCCTTAAGGCGCGATTCCAGCCTTAACTTGATGACAGCGGCCGGGATGGTTCAAAATTGGTTGACACTTTTGTGACCGAAGGCCTTCATCGCCCCTCACCCCCCTTTGTCCCCCCTCTCCCTCTGGCCTTGCGGCCAGAGGAGAGAGGGGATCAGGGAGGGGTTTTGCGGCGGGCGGCGAAGCCGCCCGCCGCAAAACCCCTCC
>DAOTYG010000161.1:0-6645 GCA_034435155.1 Anaerolineae bacterium | reverse complement strand
ACCCTGAACCCTCCCGCAGGTTAGAAAGGGGCTGGCGAACGATGCAGCCGGTCATCTGGGCGCGCTCTGGTCTGGTCATTGCGCCCAAACCTGCGGGAGGGTAGGCAGTTACGATCGAGTGGCGCAGGCTTCAGCCTGCGGGCGAGCAGTGTTCTATTTTCGGGGCAGACAGCGGTTCCTGGAAATCATAGATCCCCTCACGGATCGGCCAGCGCGTGCCGCAAGCCGTGCAATCGAGGGAGCCTTCGCCGGGCCGGAGGGTGCCCTCCTGGCGGCACTGGCGGCAACGGAACAGGTGGTTTGAAGGACCGCCGCGGTCTGGGCGGGCCAGGCGAGCGCGCAGGAAGATGCTGGGTGTGAGGGCCAGGGGGGCCAGGGGTTGCTGGAGCCAACTATCCGCGCGGGCCAGGAGCCGGGCTGGGGCCACACGCTTGAGGAGGCCCAGCCGGAAGATGGATACGGCGCGCCGGGCCTCCACCTGGAATCCGGCCCCATACAAAGCCTCGGCCATGTACGCCGGGTGGAAATCAAAGTTCAGCCGCTCGAACTCGTAGGGTTGCCGGTTGAAGGGGCTATGGGCTTGCCGGCGCAACAGGTAGCGCAGGATGGCCTTGAGGTGGCGTTTGTTGGCGTATTCCAGAACATAGACACCGTCAGGCTGTACTACCCGCGCGATCTCTGCCAGCGCCAGGGGCACATCCATCAGGTGGTGCAGCACTCGCACGGTGACCACGGTATCATAGGCTCTGGTGGCCAGGGGCAGATCATAGGTCGAGCCAACAACAAAGACAAAGCGGTGGTCGTGGCCCAGGCGGTCGCGGGCCTCCGCCAGCATGGAGCGCGCCGGGTCAAGGAGCACCACCCGACGATAGCCGGCGTACTCACTGGCCAGCCGCCCAAAACCGGCCCCGATCTCGGCCAGACAGTCGCCGGCCGGGGGCAGCAAGGCGCGCAGAGCCATGCGCTCCACCAGGTCCTCATACTCGCGGTCCGCCCCCCAGAACTCGGTGCGATAGGCAGAGCCTTCATAGTCGCACAGGGGGATCGTTTCACGTGCAACAGTCACCCTGGACCCCTTCCAGCCGCCAATATTCCACCAGCGGCCCGACTTCCGCCAGGCCGTCAACCTCGGCATCCGCCTCATACCCGACCGGGCTATGCGGCGCGCGCAACCAGATGGCGCGCATCCCGGCTGCCTTCGCTCCCACGATGTCGTAGGGATAATAATCGCCTATATAAACCGCTTCATGGGCCGGCACCCCCAGGCGTTCCAGCAGTAACCAGAATACCTGGGGGGAAGGCTTGCGCCATCCCACATCCGCCGACGGGATGATGGCCTCCAGATAAGGTTTTAGCCTCACAGCCTCCAGCGACCAGAACACGAACGGACCATAGCGGGCATTGGAGAGCACCGCCAGCCGGTAACCGGCCTGGCGTAGGCCGGCCAATGTCTCGTATGCCCCCCCGCACGGCTCCACAAAGGGCACGCAGGCTCGATAGACAGCCGCCAATGCCGCGTCCACCGCCCCGGGTTCCAGCGTCAGGCCCAGGGCCGCAGCTACCTGCATCATCACCTCCTCGGCCCGGATCTCCCGGGGCGCGGTACGACTCTGCTCGTGAATCGCCGCGTATAGCTGGTCTGCCTGTTCGAGCAACCCGGCGGGCACAGCCAGGCAGCCCTGCCGACCGAGTTCGCCTAACGTCTCGCTGACCAGGGTATACAACTCCACCTGGAACCAGGGCGGGCAGGTGATGAGGGTGTTCCCCAGGTCAAAGATCACGGCGCGGATCATGAGCCACCCCCGTCGGCTGGACCGGCCAGGGTTTCCGCTGCCATATCCGCCGTCCGGGCGATGACCAGGGCAGCCATCAGGCTCATGCCGGCCACCAAACCCAGGACCGTGACATCCGGGATGTCCACCACGGCGACGTAGAAGAGATCCAGTCCGCTGATGAGGCCAAGTACCCCCAGGCCCATATAGATCACATCACGGGAGATCAGCAGACAGACCAGCCCGGCCGCGCACAACCAGTAGAAAGCCAGGTTCACATCGGCTGGCAGGTCCGACAGCGGATAGTTGGTCGTCAAGCCATAGGCGGCCACGGCCGCCAGGATCAATGCCGCCAGCCGAAATCCCAGCCCCATTATACCTGGTTGGTCCGGCGGGGGCGACTCTTCATCAATCAGGGAGATGCCGTTCGGCGCCGGCGAGAGGCGGCGGAATGGTAACCGGATCGCGCCCCAGTGGGTCTCGGCCGCCACCAGATAGATCATGGCCACCGCCACCACGCCGGTCAGGGCTTTGAGCAACAGGATCTCCGGCCGATAGAGCTTGGCCAGCCATAACCCCACCAGGACGTACTGCGCCAGCAAGGCGAGCAAGGACATCCGCCACCCGCTCAGCAGGATCAGCAGGCCGGCCGTGACGAACAGCCCCAGCATCAACAGGGGCGTGGTGATCTGGTCAAGGGTAGGTAGGGTCAGGGTAGATGGGTCCATCATCGTATCTCATGCGTGAAACGTTAAACATAGCATATTACTTTTTACGTTTTACGTTTCGGGATGGTTCAAAATTGGTTGACACTTTTGTGACCGAAGGCCTTAATTGCCCCTCACCCCCTTTGTCCCCCCTCTCCCCTGGCCTTGCGGCCAGGGGAGAGGGGGATAAGGAAGGGGTTTTGCAGCGGGCGGCGAAGCCGCCCGCTGCAAAACCCCGCTTCCCAACCCCTCCCCTCGCCCGCCGCCCCAGGCGAGCGGGAGAGGGGAGGGGGCAGGGGGAGGGGTGAGGATTTTAACGCCCGTAAAGAGTGTAAACCAATTTCCCCAGAACATTGAACCATCCCTACATTTCACACTTTATTTCTATCGTGCCCAGAACAACCTCCGTGCCAGCCGGGGTGCCGCTGGCATCCAGCACACTCAGTCGGGCATTGGCTAGAGGGTCGTAAAGTCCAACATAGAGGGTGTATATGCCGGCTGGGGTATCCGGCGGGGTATCCAGCAGATGGTAGTCCAGAAACGATCGCTCCACTGGCATCTGCGAGGTCGTCTGGCGCTCGTTGGTCATGAGCAATGTATCGGCCCCGGCCACCTGCCGGCCGGTGGTATCACGCAGATGGACGAAGCACTTGTAGTCGGCCGGCAGGGGGGCCAATGTGCGCCACCGCAGGGCCACCCAGACCGGGCGACCCGGGGCCACGATCCGCTGGTTGCCCTGGACCGGCGTGTTCAAAGGGTCAGGGGCGGAACCGCCGTAGGCCATTTCTTCCAGGCGCAGCAGGCCATCGAACACTTCGGCGCGGGGAGCGTATGCTTCCCCCACGGCGAAGGCCGGCTCCGGCGGGATCAGATAGCCAAACACCTGATAACCCCGGAACCCCCACTCGCCCAACGGCAGGCCGTATTTGCGCAGCAAATAGTCCACCAGACCTTTGGGGTCCCCCACGCCTTCCTGCCAGTGGACCAGGTAGAGGTGTTGCCGGCCCCGGCAGAGCGCGCTCAACTCGGCCGGCGTCGTGTCGTCGTTCGCCAGGATATACTGGTAAGGAGCCGGACCGTGGTCATAATAGCCGAACAGAAACTCCACGTCTACCAGGATCAGGTCGTTGGCGGTTGCCCGTTGGCGGAGGAACCCGGCCATAGCCCGCGTATCGGCCTTGTAGAACCGTTCATCGTGGTAGTAGCCGTTCAGACCCCAGGCCGAGGCGATCAACACGACGGTCAGAGCTAAACCACCCACCACCGCCCGGCACCGCCAGAGGGCCGTCACCCCTCCTGCCAGTAATAATGTATATGATGGCATTATCAACAATAAAAATCTTGGATGAAACAGGGGCCGGCTGAGAGAGATGAGCAGAAAGAGGGTGAGGGGGAGGAGAAAGATGGTAGACAGGTAGCAGGTAGAAAAGGGGTGATCGCGTTGCCCAAACAAGCCGGCCAGGAAAACAATGGCCAGAACTGTCAATAGGGGCCATAGCCACTCCCCGTCAACGGCCAGACCCACGTTAAAAGCCTGCCAGCAGCCACGCAGAGACTCGATGGGGGGAGCCAGGCGCAGGCCGGGGTTGGTATAAGCGCCCAGTTGCCGGACCGCCGTCAGAACCTGGGGGGCATAGAGAACAGCGACAGCCAGTTGGGCGACGATCCAAAGGCGAGATTCGTGCTTCACGGTGGTCACCCGGTCAGGCCGGGCGGTTGCAGAACCGCCTGGGGCCACCTGGTTAGACGTCAGGAGCCACAGTACCCGCAGGACAAAGAACACATTCTGGGCGATAAGCACCAGGGCGGCAAAATAGTGGGCGTAGAGGGCCGCCGCAGCGGCCAGGACATACCACCCCCAGAGCCAGACCCGGGTTGGGGGCTTGGAGCCTGGGGTCTGGAGCAGGCGATACCCCAGGTAGGACGAGGCCAACGTCAGCAGGGTCACCAGGGCGTATCCCCGGATCTCCTGAGCATAGGCCACAAAGAACGGGGCGACGGCGCCCAGCAGGGCGGCGAGGAGACCTGCCCGCCGGTCGAACAGCCCAACGCCAGCCCGATATAGCCCGGCCACCAGAAGCACGCCCCAGATAACGGAGAGGAAACGCACGGCCCAATCAGTGCGACCGGTCAGGGGCAACCAGAAATGGAGGAGCACAAAATAAAGCGGCGGGTGAATATCTTGCGTCTGGGCGGCCATCACCTGCGCCAGCGGCTGTTCCGCGATCAAGACGCAATACGTCTCATCGTGCCAGGCGCTCTGCCCCTCCAGGCGATAGACCCGCAAGGCAAACGCCAACAGCAGGAGGAACAGAATGGCGACGAATATCCGGTAACGATTCATGGACCCAATACCTGGAATGGCAACTGCTGCACCACACGCTCGTTCAGGCTGATCTCTACGTGATAGTTCCCCACCGGCAGAGGGCGGCGTGGCTCAAAGCGAAAGGTCACGTAGCCGATGGCTGTCTGCCGCTGGCTCCACTCTGTCTGGCTGATGGTATAAGAGGTGGTGCCGCTTTCGATGAGCTGGCCTTCGTAGTACCAGCGGGCTGTGAGCACCGAGCCGGCCGGCAGGTCAGAGAACCTCACCGAGCAATAGATCACGCTGGTGGGGGTGAAAGTGGTGGTCTGGCCAACGGGGTCCTGGCTGGGGCCTATGGCGCGGCATAGCACGATCTCCTGGATGCCGGCCGGTGCATCGTGCTGACAGCCCCCTGTCATCAGGAGCACGAACAAGGCAGCGCTCACCAACCATCCCTTCTTGCCACGCATATCGCTTTTCTCCTGGACCAGGCCCTATGATACTATGTTTGGGTCAAACGCGCAAGTCGCCCGGCCTGACAGCCGGGCATAGCTCCTGTCAGGGAGGGAACAAAGGGAGAGAAAGCCTTGCGGGGGTTTTTGCGGCGGCTTCGCCGCCGCAAAAACCTCTATGAGGTCTTCTTCCCCCCGCAGGGACACGGAGTGGATCAGTGTCCTCATGCGTTTAAATTACGCCCGGATGTCAATCAACGAAAGTGGACAAGACCTTAGCGGCGTAGTATAATACCCCCCGCCGGGGCAGCCCGGTGAGCAATTACAGCACGAGTGTAATCATGCCCCTGATCCTTGATCGTTCTGCTGGCGATGTCTCCCCACGAGCAAGATGGCGGGTCGGATCACCGGTTTCGCTATCGGATGTGGTGGTCCCTGGCCTGGGCCGGTTACTCGCCGGTCTGCTCATAGTCCTGTTCCTGGCTGGCTGCGCGGCTCCCTGGTCTCCGACCTCGGTGACGGTGGAGTGGAGCACTGCCTCTGAGGTGGACCATGCCGGGTTCAACCTCTATCGTGGCGACGGGCCGGACGGCCCCTGGGTCAGGCTCAACCGGGACCTGATTCCCCCGGCCGGCGATCCCATCGTGGGCGGTCACTACACCTACGTGGACGAGACGGTGGAACCAGGTCACACCTATTATTATTTGCTGGAGGATGTGTCCCTGACCGGCACCACCACGCGCCATCCGCCCATCATGGTGGTGGCCGGGCCGGGAGGCAGTTGGGGAGAGGTGCTCTGGGGTGTGCTGGCCGGGCTGCTCCTGGCCGGGGTCATCCTGGTGGGCTGGCGGTTACGGCAACGCCAGCGGATGAGGCCAGGGGACTAAAACGCCTGGTGGTAACTACCTGCCTGGCTGTCTGCCGTCGCTTTTGGGGCGCTCTCGCGCCGGGTGTCAACTCCTCCGGCCGGGCCCTCGGGTTGACGCTTTTTGCCCGACCATTCGGGCGACTTCGGCAACGGTAGGTAGTTACGCCGGGTGTGAGATATGGCGGTTGAAATCGCACCTGAGGGGCGTAAACTGCCGGCCGACTGCCCGCTTCGGGTTTGAGCGTCCCCCGCGTAGCGGAGGGACGCCCGGCCGCCAGGCCAGCCAGGCGCGACCCCGGTCACTAATTCACTGGATTTGGGACAATTCTGGAGTCGAGCCTTCAGGCGGGGCGTATCTTGTGGTCACGACCGGCTAAAGCCTCTACTCCTTGTGGTGTGCGAAAGTCCAATAATTCACACCAAGCGGTAACTGCCTACCCTGAACCCTCCCGCAGGTTAGAAAGGGGCTGGCAACCGATGCAGCCGGTCATCTGGGCGTGCTCTGGTCTGGTCATTGCGCCCAAACCTGCGGGAGGGTAGG
>DAOTYG010000160.1:0-36049 GCA_034435155.1 Anaerolineae bacterium | reverse complement strand
GCCAGGGGCGGGGCGAACGTGGGGACCTGGGCCGTGGGTGCAGGCGTGGACGTTGGCCCGGACATAGTGAGTGTCACCGGCAGACAGCCACCCAGCATCAGGCATCCGACCATAGCCAGGAGGAGACCGGGTCTGCGCATACTATATTAACTGCCCCCTCACCCTGAACCCTCCCGCAGGTTAGAAAGTTACGCCCCAACCTGCGGGAGGATTTGAGCAAGGCCCAGAGCGGCCAGGCGCGTTGGGGTGGGACCGCCGGTGGCCGGGTCCCAGCCCCGCACCTGGTAGTAATCGCGGAGCAGCGCCTCCATGTCCGGCACATAGCCACCGGTGGCCCCGCCCGGCAGTGGTTGCAACACCAGGGCCGGGAGCACGTCATCGGCCGGCGTCACGCCCAGCCGGATGTTCAGCAACCGCTTGAGCTGGAAGATGCGCTCGCCCATAGGAAGCAGATCGTCTATGCCGATACCCCAGCCGGTGGCGGCGTTGATGAGGTCCACAGTCAGGTTCACCGGTGGGTTGCAGAACTGGCACATGATGAGGGCGTTATAGAGCGCGCGCCAGTCCTGCGAACGGGCCACCATCCCCGCTTTGCCTTCCACCCCGAATCGGTCCCCTTCCAACAGGCCCAACTCTGGCACCGTCAGGCCGATGTCTACCTGGTACGGGTCGCCCTGGACATGGCAGGCGCCGCGCGGCGAGGTGGCGTAGGCCAGGGCCATGCCACTGAAGGCTCGTGGCTCGTGCATGGGGATCTCCAGGCCCTTGACGTGGGCAGCCTCGGCCGGCCGACCAAAGTGCTCGCCCAACGCGCGCGTCCCCTCGGCCAGCAGTGCCCCCAGTCCTTTCTCGCGCCGGACAAGCAGGTCCAGCAGGTGGAACGCCCCGGCCGGGTCTCCCCAGCACAGGTTCACCCCGTCGGTATCGGCCAGGGTCAAGACCCCCTGCTCGAAGAGATGGTAGGCGAAGGCGATGGTCACCCCGGCGCTGATGGTGTCTATCCCCAGGGCATTGCACCGCCGATGCAGATGCACCACCGGTCCCAACTCGTCGAGCAGCAGCAGGGTGCCCAGGGCGCACAGGGTCTCGTACTCCGGCCCATCGGTCTCTGGGATCGCATACGGGCCTTCTGTGATCGCCACCACACGCCCGCAGCCGATGGGACAGCCATAGCAGGCCGAGTTGCGCGTCAGGATGGTCTCGGCCATGCTGGAGCCGCTGAGGTTGAATGCGCCGTCGAACTCGCCCTGCGAAAAGTATTTCATGGGCACGTCGCCGTAGAGTTGACTGCCGGGGTCCATCCAGCCGGCCGTGCCCAGGTCCCGGAACATCCCGGAGCTAAAGTCCTGGCGGACGACGTCCGTAGCCTGCCGGGCCGCTACCCGAAACGCTGCCGGGTCGGCCAGGGGGACCCGGTTACGCCCGCTCACCGCCACGGCCTTGAGGCGTTTGCTGCCCATGACCGCGCCCATGCCGGTGCGGCCGGCGGCCCGGCCGTTATCGTTCAGGATGGCGGCAAACCTGACGCCGTTCTCACCGGCTGGCCCGATGGCCGCCAGGCGCGCCCAGTCGTCGCCCAGTTCGGACTTGAGGACATCGTGGGCGGCATAATAGTCCAGGCCCCACAGGTGTGAGGCATCGCGCAGCCCGGCCTGGCCGTCGTGGACGTACAGGTAGACCGGCTGCGGGGATTGGCCGGTGACGATGATCCCATCGTAGCCGGCGAAGCGCAGGGCCGGCCCCCAGTAGCCGCCAGCATTGGCCTCGCCCCAGATGCCGGTGAGGGGCGAGCGGGCACAGACCACGTAGCGCCCGCAGGAGGGTGCGGAGGTGCCCACCAGGGGACCGGTCATAAAGACCAGCGGATTGGCCGGCCCCAGCGGGTCGGTGTCCGCGTCAATCATATCGTACAGGTAGCGACAGGCCAGGCCGCTGCCGCCCACGAACTGGCGGGCGTATTCCTCGTTCAAGGGTTCGGCCTGAATGTCGCCGGTGGTCAGGTTCACGCGCAGGATGTGGCCGAGATAACCATGCATGTTCACCTCTCATTGCGGATAAACGATGCAGTATGCAAGATCATTAGTCCTGGTATCATGCATCATGCATCATGCATCCTGTATCATGCACCACGTTCAGCACACCGGCTTCCCCAGCCGCTCCCGGAAGGCCCGGGTCAACGCCGGCACCACCTGGAACAAGTCCCCCACGATACCATAGTTCGCCACCTGGAAGATGGGCGCGTCCGGGTCCTTGTTGATCGCCACGATGACCTTGCTGGTCTGCATCCCGGCCAGGTGCTGGATGGCCCCGGAGATGCCGCAGGCGATGTACAGGTCCGGCCGCACGGTGCGCCCGGTCTGCCCCACCTGGTGCGCGTAGGGGATCCAGCCGGCGTCCACCGCCGCGCGCGATGACCCCACCGCCCCACCCAGAACCTCGGCCAGCTCGCGGATGGGGGCAAAACCTTCCGGCCCGCCCACGCCCCGGCCGCCGGAGACGATGATCCTGGCGTCGGCCAGGTTCACGGTCCCTTCCTGGCAGATGAAATCCACCACCTTGCTGGCGATCTGGTCCTCGGTCAGGACGGCTCGTTCGCGGACGATCTGGCCCGGGCGAGTAAAGTCGGCCGGCGGAACCTCAAAGACGCGATGGCGCACGGTAGCCATCTGCGGCCGATAGTTGGGGCAGATGATGGTGGCCATGATGTTCCCGCCAAAGGCCGGGCGCGTCTGGCGCAGGAGCCGGGTCTCCGGGTCAATGTCCAGCCCGGTGCAGTCGGCGGTGAGGCCAGTGTAGAGCTGGGTGGCGACGGCCCCGGCCAGATCGCGACCCCGGGAACTCGCGCCCAGCAGGAAGATGGCCGGCCGGTATTTCTTGACCAGCGCGACCAGGGTGGCCGCATACGGGTCCGTGCGATAGACGGCCAGCGTGGGGTCGGCCACCAGGAAGACCCGATCCGCGCCGTAGGCAATGGCTTCCTGGGCGATGCGGTCGGCCTCCGGCGTATCGCACAGCACGCAGGCGGTGAGGGCCTGTCCCAGTCCGTCGGCCAGCTTGCGCCCCTGGCCCAGCATCTCCCAGGAGATGGACTGGGCTTGACCCTGGAACTGTTCCACCCAGACCCAGACCCCCTGGTAGGTGGAGATGTCGGGCCTGGCCTCTTCGGCTTCCTCCCTGGTTTCCGGGATGCTCAGCGCGTTCACCGGGCAGGCGTCCACGCAGGCCCCACAGAGCGTACACTTGTCGTCCACCACGGCGACGCCGCCCTTCACGGCCAACGCGCCGAACGGGCAGGTCTCCACGCACAGGCCACAGCCGGTGCATTCGTCGGTGTTGATGAGTAACTGTGCCAAAGTGATCCTCCTGTAAAATGTGCAAATGTGCAAATTGCAAATTGCAAATATGCAAATATGCAAATAGGTGGTTACGCGAGCCTGCTCATTTGCTCATTCGCTCATTTGCCCATTCGCCCATTCGCTCATTTGTCAGATGATTTTCTCCGCGAGCAGCTTGTCAGCGAGAATGGCCGCGCTCTCGTCCGGCGTCTCGGCCTGCACCAGGTCCACCTTTGCCCCGCGCGGCGGTGGGTTGAACACCCGGACCACGCGCGTGGGCGACCCGTCCAGGCCCAATAGTTCGCGTTTGACGCCGGGCAGATCATCGGCGCGCCAGGTGGGAACCTCCAGGCGAGCCGCCTTGCGGATGCGGAGCAGGTGCGGCTGCCGGGGCTGGTTGATGTCCTTGACCACCGTGAGCAGGGCCGGCAGCTTCGTCGTCACGACCTCGCGGCCTTCTTCGAGGAGCCGTTCCACGGTGACGGACCGGTTCTCAAAGTCTATGGCCCGGATCTTGAAGATGTAGGTAAGCTGCTGGATGCCCAGTTGACAGGCGATGCCCGGTCCCACCTGGCCGGTGTCGCCGTCAATGGCCTGTTTGCCGCAGAGGATGATGTCGAACTCGCCGATCTTGCGGATGGCCTGGGCCAGGGTATAGGCGGTGGCCCAGGTGTCCGAGCCGGCAAAGGCCCGGTCGCTCAGGAGCACGACCTCATCCGCGCCCATGGCGTAGGCTTCCTTGAGGGCGGCCTCGGCCTGGGGCGGCCCCATGGAGATGACGGTCACCTTGCCACCGTACTTCTCGCGCAGGAGCAAGCCCTCCTCGATGGCATACATGTCGAACGGGTTGATGATGCTGGGCACTCCTTCCCGGATAAGAGTACCGCGTTCCGGGTCAATTTTCACCTCCGTGGTGTCCGGGACCTGTTTTATACAGACGATGGCGTGCAAGTTGGGTTCTCCTTTCCGTATTTGCTCAGCGCGTTTGATGATTGACAGGGTTTGACAGCCGACCGCTGACCACCGACGGCCGGCCGCTATTGTACCACAAATATGGCCGCTGGTAAACGCTGGAAACGGTCAGTCGTCGGCGGTCGGTGGTCTGGCTACCGCACGGCCAGCCACCGTTCCGCCTGGGCGATGACCTGGCCGGCGTCATCCAGGAAGCGCAGGGTCACGGTGCCAGCGGTCGGCACACTGGCCGGGACGGCGACCTGGGCGAAGAACGGCCGGTCTGGCGTCACCGATGCCGCCTGCCGGTAGACCTCCGCCCCTTCCACCAGCACGACGACGGTGCCGGGCTGCCGGGCCGGGGCCGCCACACCCACCAACAGCGTGCCGGGTTGAGACCCGGCCTCCAGGCGCAACGCGGCCCGGTCGGTGGCCCCGTCCAGCCCACCGATGCCGGCCACCGGATACCACCGCTCCGTCCACGTGTGCGCGGCCCCCGGCGCGATGGTGAGGGCCTGGTCGAAATCCGGCGCGGCCCCGCTCCACAACTCAAAGTACCAGGAGTCGCCGTCGGTGTAGGTGGCCGGGTCCTGGTCTGGGCCGAAGGCGAAGAGCTTGACGCCGGGCATATCCCCCACCCGGACGAGGCCCAGGCCGCTCGCCGGCTGGTAGGCCCCGGCCCACGGGGGGGCCGGCGGCGCGGCAAAGAGGCCCAGGTAGCCGGTCCAACTGGCATAGCGCGAAAAATCGCGCCCGTTGTGGAGCGGCCAGCTCATGCGCGCGCCGGCCGGGGGCAACGTCTCGTCGCCGGTGCTGTGGACAACCACCTGGCTGACCGGCAGGGCGAACCGGGTGGCCGATGCCGTCGGCCGATCCGCGCCCAGGCTGAGCAGGGCGTTGAGCCAGAGCTTGTACCTCTGCGCCTGGCCGGTGGGGTTGCTCACCGTGGGCCTGATCTCCAGGTCGGCGCGGTTCGGGCGCAGCGTCACGGCCACGGATATGTGCAGCCCGGTGGTCTGCTCATCATCTTCTGCGATGAAGGTGACGCCGCCGTCCTTTGCGCGTTGAGTGTGACAGCGCCAGGGCAACGCGGTGGTGTAGCCGTGCTCCCAGACCGGGAAGCACCACTCCATCCCCCCGGCCGCGATCCACCAGCCCAGCTCGTCCGGCCCCCAATGCGTGGGCTTGACCACCGGGTTGCGATAGAACACATCCTGGCCGGTGGGTTTGAAGACGCAGCGATAGAGCCGGCCGCCCAGGTCCGGCAGGAACGTGAGTTGCAGATAGCGATTCTCCACCATGACGGCGCGATAAGCCTTCGGCGTCGGGGGACCCACGCGCGCAAAGTCGAGCCGGGGATAGGGGATGGTGGGGGCCGGGAGGAAGGCTCCCTGGTACTGATACGTGGGGATGGAGACGGTGGTCTCCCAGGTGCGAACGGCCGGCGCGGGAGTGGGGGATGTCGGCGTCACGCTGGCCGGCCCGGGCGAGCCGGGCCGGGGGCTGGGAGTATGGACCGGGAGCGAGGTGAAAGTGGGCATGGGGGTCGGCTGCGAGGTGCGTTCGGCCCCCCGGGTCGGGGTGATACTGACCGGTCGGCCCACGACCACCGGGGCCGTGGGCGTTGGGGTCACGAGCGGAGCGCAGCCCCCCATCGTTGCCACCACCGTCCCACTGATCAGGAACATGTTCGCCCACGCGCGCCAGGATCGTCTCATGATGATGCAATGTTACTACCGATTCCCCTGGGGGGCCGGTAGCAGGCCATGACCCGCTGCAACTCGTCCAGTGGCAGGGCGTGAGCAACGCGACCCTCCACGCCGGTCATCGTCTCGGCGGCGACCAGGGCATTGACGATGGCCTCCTCGACCGCCTCGGCCACAGCCTCGAAGAACGGGTCCAGGTGGCTGTGGGGGAGCATCCGCAGGTCGTAAGGGGCTTTAGCTGGCACCGGCAGGTGGTTGCCGGTGGCAAAGGCCAGGAAGATGTCGCCGCTGCGATTGTGGCCGATGCCGCCCACGCGCGCCAGCCCCAGGGTCGCCCGTTGCGCCAGTCGTTTGCACTGTACCGCCAACAGCGGCGCGTCTGTGGCCACGACGATGATGATCGAGCCGCCCATATCCAGCGGTTCCGCCCAGGGCGATGGGACGCGCTCCAGGCCGATCTCGCGGCCCACCGGGACGCCATCAATGCGCAGGGCATGGCGCGAGCCGTGGTTGGCCTGCACCAGCGCGCCGACGATGTACTCGCCGCTCTTGCTGCGCACCCGGCGCGAGGATGTGCCGATGCCCCCCTTGAACTCGTGGCAGATCATCCCGGTCCCGCCCCCGACGTTGCCTTCTGCCACTGCTCCGTCCGTCGCGGCGGCCAACACCTGGTGGACATGGGCCGGGGTGAGGGGCAGGGGCCGCAAGCCGTTCAAGAACCCATCATAGGTCTCGCCCACCACCGGCAACCCCGTCGCGTGAGGGAAGCCGTGCTCGAAGGGGTAACGTTGCAGGGTCTCGTAGACGGTGCCCACGGCCAGGGTACTGGTGAGGGCGATGGGTGAGCATAGCGTGCCGGATTCGGCCAGCCAGGCCAGCCCCGTCACCTCACCAAAGCCGTTGAACGAGTGATAAGCGGCAAAGGCGTGGTCTTCCCAGATGGCACCCCCGCGGGGGACGATCACGGTGATCCCGGTCCGGGTCACCGTCGGCTCATCCCGCACGAGCGTCACGTGTCCCACCAGAACCCCCGGCACGTCGGTGATGGCGTTGTGCGGTCCTGGGGGCAGCCGCCCGATGGTGATGCCCAGATCGCGTGTGCGGATCATAGTACCCCCTTATCATTCCGTCGCGGCCTGACAGCTCGGACACTGGCCGAACAGTTGAAGCAGATGCTCTTCCACCCGATAGCCGGTCTGCGTCTCCACCCGCTGGATGAGGGCACTGATGTCATCTCCCCCGGCAAACTCGATGGCCCGGGCGCAGCACTGACAGATGAGGGCGTGGCGATGGCCCGGGGCGGTCAGCAGATAACCGTGGCAGCCATCCTCGCGGTGGACCCGGCGTACCAGGCCCAACTCCATCAGCAGGGCCAGGGTGCGATAGACCGTCACCAGGCCCAGACGCCGGTGGCGGGTCTGCGCTCGTTCCCGGATCTCGTGCGGCTGGAGCGGGACCTCGGCCGCCACCAGCGCCTCCATCACAGCCCGGCGGGGCATGGTCACCCGGTAGCCGGCTTCAGTCAGGCGTCGTTCCCAGTCTGGCATTAACTCTCCCCCTTACCCCTCTCCGCCCGGCGGGGCGGTGTGGGGAAGGGCCAGTTGGAAGTAGAAGCGCCGGCCGAATCGGCGCAGCAGGCGCAGCACCGGCCAGCCGAACAACCCCACCAGGAGCACGTTGCCGGCCGCCCGGCCCAGGTCCCACCACAGGGAGGTGGTCAGGTAAAAGACGGCGTAACGTTGCAGCGTGTCCGCCAGGCCCAGGCCCGGCTCCCAATACTGGCCCGGCTGCGCCCCGGAGAACACATAGGGCCAGAACCACACGTTCATCAGCGCGCCGAACAGGAACCCCAAGGCCCCAGCCCAGGCCGCCAGCATGACGATCTCGGCCCGGGGCCAGCGTTGCAGCCGGGGCAGCCAGGCCGAGGTCAACCCCACCCACCCGGTGGCGAACATCTGGAACGGCAGCCATGGCCCCACGCCCCCACCCAGGAACGCCGAGACCAGGAGCGATAGCGCGCCCAGCAGGAAGCCGAAGGTGGGACCATAGGCATAGCCGGCCAGGACCGGCAGGGCAAAGACGGCGTTGAACCCGGCCGGCCCCGGCACCAGGCGCAATACCGCGTTCAACGCCGCCAGCACGCCCAGCACCGCCACCAGCTTGGTGTTCAGGGTCCCGGCGCTCAGGCTGCTCACCACGGCCCCCAGGCAGAGCACCACCAGCAGCACGAACAGCAGCGGCGCATCAGCCGCGTGGGCCAGCCCCATACTGCCGCCAGCCGTGAGCGCGGCCGGCACGACGAAGGGGTAGAGGAACGCCACCAGCCCCACCGCGCTCGCCACGACCAGGATGAGGACCGTCAGCGCCCGGCTCATACGCAGCCTCGCCAGGTCCGCCGGCCGTTGTAGCCTGTGGACGACGACGCCTCCACCGCCCGGAGCACGTCATCCACGGTGAGGAAGGCCGGGTCCCGGAACAGCTTGTTCACCTGCGAGGCAAAGACCAGGGACTCGCTCATCACCTGGCGGGCCGGGCCATCCACCACCACCTGGCCGTCGCCCAGGAGCACCACGCGGTCCGCACAGCGGGCCACCAGCTCCACATCGTGCGTCGCCATGACCACGGTGCGCCCCCGGCCCCGCTCCGCCTGCAAGAACGCGGTCAGGGCCTCTTTTTGCGCGTAATCCAGGCCCCGGGTCGGCTCGTCCAGCAGGAGCACGTCCGGTCCGGCCACCAGGATGGCGGCCAGGGCCACGCGCTGCCGCTCGCCGGCGCTCAGGTCCCGGGGGTAACGCCCCTCCAACCCGGCCAGCCCCAAGGCCGTCAACAGGGTGGTGTAGTCGCCGGGCGGGCGACCGTGGTTGCGCAGGGTGAGGTCCAGCTCCTCCTGCACCGTCTCGGCAAAGAGTAGCGCGCCAGGGTCCTGCGGCACATAGCCCACGTGCCGGATCAGGCCCTCCACGCCGGCCGTGCGCGTGTCCAGGCCGGCCACCGTCACCTGGCCCCTGGTCGGCCGTAACAGCCCCACCAGGTGCTTGAGCAACGTGGTCTTGCCGGCCCCGTTGCGCCCCATGAGGGCCACGAACTCGCCGCGCCGCACGCTCAGGGATACGTCGGCCAGGGCTGGGGACCCGTCGTAGGCATAATCCAGGTGGCGCACGGCGATGATGGGGTCAGGGGCAGTAACCGGCGGGGGCGACCCCGGCGGCGGGCTGAGTTTCAACCGCCGGGCAAAGGCCCGCCCCTCCTTGATGCTCAGCGGCAACGGCCACCAGCCCAGGGCCTTGCCCAACGTCACCACCGGCGGGGTCAGGTCCATCTGGTTCAAGACCGTCGCCGGGGTATCCAGCAGGATGGGTTGCCCCGGAGCGGGCATATAGAGCACCCGGTCCACGTATTGCACCACGCGCTCCAGCCGGTGCTCGGCGAGCACGATGGTCAGCCCCAGGTCGTGGTTCAGCCTGATGAGCACGTCCAGCACATCCTCGGCCGCCTGGGGGTCGAGTTGAGAGGTTGGCTCGTCCAGCACCAACACCCGGGGCTGCAACGTCAGCACCGCGCCGATGGCGACACGCTGGCGTTCGCCGCCGCTGAGGGTGTGGATAGAGCGGCGACGCAGCGGGGCGAGGGCGAGCTGGTCCAACACCTCTTCCACGCGCTTGCGCATGGTGGCCGGGTCCAGGCCGGCGTTCTCCAGGGCAAAGGCCAGCTCATCCTCCACCTGGTCAATGACGAACTGGGCCTCCGGGTCCTGGAAGACGAACCCCACCGTGTCACTCATGCCGGCGGGTCCCAGGGCCACCGGGTCGCGCCCGGCCACCCGGATGCGGCCGGCGATGGCACCGCCGTAAAAGTGGGGCACCAGGCCGTTGAGACAGCGCAGCAGGGTGGACTTGCCGGCCCCCGACGGCCCCACCACCAGCACGAACTCGCCCTCCTCGATGCGGAACGAGAGGTCGTGCAAGACCGGCCCGGCGGCGTCAGGATAGCGATAGGTCAGATGCTCAAAGGCGATCATCAGTCTCAGCAGGTAACTGCCTGCCACAACTGCCTACCACAAAGGACACAAAGGACACAAAGTGTATTCCCGAAGGGCAAGTCCCCAAAGAATCCCTTCGGGCCGAGCCATCAGGTGTCCTTCGTGGTTTTTGTGAAAGGACTCCCCGGTAGATAGTTATTCATTTCCTTCGTGTTCCTTTGTGGCCTTTGTGGCAAGCTTTTCAGACTGGCTCTCAAACAACAGGTCTGCCATGTCCAGCTCGTCCAGCGCCTCAGCGGCCCGCTCGCGCACCCACTCGTCCACCTGCCCGTCGCGGGCCAGGGCCAGCAGGATGGGCGCGGCTTCGTCGGCCCGGCCCAGGCGACCCAGCGCCCAGGCGGCCGCCACGCGCACCCCCTCGTCCACCCGCCCGTCGCGGGCCAGGGCCAGCAGGATGGGCGCGGCTTCCTCGGCCCGGCCCAGCTCGCCCAGCGCCTCAGCGGCCGCCACGCGCACCCACTCGTCCACCTGCCCGTCGCGGGCCAGGGCCAGCCAGGCTTGCGCGGCTTCGTCGGCCCGGCCTAGCTCGCCCAGCGCCCGGGCGGCCGCCACGTGCACGTCGTCGTCCACCTGCCCGTCGCGGGCCAGGGCCAGCCAGGCTTGCGCGGCTTCGTCGGCCCGGCCCAGCTCGCCCAGCGCCTGGGCGGCCTCCACGCGCACCCACTCGTCCACCTGCCCGTCGCGGGCCAGGGCCAGCAGGCCAGCGCCCGCGCGCGGATAGCCGCGCAGTTCGCCCAGGAGGGTGATCGGGTTAGTGGTAGTAGTGGACCAGACCTCCCACCACGTCATCAGGCGCGCGCGGGCCAGCAGGGCGTCTATGATGGCCTCGCTCAGGCGCGGCTGCACTCGCACCGGTTCGGCCAGGGCGGCCCCGGCAAAGTATAACCTCTCTTCCTCATCTTCCTCAGACCCGTCGGGTCTGCCGGGCCAGACGCGCTCGACCAGCAGGGTGACGTCCTGCCCGGCATCGCTCAGGAGGTCCAGGGCAAACAGCGCCACCTGGCGCCAGCCCTCCTCCGCCCAGCGGGATACGGCCCGCCGCCAGATTTGCTCCCGGTCATACTCGTCCTGGCGTTTGCATTCCCGCACCACGGCCCAGGCCGCCAGGTAGTCGCGGAAGGTGGGGTGGATGAAGGTGTACTCGTCGCCCCGGCGGGTAAAGACGCCGCTCCGCCGCGCCATCACCGACACAAAGCGGCAGCCATCGGCCCCGGCTTCGTCGGCGGAAAGGTGCAGCGCCTGGCGCAGATAAGCCGCTGCGACTTGCTCCAACGCCTCTGGCGAGGTCTGGCCAGCCTCCTCAGTCATCTTCAGGGCCAGCCGCGCCAGCCCTGGCCGGGCCACCTTGCACACCCGCTGGCCCAGCTCGGCGTCCAGGCCGCGCTGTTTGGCCTCGTCCAGCCAGAGGTCCACGAACTGCCCGTATAACGCCGAACGGCGCTCCGGCAACGCGCCCCGTTCCAGGTAGACCCGGGCCGCGATGGTCAACAGCAGGGGCGTGCCGCGCAGATCCCCCGCGCGCACGCGCTCCAGTTCCCGCAAAAAGTCGCCCTTGCGCTCGCCGAACCACCGGTCGGCGAACCTGGCGGTCTGTTCGGGCGTGAAGGGGAGCAGGTCATAGTGACCGAAGAGCGTCTCGTCCAGTTCGCCGGGCGCGTAGCCCGCCGGCCGCGCGGTGATGACGATGCGGTTTGGCCCCAGGCCCTTGAGCACCCCCCGGAGCCACTGCATCAGGGGCGCGCGTTTGTTGGCTGGCACCTCGTCCAGCGCGTCGAGCAGGATCAGCCAGGGCGCGCCGGTCTGGGCCGGCCAGCGGGTGAAAAAGCCGGGGGGCAGGGCCTGCTGCAACGCCAGCTCGCCAGCCAGGGCGCGGCGGAGGCGTTCTTCCAGGGCGCCTTCCGCGCCGGCCAGGCGGCGCAGGGGGACGAGCAGCGGCAGGTGGGGCGCGTCCAGCCCCACCGCCTGGGGCTGCTCCCAGGCCCGTTCGGCCAGTTGGCGCAACAGGGTGGATTTGCCCGCGCCCGGCTCGCCCAGGATGAGCACGTGGGGCGGCTCGCGCCGTCGCACCACCTCAGCGATGGAGAGCGTCCCGCGAAGGCCCTCCAGGTCTTTGAGACCTTGAGGGCCTGGCTCTTTCTGGCGCGGCTGCGGGCGCGCCTGGAGCGGGACGTAGACCTGGTCCATGGTCCGGGGTGGGCGGATGTCGTGCAGGGTCAGGTAGGGCAGGCTGGCGCAATATTCGCCCACAGCGGCCAGATAGTCCGCGACGGCCTGCGGGGGGTGCAGGGAAATCTCGGGGCAGACCTGGTGCAGGGTCTCGGCGGTCGTCGCCCAGGCGGCTGGCGTCTGGGGGAGGAACTCGGTGAACAGGCCCACGACGCGGCCCGTTTCCAGGTCTAACACCGGCGCGCCGCTCAGGCCCAGGATGATGCCTGTGGTCTGGGCCACCTGGGGCGTGGGCAGCAGGTGTTTCGGCTCCAGCCGGAGCATCGGGCGCCGGCCGGGATGGGAGACCCGGCCGAGGATCTGGACCTCCGCGCGGTCGAACTCGTAGCCGGCCGGCCGGGCAAAGCCGACGATGCGCGCGGGATGGCCTTCACAGGCGCGGGTCTGGCCCAGGGTGGCCGGCTGTACGCCGGCCGGCAATGCTATCTTCAGGCGCAGGAAGGCCACGTCATCGTCTTGACACCAGAGGTCGCCCAGCACCTCGGCCTCGGCCCCGGCGTCGGCCGCGTGGAACCGCAGGCGCAGGCAATCGCCCGGCCCCGCGCCACACGCCTCGGCCACATGGGCGCAGGTGACGACCAGGCTCTCGGAGACGAGGAAGCCGGTGCCGTGCGTGTTATCCTGGGCGTCGCAGATGCGGACGACGCACGCTTCGAGGTCGGGCACGGGGGCTGGTCTCCGTCTTTTTCCAGGTCAGCCTGACCGAGTAACTCGCCTCGACGCCGCTTTTGGCGACGACCAGACTGCCCAATTCGCCAGAGGCTTTGAGTCCGAAGGTGATCTCGATCTCGTCAGGCGAGTCGTGCAGGCCGCGCAATCGGCCCAGGATGACGAGGGCGGCCTTGCGCGCGCTTTCGGCGGCCTGCTCAAACGTCTCGCGGGCGCGTTCGGCGATCTCGCCTCCTCGGGCGGCCTTGATCGGCATGGTCTCTGGCTCATCGCTTTCGATGGTGACAACGCTGCCATCGGGCAACGCGAATTCAACATAGCGGCTCATGTGTCCTCCCCTGATCAATCCTGGGCCACGGTGCTACATAAAGACCGGCTCCCGGTATTCGCCGAACACATCGCGGAAGACGCGGCAGATCTCGCCCAGGGTGGCATAGGCCCGCACGGCGTCCAGGATAAAGGGCATCAGGTTCTCCGTCCCCTCGGCGGCGCGGCGCAGGGCTGCCAGCCGGCGTTGCACCTCGTCGTTGTCCCGTTCGGCGCGGACTCGGGCCAGGCGCGCGCGCTGGCGGCGTTCGCCCTCCGGGTCCATCTTGAGCAACGGGATACGCAGCGGCTCATCGGTGGTGTACTCGTTCACGCCCACCACGATCCGGCGTTTGGTCTCGATCTCGTACTGGTAGCGCGACGCACTCTCGGCGATCTCGCGCTGGAAAAAGCCCTTCTGGAGGGCCGGGATCACGCCCCCCAGGGCCTCGATGCGCCGGAAATAGTCCCGGGCCTCGGCCTCCAGTTCGTCCGTCAGCGCCTCCAAGAAGTAGCTGCCGCCCAGCGGGTCCACCGTGTTCGTCACGCCGGACTCGTGGGCGATGATCTGCTGGGTGCGCAGGGCCACGCGCACCGCGTACTCCGAGGGCAGGGCCAGGGCCTCGTCCATGCTGTTGGTATGGAGGCTCTGGGTGCCGCCCAATACCGCCGCCAGGGCCTGGATGGCCGTGCGGACGACGTTGTTCTCCGGCTGCTGGGCGGTGAGAGAACAGCCGGCCGTCTGGGTGTGGAAGCGCAGCCACCACGAGCGGGGATTCCTGGCCCCGAAGGTATGGCGCATCTCGTGCGCCCAGATGCGCCGCGCGGCCCGGAACTTGGCTATTTCCTCAAAAAAATCGTTGTGGGCGTTGAAGAAAAAGCTCAAACGCGGCGCAAAGTCGTCTATATCCAGCCCCCGCGCCAGGCCCCAGCGCACGTACTCCAGGCCATCGGCCAGGGTGAAGGCCAACTCCTGGGCGGCGGTGGCCCCGGCCTCGCGGATGTGGTAGCCGGAGATGGAGATGGTGTTCCAGCGCGGCAGGTACTGCGCGCCGAACTCGAAGGTGTCCACCACCAGGCGCATGGACGGCTCTGGCGGGAAGATGAACTCCTTCTGGGCGATATATTCCTTCAAGATGTCATTCTGGATGGTGCCGCCCAGGACGTGCATCGGGATACCCCGTTTCTCGGCGGCGACGATGTACATGGCCCAGATGACCGCCGCCGGCGAGTTGATGGTCATGGAGGTGGTGATCCGGTCCACGGGGATACCATCAAAGAGGATCTCCATGTCGGCCAGGGAGCTGACGGCCACGCCGCACTTGCCGAACTCACCCTCGGCCTCCGGATCGTCGGTATCGTAACCGTAGAGGGTGGGCATGTCAAAGGCCACGGAGAGGCCGGTCTCGCCGTGCTCCAGCAGGTACTTGTAGCGGGCGTTGGTCTCCTCGGCCGTGCCGAACCCGGCGAACATGCGCATGGTCCAGAGCCGGCCGCGGTGCATGGTGGGGTGGATGCCGCGCGTATAGGGGTATTCGCCGGGGAACCCCAGGTCGCGCAGATAGTCTACGTTCGCTATATCCAGGGGGGTGTAGAGCCGGCGGACGGGCCGGCTGCTGGTGGTGATGAACTCGGGCTGGCGCTCCGGGGCTTTTTCCAGCGTCTCGCGTAGCGTGGTCTCACTCCATTCCTGTTGGGCCTGGGTCAGTTCCTTCAATTGCGCTGGATCAAACACGGGTCTACCTCCGGTCTCAGGTCTCAAGTCACAGGTTGCAGGTCGCAGGTCGCAGGTTGCAGGTCGCAGGTCACAGGTCTCACGTTTTACGTTTCACGGCCTGGCATAGCTATAACCAGGCAAGATCGCCCATTGCTCTGGAGGCCAGTAGCACAATACGGCCCGGCCCACGATATACTTGTACGGCAACGCGCCCCACATCCGCGAATCGCTGGAGTTGCCCCGGTTGTCACCCAGGACAAAGACGGACTCGGCTGGCACCACACCACTATAGTTGGTGGGGGTGGAGCCGCGCAGGTAAGGCTCCTCCAGGGGCACACCGTTGATGAATACCTGACCGTCTTTGATCTCGACAGTCTCGCCGGGCAGGCCGATGACCCGTTTAACATAGTCGTCGGCCGGGTTGTTGGGGTAATGAAAGACGATGATGTCGCCCCGGGCCGGCGGATGCAACCGGTATTCGAGCTTGTTCACCAGCAGATATTGGTCCTGGTGCAGGTTCGGTTCCATGCTGGAGCCGAGCACCTTGTAGTTCTGAATACCGATCTGGAGCACAAAGAAGACAAACAGGGTGATGATGGCCGTCTCCAGGATCTCATGGAGAAAGCCTTGCCACCATTCACGGGCTGTCAGAGCTGTTCGGTTCAAGTGCAGTCCTCGTGTGAATAACGGTCCGGTGCAACTACCTTGACCTTGTGTAATTGCCCGGCGGAGCTTCGCCTCAAACCAACGAGTTTCTTCGAACGCGGATAAACGCTGATTTCAAAAATATCTGCGAAAATCCGCGTGAATCCGCGTTCCTCGTTTGTCAAGAACTCGGGGCGCCAAGGAGCTCAGCCTACCCTCTCGCCGGTTGCTGGGAACTGTGTCTCCTGTCTGCGCGCCATCCACGGGCGGGTCTGCGAAAACGCACGAACCTGCGGGCGGGCAGGCCCTATCACGCGGGTTGCATTATATTATAATTCGCGGCGCGAGGCAAGCGTCCTCCTCCGAAAAAAACCCCTTCGCTCGCGGTGGGTGTGCCACCCGCCGCCGGCGCGGGGTCGCAGACCCGGCACGAGCACAAAAATAACACGCCGGAATCGAGCCTTCAGGCGGGAAATCCGGCTGAAGTCTCTACGCCGGCATCTCATTTGAAAATTATGGGGGCTTAAAAGTTGGCCGCCGGCTGGGGGGCCGGCGGCCTGCGGGGAGATGGTTTGAGGGCTTGCGCCCTCATCGGAGAGGAAGAGAGGATATGAGGTATCCCTCCTCATATCCAGGCCTAGCATACCACAGCCACCTTGAAAGGTCAATCAGCCTGAAGACTGTTTTTGCCTACGACCCAGGTAGTAGGACACCACGTGACAAAAGGCGGCAGATCGTGTAAACTAGGAGCCATGATGTAACTGCTCACCCTCCCGCAGGTTCGGGTGTTTTCGCGGACATGCCCGTCACAGACGGCAAACCGGCTAAAGCCTCTACTCCTTGTGGTGTGAGTCCAATGATGGAGGAGCAACGTGAAAAAAACACTCTCATGGGCCTTGCTGGTGCTGGCCGGAGCCGGGCTGATCATGGCCGGGTGCGATGCCGGGCCGACGCTCATCGTCACCACGCCCACCGCGGTCATCAACACCCGCATCCCGCCGCAGCTACCCGGCAAGGTGCTGCTGGTCAAGAACGGCGACCTGTGGCTGCTCCAGGGGGGAACTTTTACCCGGCTCACCCACGCCGGCAACCTGCGCCAGGCCCGCTGGTCGCCAGACGGGCAGGAGATCGCCTGCGTCCAGATCGGTCAGAACGGCTCTGACATCGCCCGGCTGCCGGCCGACGGCAGCAGCCTGCAACTCCTGACTCACTACCAGGCCCCGGCCCGGCCGGACAACCATTGGGCCTTTCGGCCGGTATGGTCCACACCCGCGACCACGCCGCAGATCGCCTATCTGTCGGATTTCGGGACCACGGATCTCCAGTTGTGGATGATGACCCCCAGCGGCCAGAATCAGCGTCAGGTGGCGACGGTGACCGGGCTACATGGCGGCATTGTGGGGCTGGACTGGTCGCCAGACGGGGGGAAGCTGCTTCTGGCAGCCTACCGCGACAAGACCTGCCAGGTCTGGTTGTTCGACCTGGCTACCTCAGCCTGGACACCGGTCACCAATGAAAAAGGCGGGGCCTATGACCCCGCCTGGTCACCTGACGGCCAGCACATCGCCTATGTGGTCCGCCACGAGGGTCGGCACGACATCTGGGTGGCCCGGCCGGACGGGTCCCAGGCCGCGCCCATCACCGCCGCCGGGACTTGCCGCGCCCCGGCCTGGTCGCCCGACGGTGGCATGATCGCCTATCTCTCCAATCCCACCGGTTATTTTGACCTGTGGGTGGTGGATGTGACGTTTGGCCCCGATGGCACGGCCGTGCCATCGAACCACCGCCAGGTCACCCAGGGGGCGCACCTGGACCCGGATTCGGGCCTGTCCTGGATTCGATGAAAGACCCCCGGTGTCTAACAGACACCAGGGGTCTGCCTGACGGCGGCTATCGCCAACTCGATCTCTTCCCCCGTCAACGGCCGGGCATAGTTGTAGATCACGCCGCCTGGCCGTTCGTTATAGTAAGGCCGGTTGCAGTCCGGGCAGCCGGACGTGCGAAAGGCCGCCCCATCGGCCAGCAATCCTCTCAGCTCATCCTCTCCTGGCCCAAAGCTGACCAACCGCCCCGCGCCGTCGAAGCGGAAGCCGGCATCATGCCCGTACATGATCAGGTAGCGCGCCGCCTGCATCCGCCGATAGTGCGCCAGGTCCGGCGGTGACCGGTGCTCCAACGCCGTCCCGCGCACCGGCGTGAAGGCAAAGAGACCCACAGTCACGCCCAGGTCGTGGGCACGCCGGATCGCGCTCACCATCTCCCGCTCAGACTCGCCCAGGCCCACGATGAGATGGGTGGCGATGCGGCCCGGGTAACGACGGGCGGCCGTCGCCAGCAAGTCCCAGGCGGCCTCGAGGTCGCCCCCTTTCACGGCGCGATAGACGGCCGGCGATGCCGCGTCCAGGCTCAGGCCCACGCGCTCCACCCCGGCCGTCAATAGCGCGTCCAGGTCGGCCAACGAATCCGGCCTGGCTGAGGTGCTGACCGGCACGTCCGCGATGGCGCGCACCGTCCCGGCCAGTCGCACCACCTCGGCGATGATGCCCGGGCCGGCCGTGGCCTGAAAGCAGACGCGCCGGACGCGTCCGCTGGCGACGGCCGGGGTCAGGGCATCCAGCACTACCGTCTCAGCAAAGGGGGGCCAGGTGACACGGGAGAGGGCATCGGTCCGGGCCGTGCTGGCCCGGGCCTGGGCGCAAAAGGCGCAATCGTGAACGCAGCGCTCGCCCACCATCAGGTAGGCCGTGGTGGGCAACACGTCAGCGCGGGCCTCGGCCAGCCCCAGGGCGATGGCCGTGCCAAGGGAGACACGGATCACTGGCCTGGTTCCTCCGGCAGTACAGTGAACCCGTATTGACGAAAATGGTCATCAAAGGCAAAGGCTCGTTGCACACCCAGCCGTTCCATCACCGCAAAGCTCGTAGCGTCCACGTAGGTGAAGGGCTTGTCCTCGTACTGGCAGATGATCGCCCAGGCACGCTCCTCGTCCTGCGGCAGCACGCGCTCGAGGGCCAGTGGAGTTAGTAATAGACCCTCCACAAACCGCCGGGCTATCCAGTAGCCCAATCGCCGCGTGTTCAGGATCAGGGCATGGGTCTCGGCCAGCACGAAGTTGGTGGTGAACAAGGTCAATTTGTGGGCTTCGGCCTGACGCCAGAAAGCTTGTGCAGCAGCATAGTGCGCGTCTCTGGCATCTACGTGAGCGTAGTATGCGCTGGTGTCCACAAACACGAACCGCCCACGAATCGGTTGAGGAACGTACCTCATCGCTCCTCCCAATCCTTACGGTAGACATATTTGTCGTGGTTCACCGAAACATCCGTCAGCCCACTATCGCCGATGCCAGCCAATTGCATGAGTGGGTTGTCCATCGTCCAAACCGGAAAACGCTGTTCCCAATAGGCCAGGGCTTCAGGGCTGAGTTCTTCTTCTTCCCGGGCGAACATCTCCTCCAGGTCGGCCGGGCGCACCAGGTGCAACCGGCCCACTTTCTGTGAGCGCAGCCGGCCGGTGCGCACCCACCGGCGCACCGTGGAGACGCTGGTGTTGACCAGGCGCGCTACCTCGGTCGTGGTGAACAGGGCGTTCGGATCGGCTAATCGTGTTTTTAACATGGCTGCACCTCCTGAGTTTGTCACGGTGTAATTGCTCAGCCTGCCCTCCCGCAGTTGCTTTCGAACCGTGTTTCCCGCGAAAACGCCCGAACCTGGTTACGTCACGGTCATTATACACCCGGCGTCAACACGCAGCATTCGTCGCCGGGCATGGCCGCCAGGCCCAGCGATTCGGCCAGCCGACGCGCGGCCGGGGCCGGCTGCACGATGCCGTTGACCCCGGCGCGCACGGCCAGCACGTCCAGCCGGGTGCGATACGCGCCGCCGGGCCTCATGCAGCCCAACAGCAGCGGCTTGTGCGGGAAGCGCACCCGCGCCTGGCATAGAATGGCCGTCACATCGTCTACGCCCGGCGGTCGGCAGTCGGCATAGCGCGTGCCCGGCGTGGGGATGAAGACCAGAAAGACCAGGGCCGGCGGGTCAAGTTCCGCCAGCGCGTCCAGGGCTGGTCCCTCGTGACCCAGCCGGCCACCGCGCAGCCCGATGGTGAGATGGGGGACCACGCGCAGGCCGTGGGCGCGGAGCCGCCGGTAGGCCGCCGCGTAATCATCCACCGTGGCTGAGAGGCCATAGACCTCCTGGATCGTGGCCCGGTCCCCCACGAAATCCAGCGAGACCGTGTCCACCAGGGGGGCGATGGCGGCCGCATCCTCTGCCGTGATGAGGCCCACGTGCCAGTTGAGGCGTTTGCCGGCGGCCAGCGCCCGGATGGCCGGCAGATGTTCCCGCACCGGGACACGCCCGGCCGGGTCGCAGCCGCCGGAGATGAGGAGGCTGGTGGCCTGGCGCACCCGCGGGTCGGTCGCCGCCCGCTCGACCGGGACCATGTGGGCCAGGTAACGCCGGCCGCAGTGGGCGCAGTCAAGGGCGCAATCCGGCCCGGTGATGCTGATGGGCACGGTGCGCGAGGGCCGGGTGAAGAGGATGCGCGGCGGGAAGCTCTGTCCCCGCACGGCCCAGGCCCGACCCGGTTGGTCGTCCAACGGTTTCATTCGAGTATCCTGTTCCCAGGCGTGCCCACGCAGAGCGTGGGCACGCGGCAGAGCATCCCCGGCGTGCCCACGCAGAGTGTGGGCACGAGGCAGAGCATCCCCGGCGGCCCACGCAGAGCGTGGGCACGCGGCAGAGCATCCCCGGCGTGCCCACGCAGAGTGTGGGCACGAGGCAATATCCCCGGCGTGCCCACGCAGAGCGTGGGCACGAGGCAATATCCCCGGCGTGCCCACGCAGAGCGTGGGCACGAGGCAGAGCATCCCCGGCGTGCCCACGCAGAGCGTGGGCACGAGGCAGAGCATCCCCGGCGTGCCCACGCAGAGCGTGGGCACGAGGCAACACCCCTACCGGCGCGCCTGTTTGATGAGCCTGTCTACCTCGGCGACCCGGGCCTGTTGCGCTCGCCAGTAGTCCGGGTCACGCTGGGCATTCAGTTCCTCCAGGGTCTTGCCCTGCTGCTCGATCCAGGTGTAGTACTTTAAATTGTGCCAACGCTGGCGCGCCTCCCGCGTCCCCTCGCAGATCCAGTCCAGCTTCTGTTTGTGGAAGATGCTCACCAGCCGCACGGCGGCCTCGGTCTCGTCCATACGACCGTAGGTGGCCGTCATCTGGGCCATCACCGAATGGTAGCGGTCAATCGCGTCAGTGCAGATGGTCACCACCACATCATTCTTGCCCAGGCCATACCATTTGACGGTTTTGATGGCCCCCAGGACGTTGCAGACGCCGCTGATGCCAAAGATGGTACTCATCCGGCGCACCGCCTCCTCCGGCACGCCATACCGCTCGATCATCGTGCGCCAGCCGGCCTCCTCCACCAGCAACTGCAAGCCCATCTTGCACTCAATGTCATCCACGCCCATGATGGCGTCCATGTTCAGCACGTTGTGGATCCAGGTCACGTGCTTGTCGCCGATGCCCTGGATGTCGTGGCCGCCGTAGCCGTTCCAGTAGAGGGTGGGGCACTGGATGGGTTCCAGGCCCACGATCTTGTGGTCCGGCCATACCTGCTTGAGCCGGTCGCCGGCGGCGATGGTGCCGGCCGACCCCATGGCCGAGACAAAGGCGGCGATCCGGCCGTTGCCGATGCCCTTTTCGCGCAACTCAGCCGCCAGCTCCACGATGGTATTGCCGGTGACGTAGTAATGGAAGCGATAGTTACCGAAAACCTCGAACTGGTTGAGAATGCGGATACGGTTCGGGTCCTGGCGTTTCAATTCGGCGCACTTGTCGTATATTTCCTTGACGTTGCTCTCGCAGCCGGGGGTGAGGACCAGGCGCGCGCCATAGGCGCGCACGATGTCGAACCGCTCCTGGCTCATCTCCTCCGGCAGGATGACGATGGAGTCGAAGCCCATGCGACAACCCACCCAGGCCCCACCGATGCCATAGTTGCCGGTGGAGGGCCAGACCAGGGTATGGCGGGTCGGGTCCACCTCGCCGGTCAGCTCCTTTTCGACAAGCACCGAGTATGTGGCCCCGACCTTGTGGGAGCCGGTGGGAAAGTCTTTGGAGTACAGGACCACTATAGGAGCCTCTACGCCGGTGAGTTGAGGCGGCAGCACCTGGTAGTAGATGTGATTGTCATAGTCGCGCCAGGTGATGTTGTACAGGTTGATGGGATCGAGGGGGTCTTGGATCATCATCTCCCGCGCCCGCTGGCGGGTAGCCGGGTCCATGTGCCAGGGATGCAGCATCTCCTCGAACGTGGGGCCGATGACCAGGGAACTATCTGCCATGAGTGTACCCCTTTCACGTGATATTCTCGCCGGGCGAGCAAAGCGAGTGTGGTGATCTTAGCAGAGGGGGCGCGCGGCGTCAAGGCCATACTCAGCACGACACAGATCGGTCACGGATACACGGATTGTAGGAGTGCCTATCCGTGTATCCGGGTGAAGAATCCATGTCGTGCTCTGAATCCACTCTTGACGCTCGATCCACAGTGTGGTATCATGAAAACGCGGTGAGAGCCAGGTGAAGATCGCTAACGGACCTCTCAACAAGACCATCAGGTATAGGAGGCGCGATGTTCCATATCCTCCCGGCCCGGAAAATAGCTCACCTGCTCACGGTCTTCCTGTTTGCGCTGATCGCGCCACCTTGCGGCCTGGCCCCGGTGGACACACCGACGGCGGTGTCTACGCGGCCCCCGGCGCCCACCGCTCTCCCTGTGCCGACGGCCACGCGTGTACCGACGGCAGTTAGCGCACCGACAATTCCACGCCCATCCCCAACCCCGAAGCCGACGGCCACGCCAAACCCCGAGCCGCTGCTGCGCACGGCCAGTCCCCTCTGCGCGTGCGCCTTTGCCCCCACGGCGACGGTGACGGCCCGCGCGCCGGCATCGCCCGTATTCGCCCTGGTAAACAAGGAGTATGAAGGAGAAGACTGGTCTTTCCAGAGTATTCCTTCTATCGAATCCATATCCCCCTCGGAGGTGCAGACCCTGGTATGCATTCGAGAGAGCCGGACTAAGCAGGGCAGCTACACGGATGGGCAGCCGGCCTATCAGGTCAAATGGGATGTTCGGCTGGTCCAATTCAAAGACGGCACAGTGATCGGCAAAAAGGTGTTTGACGGGGGCCGTCCTCCTCAAATCAAGCGCGGCTTCGGAGCCGGATACGGCCTTCGTCCAGTAGAACAGCTCGTAGGATGGCTGGGACCGCTGGTGGGGGACCGGACGATCCTGCCCCATGACGGCGAGGTATACGTTGTCGCCTTTTCGCCGGATGGTAAAACGCTGGTCTCAGCAAGTCACAACAAGGACGGCACGCAAATCCTGGGTAAACTGTGGGATACGGCAACCGGGAAGCTGATTCGCACCCTGGGCATCCGGGAACGGCAAACCACAAGGAACCCGAACAGCCTGGCCTTCTCTCCAGATGGCAAAGTTCTGGCTGTGGTCAGCACCGATGCAGCAGTGGAACTGTGGGACACGGCGACCGGGCAGCGATTACGAACCCTCGCTGTTGCCGGGCCGGGCGAGCGTGCGCAGGGGGTCGCTTTCTCGCCGGACGGCAAGACTCTGGCGGCGGGAAATGCCACCGGCACAGTGATGCTTTGGGACGTCGCCACAGGACAGGCGCGCATGCTCAAGGGGGCGCGTAACAAGGCGGAGACGGCCTTTGCTACCGTCACGTTCTCGCCGGATGGTCAGACCCTGGCCTCGTGGGTACAGCACGATTCGTACGTCGTACTGTGCGACGTAGCGACGGGCCAGGAACTGCGCAAGCCCGGCGAACAAAGAGGGTTCTGGAAGAGCCTGCGGGGCGTGGCTTTCTCCCCGGATGGCCAGACCCTGGCTGCAGGAACCAGCGGTGATATAAACGCTGGCGGCATGGTGGAACTGTGGAACGTAGCGACCGGCCAACTGGTGCGGACTCTGGAAATTCGCTCATCCAGCCGATATCGAGACACCGTCAGCGTGGCTTTCTCCCCAGATGGTCAGACCCTGGCCTCGGGGAATAGCGAGGGCACAATTCATCTATGGAACATGGCGACCGGGCAGTTGCTGCGAACCCTGAGCGGGCACGTGGACCAGGTGAGCAGCGTGGCCTTCTCCCCGGACGGCCAAACCCTGGTCTCGGCTGGCAAAGGCGGCCTGGTGAAACTATGGGATTTAACGAAGGGCCTGTAATCGGGCAAGCAAGAGGGGGGATGCTCAAATGTTCATACCCAGGTTGTTGGCCCGCCTGATCGTGCCAGCGGGTGTGGCGGCCTTCATCGCCGCCATGTGCGCCGGGCCGGGGGTGATCATCGTACCGGCCAGCCTGCGCCTGGCGGACTGGTTCCTCTGCCCCAATGGCGGGACGGCAGTCCCTTACGTGTTGCACAATCCATACAGCCCGGGCGAGGCGGTCTGGAACGGCGACACGAGTTGCATCGGCGCGGAGGGCGAGCGAATCCCCGGGCGAGACAACCTGGCCTTCCCGGCCATGTGCGTCACATATTTGGTGCCGCTGGCTGTCCTCTTTTCGCTGGGCTGGATACGGTGGACGAGGAACGTGCAGCGGACCTGGGGTGATGCGGGCCGGCCGGTCACCCCAGCATCCCGGCTGCCGACGCGCGTTGATCCGCAGACTCGCCAGGAGGCGCAGGAGCTATTGGCGCTAGGCCAACGCATCGAGGCCATCAAGCTGGTCCGGGAGCGAACGGCGATGGGCTTGAAAGAGGCGAAGGATTACGTGGACGCGCTGGCCGAAACACCCCCTGACGCGGAGGAGGTGGAGACGCTGCGCCAGCTCAAGCAGATGATGGACGAGGGCCTGATCACGATCCAGGAGTACCAGGCGAAAAAGTCCGACATTCTGTCGCGGATGTGAGTTCGGGCCAGGTGGGAAGACCCCCCAGAGACTTACAACGCCCGCTTCGGCGGGCGTTGTGGATCTCAGACCCGGCCCAGGATGAAGCTGATTGACAGCGTTCAATCTACTGTGGTATACTATACCCGCCAATCGAATAAGCGTAAGTTGCTGGGGGAGCTGCGGCGTGCGTTGGCGCGCCAGGCTGAGAGGGGGCCAGGCCCCGACCCCTGGAACCTGATCTGGGTAATGCCGGCGCAGGGAAGCAATAAAGTGGAGAAAAACCGCCGGCATGGGCGGTTTTTCTGTTGGGAGAGCCTGTGCGCGCGATCATCTTGGCTAATGGTGACCTCGGCGATCCGGTCTGGGCGCGGAGACAATTCCAGCCCGGCGATCTCATCGTCTGCGCCGATGGGGGCCTGCGCCACGCCCGGACCCTGGGCCTATCGCCTCACGCCATCGTGGGTGACCTGGACTCGCTGGATATTGACGAACGAGAACAACTGGCGACTGCCAATTGTCAATTGCTGGCCTACCCAACCCGCAAGAACGAGACCGACCTGGAACTGGCTTTGCTCTATGCAGTGGAGCGTGGGGCCACGGAGATAACCGTCTTGGGAGCCGTGGGCGACCGGCTGGATCAGACCCTCGCCAACGTGCTGTTGCTGGCGCACCCGGCCCTGGCTGATGTGAAGGTTCGCCTGGTGGTTGGAGCCACCACTGCCCAGGCAGTACGTGGAGGGCAAGAGTGCCTCCTGCACGGGGTCAGCGGCGATACCGTCTCCCTATTGCCTCTGCGGGGTAACGTGACCGGTATCACCACGACCGGTCTGGAATATGGGCTGGATAACGGCACGCTGTATTTTGCCCTGGCCCGGGGCATCAGCAACGTGATGACAGCGGCAGAGGCCCGGTTGCAGGTGGGGGAAGGCGTGCTGTTGGTGATTCACAGCCGTCAAACGTGAAACGTAAAACGTGATTCGTGTTGCGTGAGGCTTGGGGTGTGAAACCTGCATTCTGCATTCTGCATCCTGTATCCTGGCATCGGTGGTTGGGGCAATACGGTCCGCCGACGGTCCTGCTGGCCGGGTTATTGGCCCTGTGGGAAATCCTGGTGCGGGTATCAGATGTGCCCAGGTGGCTGCTGCCGGCCCCCACGCAGATCGTGGCGGCCGGGGTGGAGGCCGCACCACTCCTGGGACCGCACATCGCCCAGACCATGAGCGAGACATTGCTGGGGCTGGCCCTGGCGCTGATCACCGGCCTGCTCCTGGCCTTTGCCGTGGACCTCTCGGCAACGCTACGGCGGGCCCTCTATCCCCTGCTGGTGGCCTCGCAAACGATCCCCATCCTGGCCCTGGCCCCCCTGCTCATCATCTGGTTCGGCTATGATATTTTGCCCAAGGTGCTCGTGGTGGCGCTGGTCTGTTTCTTTCCGGTGGCCGTGGGCACCGCCGATGGCCTGCGGAGCGCCGACCCGGAGCTGATCAACCTGCTGCGGGCGATGGGCGCGTCGCGGCGGCAGATATTCACCACGGTGCGGGTGCCGGCCGCTTTGCCCTCGTTCTTTAGCGGCCTCAAGATCGCCGTCACCTATAGCGTCATCGGGGCCATCATCGGCGAATGGGTGGGAGCCAGCGTGGGCCTGGGCATCTTCATGACCCGTTCGTCCAAGAGCTTTCTCACCGACCGGGTCTTCGCCGCCATCGCCATCACGTCGCTGTTGAGTATCGCGCTGTTCGCGGCCGTGAAGGTGCTGGAGCGGGCCACCTTGCCCTGGTATTTCGCCGGGCGAGAAGAGGTCTGGGAAGAACTGGGAGCTGGAAGCTAGAAGCTGTTGGCTGAACTGGTTACTCGTTGCTGGAAGCTGGTGGCTGATAGCTGGTTACTCGTTGCTGGAAGCTGGTGACTGATCTGGTTACTTGTTGCTGGAAGCTGGTGGTTAGTGAACGGCAACGAGCAACCAGTAACGAGCAACGAGCAACGAGCAACCAGTAACGAGCAACGAGCAACCAGCAACGAGCAACGAGCAACAAGCGTTCAGGAGGTATTGAATGAAGCGGATCATGATCGCGATATTGGTCAACTTGTTGGTGATCTGGCTGGCCGGGTGCAATGTGCCGGGAGCCGGACCAGGCCCCTTGACCCCAGTCACGATGATGCTGGACTGGGTGCCCAACACGAACCATACCGGCCTCTACGTGGCCCAGGCCAAAGGGTGGTACAAGGAGCAGGGGCTGGATGTGCGCATCGTGGAGCCATCGCAGGAGAACACGGTGGTCCAGGTGGTGGCAGCCGGCCAGGCCGACTTTGGCATCTCGTACCAGGAGGAGGTCACTCATGCCCGGGCCGAGGATGTGCCGGTGGTCAGCATCGCCGCCATCATCCAGCACAACACCTCCGGCTTTGCCTCGCCGAAGGCCAAAGGACTGGTGCGCCCCAAGGACTTTGAGGGCAAAAAGTACGGCGCGTTCGGCTCGCCCATCGAGAAGGCCATGCTCACCGCCCTGCTGGCCTGCGACGGCGGCGACGCCAGCAAGATCGAGTTCGTTGACGTGGGCTGGGCCGATTACTTTGTCGTCACCCAGCGCGACGTGGACTTGGCCTGGATCTTTTACGGCTGGACGGGGATCGAGGCCGAGGTACGCGGCGAACCGCTGAACATTGTCATGCTGTCCGACTGGGTGAAATGCGTGCCCGACTATTATACGCCGGTCATCATCGCCTCGGAAAAGACCGTGGCCGGGCGCAAGGACCTGGCCCGACGCTTCCTGGCCGCCACCAGCCAGGGTTATCGTTATGCCATCGAGCATCCGGCCGAGGCGGCCGAGGTGCTACTCAAAGCCGCGCCGGAGAGCAACCCGGAGCTGGTGCGCCGGAGCCAGCAGTGGCTCAGCCCACGCTATCAGGCCGACGCGAAACGCTGGGGTGAACAGACGTTGGAGGTCTGGCAGCGTTACGCCGACTGGATGGCTGACCAGGGGTTGATCCCCCGGCGCATTGACCCGGCCAAGGCCTTCACCACCGAGTTCCTGCCGTGACCGAGGTCCACCAGACCCCAGGGGTCTCGGAGACCTCTGGGGTCTACCCTAAAGTCGAGCTGCGGGGCGTGAGCAAGGCCTTCCGGGTGGACGGTCGGTTCGTCCAGGCCCTGGAGGACGTGAGCCTGAAGGCCCAGGCTGGCGAATTCGTCACCCTCATCGGGCCGAGCGGCTGCGGCAAGAGCACGCTGTTCAACATCATCTGTGGGTTGCTGGAGCCGGATCAAGGCGAGATCTGGCTGGATGGGGAACTGGCAACGCGCCGGGCCGGGCGCCTGGGTTACATGCCCCAACGAGATTTGCTCCTGCCCTGGCGGAACGTGCTGGATAATGCTGTGCTGGGGCCAGAGATCGCCGGCCAATCGCGCGCGGCGGCCCGTCAGGAGGCCCGCGAGTTGCTGCCCCTCTTCGGTTTGGCAGGGTTCGAGCGGGCCTATCCGGCCGCCCTCTCCGGCGGGATGCGCCAGCGAGCAGCCCTGCTGCGCACGTTCCTCTGTCACCGCGACGTGATGCTGCTGGACGAGCCGTTCGGGGCGCTGGATGCCCTTACCCGGTCCGAGCTGCAAGAATGGCTCCTGGAAGTATGGGAACGATTCCGGCACACCGTGCTGTTCATCACCCACGATGTGGAGGAGGCCGTCTTCCTCTCCGACCGGGTGGTCGTGCTGACCAGGCGGCCGGGCCGGGTGCGGGCCGTCCTGGATGTGGCCCTGCCCCGGCCTCGCCAGCGCGACCTGGTCACCACGCCGGCCTTTGCCGAACACAAGGCTTATCTGCTGAACCTGCTAAACACGGGGACCTGAGCCAGGTCCGACCCGGTCCTGGTACCCTCCCTCAGGTTCTAAAACCTGGGGGAGGATGACGCTTTTTCGGATAGGCTCAGTCGCCACTGTCCGAACCGTCTGGGTCCAAGTCCTCCCTGGTGCGTTTCCAGAACCGGGGGAAGAGGAGGACCAGCGTCGCCAGGGCCACGATCCCAATAAGTACCAGGCCAGTGGTGCCGGCCACGGCAGCCCCGATGAGCCCGCCGGCGAACGTGGCCGGACCATCGCCGGGCCCCAGCAAGGTAGCCCAGCCCCAGGCGGCCGTCCAGCCGATGGCGGTCACCAACCACCATTCCCCACGCCGCATCTGGGTCGCATCCAGGGCCAACCATTGCGCCAGACCCAGTATGAAGCTGCCCCCGGCTGCGCCCATGACCCAGACCGCGACCAGGTCCGTCACCAGGCCCGGCAGCGTCACGATCACCAGGGCGGCGGCCCAACCCAAACCGGTCGCCAGCAGCCAACCGGGGACGCCTTTAGGCACCGGGCGCAGGAACAGCCACTGTACAAGCCCCATGAGTGCGCCGCCCATGATACTGCCCAGGAGCGCGCTCACCTCGGCTGGCAGGAGCGCGCCAGCCAGTTGGGCCGTGGTCAGAGTCATGATCAGCCCCAGGGCCGCACCCACCGCAGTCACCACGAACCACAGTAGCCAGGCTTGCAGCTCTTTCATCAATGATTTGAACCCATCCATGACGCGCCTCATTCGTATAATATGTGCTCGCGCGGGGTCTGCGACCCCGCGCCCGGCGGTGGGTGAAACACCCACCGCGAGCATGGAACCCATCCATGACGCGCCTCACTTGATCGTAGACCAGCTTCCCCCCGTGTGTTCGCAGGGCCTTGACAAGGCTCGCTGCCGCCGCTATACTGAGCCACGGAGTGAAATCATGCCCTTCATCAACTTCTTTCTCCAACACCAGGACCGCTGGCCGGTCCGTCTGCTGCTCTTTCTCGGCTGCGTGGCAGTGGGCCTGGCCTTTGGCGTGTTCGTGGCCGCGCTGACGCCACTCAAGGCGGCAGCAGTGATCGGCGGGCTGGCGGCCGGACTGGTGCTGCTCACCAACATGTGGTGGGGCCTGACGGCCCTGGTGGGCGTGATCTGCCTGCTGCCCTTTGCCGCCATCCCGGTGCGCATCGGCTTCTACCCCACGTTCCTGGATGCGATCCTGGTGGTGTTGTTCCTGGTATGGGGCTTCCGGCTCATGACCCGGGCCGGGGACCGGCTCATCCGCTCTCCGCTGGACGCGCCGGTGCTGATCTTTATGGGCCTGGCGGTCGTCTCGTTCGTGCTGGGGACCGGCTACGCGGCCCCTGGCGCCACCATCTTGCGCCGCTTCGCCGATGTGTTGCTGGCGATTGCGCTCTACTTCGTGGTGGTGAATACGGTCCGCACGCCGGAGCATCTGCGCCGCCTGACCACCCTGCTCATCCTGGGTGGCTGCGGGGCCGCGATCATCGCCACGGTGCTCTATGCCCTGCCCACCCACCTCACTGTGCAACTCCTGAGCTACCTCCGCGTGCTACACTATTTCCCCGCCGGCTCGGTGGTGCTACGCTACATCGAGGATAATCCCACCTTGCCACTGCGCGCCACCGGCACGGCCAACGATCCCAACGTCCTGGGTGGGCTGCTTCTGATCACGATGGCCCTTGCCACCAGCCAGTTGTTCTCGCCCAAGCCGGTATTGCGCCGGCTCTACGTCGCGCCGATGCTGGCGCTGATGGGGTTGTGCATGTTGCTCACCTTCTCGCGGGGGTCGTGGATCGGACTGGCGGCGGCGGTATTCCTCATCGGCACGGCGATTGACCGGCGAGTGCCAGGCCCGGGCCTGACCGGATGGTTGGTCTTCCTGGGTGGAGCAGTGGTATTACTGCTGTTACCCCAGACCCAGGTGTTCATCAGTCACCTCATCTCTGGCCTGCAGGTGCAGGACAAGGCCGCCGCCATGCGCCTGGGCGAGTACAAGGACGCCCTGCGCCTCATCGCACGCTACCCGTGGTTCGGGGTGGGGTTCGGGGCCGCGCCCACCATTGACCTGTACATCGGTGTGAGCAACGTCTACATGCTCATCGCCGAAGAGATGGGGCTAATCGGCCTGGGAGCGTTCCTGATGGCGATGGCCGTCTTCGGCTGGCGGTCGTTCCAGTCCTGGCATCAGGCCGGCGATCCCCAGGTGCGCAGCATTCTGGTGGGGGCAGCCGGGGGCATCGCTGGTGGCCTGGTGGCCGGTCTGTTCGACCACTATTTCTTCAACATGGACTTTCCCCATATGATCGCCTTGTTCTGGCTGGTGGTGGGGCTGGCGATGGCGGCGACAAGATTGAGTCGGGAAAAGGTTGCTTCGCTTAGTTCGCCGTGACGTTGCTCGCCGTGGGGACTTTTTACCCCTGGAGGTAGTGCCCACCCTCCCGCAGGTTGGGGCGCAATAGGCCAGACCAGACACCGGCAGGTCCGCCCCCATGACCGTCTGCATCGGTTGTCAACCTGCGGGAGGGTTCAGGGTCATGCGGATTATACACTACCGCGCCAGCAATGTCGAGGGCGCAGGAGAGTGAGTGTGAAGGTCTTGCTCATCGGCCGTGGCGGCAGTACCCACGCCCTGGCCTGGAAGTTTCTGCTGGATGATCGGGTAAAACAAGTCTATTGCGCGCCGGGCAACGGCGGCACGGCCCTCCTGGCCCAAAATGTCCCCTACACGCCGGGCCGCCCCAAGGACCTGGCCTCGTGGGCCTGGAACGAGCGCATGGACCTGACCCTGGTGGCCGACGACGCGGCCCTGGCCGATGGCGTGGTCCAGGCATTTCGCTTTCTGGATCTGACCGTCCTGACCCCAGAGGGCGAGGTCCTGGACGCCTGCACCAGCCGTTCTCTGGCGCGCGCTCTGTTCGCCCGGCTGGACATCCCCACCCTGCCCGGCGTCGTCTGCAACGACCTGGCGGCCCTGGACGCCTGTGTGGCGAACAAAGCCTGGCCCCTGCGGCTGCGCCCGGATGGCGTCCACACGAGCAACTGGACGACCGTGGCGCACAATGCTCAGGAAGCCCGCCGGGCCGCCCAGTCTATCCTGGACACGTCGGCTCAAGCCCGCATCCTGGTAGAAGAATACGTCAGCGGGATCGAGGCCAGCGTCAGTGCCTTTGTCGCCGGCCAGGAGGTGGGGCCGGCCGTGCTGTCCTATACTCATCGCCACCGTGACGAGAGGGGCCAGGGATGGGGGACCGATGGTCTGGGGGCGTATTCGCCGCTCCGGGCCGGCCTGGCGAACCCGATCGGCCTGGTCGCGCGCATCCGGGCCGCGGGCCTGGAACCCCTGGCCCAGGCCCTGGATTACCGGGGTATCCTGCACCTGGACGTGCTGTTCACGGTGGATGGCGAATGGCGCGCCCTGGGGTTGCGGGCGACGTTCGGGGACCCGGAGGCGCAGGTGGTATTGCCGCGCCTGGCCGGCGAGCTGCTGGATGCCCTGCATGGTCAGCCGACCTCCTGGAGTGACGAGGCCACGTGCGGCGTGGTCCTGGCGAGCGACAAGTATCCGCGCCTGGTCAGTACGGCCTGGCCCATCATCGGCCTGGAGGCCCTTGACCCCGGCGTGCTGATCTTTCACGACAGCACGGCGTTATCGTCGGGCCGGGGGAACCTGGGTTTCTCGCCCCTGGTCGCCACCGGCGGGCGTGCGCTCACCGTGGTCGGGCGTGGCCGGGACATCATCGAGGCCCGGGGCCGGGCCTACCGCAACATCGAGCGCGTCCGGTTCACGGACAGCCACTATCGCACGGACATCGCGGCCCGGGAGATCGTGTTTGTATGAGCCTGCGAGCGTCTGCCCTGCTCGAAGCCCTGGCTCTGGCCGGCATCATAACCCTGTTCATGGTCCTATGCCTGGCAAACGTGGACCTGCCGGGCCTGTTCTACGACGAGACCATTGATGCCGTCCCCACGGTGCAGATGCTCACCGGTCAGCCGGTGGAATCGCTGCGCGGGTCTGGCCTGCGCCTGGGGCCGGTCTTTATCCCCCTCATGGTCTCGGATTACGTGGGGACGGTGAACACCTTGCTCTTGCTCCCGTTCCTGGCCTGCTTCGGCCCGCAACCCATCGCCTTTCGGCTGATGACCACCCTGGTGGGCCTGGCGGCCCTCCTGCTCTACTACGCCTTCACCCGCGAGTTCCTGGGCCGGCCCGTGGCCCTCATCACCGCCCTGCTGCTGGCCGTCCACCCGTCCTACGTCTTCTGGAGCCGCCAGGGCATCTACCTGAGTTCCACGATGACGGTGGCGGCGGGCGGGAGCCTGTGGGCCTGGCTCCGCTGGCGTCGCTCCCGGCGGCGGCGCTGGCTGCTCCTGGGCGCGTTCTTCCTGGGCCTGGGACTCAGCGCCAAGTTCCTGTTCCTGTGGTTCATCCTGGCCCTGGCCGGCGCCTGCTGGCTGGTGACGGGTATCCCGCGCCTGTGGCGGCGTGACCTTCGGGGCTTTATCCAGGCCCTGTTTTTCGACCTGTCGCCGGGGCAACTGCTCCTGGGCGGCCTGGCCTGGTGCTGCGGCGCGTCGCTCATCCTCATCTACAACCTGCAAACCCAGGGCACGCTCCACGTGCTGTTCGACAACCTGGGCACCACCTCCTACGGCGTGAGCAACCTGAACTTCATCGGCAACTTTGTCACGCAGTTACATCACCTGCGCACGGTGTTGGAGGGCAGCTTTTTCTGGTTCATCGGCGGGCCGTATGCCAATCCCATCTACCCGACGGCGTTCCTCGTGGCCGTGGTGGTGCTGTTTGTGCTGACGTTAGGTCCGGCGCAGGGTCATTGGCGGCGATTTCTATTCATCTTCACTATCTTCGTCGTGATGCTGGTGGAGAGCTGCTTCACCATCTCCGGCCTCTGGGAGACGCACCTGCTCATCTTTTTGCCCCTGCCGCAGATGATGATCGCCTGGAGTCTGGTGCTGCTCGTGCGGGAGGTGAGTGTCTGGAGTGGAACCTTGAGGCGGAAAGTTCTGGCTAAAGCTTCCACTCCTGACAGAATGGTTCGCCCGGTGGTGGTGGCCGGCGCGGCGCTGGTCGTGGTTGCGCTGGTGGGCAGCGACCTGTGGGTGGACGCCCTGTACCACCGGGACCTGCCGCTCACCGGCGGTTACAGCCGCTTCTCCGACGCCATCCACGACCTGGCCGCCTACCTGGACGCGCGGGGCGATCCGCACCCGGTGGCGATGGACTGGGGCCTCTCTACCACCATCTACGTGCTCACCTGGGGGCGCGTCCAGCCGGTGGAGATCTTTGAGCATCAGCGGGACCCCAGCCCGGCCTTCTACGAAAAGCTCCGGGGCTACATGCAGAACCCGGCCACCCTCTACCTGTTCAACTCCGGCGACGTGGTGGTCTATGATCGCTTCCCCCAGTGGGAGGCGCTGGTCAAAGAGCAGGGCAAGACCATCATCCTGGAAAAGACCTTCAAGCAGCGGGACGGGGATCCGATCTTCAACATCTTGCGGGCGGAGTGAGGGGCAGCTTCGATGGATACTCTGGCCCAAATCCAGGCGCGACAGGCGCAGCGACGACAGGACCTGGAACGCGCGCTCCCGGCCATTGTCGAGCAGTTGAAGGAACTAGGTGCGTTGCAGGTGATCCTGGTTGGGTCACTGGCCCGGGGCCGCGTGACCCGCCGGAGCGATCTGGACCTCATCGCCATCATGCCGCCATCCCGCAGCAGCCGGGAGTGGCAGCAAGAGATTTACAGCCGGGTCGAGCGCCACATCGCCAGCGACATCCTGGCCTACACCGAGGAAGACCTGGCGACCACGCTCCCGGTGAGCCGTTTCCTGCGCCACGCCCTGCAGGAAGGAAAGGTGATCTATGAAAAGAGAACCCCATGAGGAAGCTCGTCGCTGGCTGACTCACGCCCAAGACGAGTTCCAGGACGCAGAAGAGTTGCGCCAACGGGGGCGGTTCTACCTGGCCCTGTTCCACTTCCAACAGGCCGCTGAGAAGGCCCTCAAAGCCTTCCTGTACAGCGTCGTTGGCTCTGAGGAAATCTTTTTCACCCACTCGGTCTACGAGTTGATCCAGCGGGCGAAGGAGGCCGACCCGGACCTGGCGCGGGTGGAGCCAGCGGCGCGACTCGATCAGTATTACATCCCCACTCGCTACCCCAACGGACTGCCCGGCGGCGTGCCCTCGCGCTTCTATACCGATCCCCAGGAGGCCCGGACCGCAATGGAGTTGGCGCGCCAGGTTCTGGAACACGTGGCGGCCAGGCTGGAGCCAGAAAATGCCGGCTAGGGTGTATGCCATCGCCAACCAGAAAGGCGGCGTGGGCAAGACCACTACCGCCATCAACCTGGGCGCGTACCTGGCCGCCCGGGGCCGGCGCATCCTCATCGTGGACGCCGACCCCCAGGCCAACGCCACCAGCAGCCTGGGTCTGGACAAGAACGCGCTGACCCGCTCGGTCTACGACGTCATCATCAACGAGACGCCGATCCAGCAGGTCATCGCGCTGACAAGCCGGGTGGGGCTGGACCTGGCGCCCTCGGCGCCGGCCCTGGCCGGGGCCGAGGTGGAACTGGTCGCCCTGCCCGACCGGGAGCGCCGCCTCCAACGCGCTCTGGTGCCCGTCCTCGACCACTACGAGTTCCTCTTGATAGACTGCCCGCCCAGCCTGGGCCTGCTCACCGTCAACGCCCTCACCGCCGCCCACGGCGTCCTCATCCCGGTGCAGTGCGAGTACCTGGCCCTGGAGGGCCTGTCGCAACTGCTCCAGACCATCGGCCTGGTCCGGGATGGCCTGAACCCGGGCCTGCACCTGGCCGGCGTCCTCCTCACCATGCACGACGCCCGCACCAACCTCTCCCAGCAGGTCATTGACGAGGTGCGCGGCTTCTTTGGAGATAAGGTTTACCAGACGGTCATCCCGCGCAACGTGCGCCTGTCGGAGGCACCCTCCTACGGCCAGCCTATCCTGGACTACGCCCCCGCCTCCCAGGGTGCGCTGGCCTACGCCGCCCTGGCCGATGAGGTGCTGGCGCGAACCGGGTAGTCTCCGAGGTTTTTATCACGAATGACACCAATTGAACGAATCTCACGAATGCTTGCGCCCAAACCTGCGGGAGGGTAGATAGTTGAGGCCTGGTCATAATTCATCATGTAGCCTTCAGAAAGGCCTTCAATCCTTTTCGCAAACTCAGCCCGTGCTCGAAGCGATACCACAAGGCCAGTTGATACACCAAGATAGCACCCAGGATGAGCCGCTGAGTATTGACCGCGCCCTTGGTGGGAACCTGACCATGGCCGTCGAAGATACTCTTGAACTGCTCGTTGAAGTTTTCAATCGTGATCGACCGCAGCTTGTGCAAGATACGGCGAACTTCTTTGCCGAGGCCACTATGCGGGTAGGGACCATACTGCGTCGTGACCAGCCGCCGGTCTCCCACTTCCCAGGCTTCCTGGACGTTGGGGGCATTGTAGTGGAGGTCCCCCAACAGATAGCGCACCTCGGCGGGTAGCTCCTTGATCAGGGCGGGGGCGACCTCATTGTCCGCCGTATTGGCTGGGGTGAGCGAGGCGGCCAAGGGGATCCAGACGCTGGCCACGGTGACGACCAGGTGCAGCTTCCAGCCGTAGACCCAGCCATGCCAACCCGATTTGGTCCAATGGGCCTCCGTGTCAATCGAGGTATGCGGCACG
>DAOTYG010000159.1:0-14092 GCA_034435155.1 Anaerolineae bacterium | reverse complement strand
AAGTTTCATCACGAATGACCCGAATCTGGCAAATCTCACGAATGTTTTTCATACCAATTCGTGTCATTCGTCCATTCGCATCATTCGTGATTGAAAAGTGTCCGGTAGTGAAAAGGTTAGAAAGGGACTGGCAACCGATGCAACCGGTCATCTGGGCACGCCTACCGGCATCTGGTCTGGCCCATTGACCTGCAGGAGGGCAGGCTCTCTCGGCCAGTAAGATGGGCCAGCCCATATAGTAAAGGGGGTGCCCTGCCGGGTCACCCCCTTCTATCTATAGCGGATTGGCGGCTTCGATCAGGTGCTGGGGGCCGACGGGCCGGGCCGATGGGGGCGAGGCCGACCGACGCCACTCACGCGGCGGCACATCCGGCGGTGGCGCGTAATAGTTCACCACCCGGTAGTGATCATAGAAACGTCGCTCGGCGGTGGCGATCTGGCGTTGAGCGTTGCCGGTAAAGTTGGGCGCGGTCACGGGCGTGGCATAGTCGAAGAAGCTATACTCCCGCAGGCCCAGCCCCACCAGCAACAGAAACAGGGCGACGATGGTGGCATTGGAGAGCAAGTGTGGCAGCCTGCTCACGCAGGCAAGCCGCAACCGACGCCACCAGGCCACCCAGACCGACACGCGATCCGCTTCTATCTCGGCGCGAATGCGTGCCCAAACCAATGAGGAAGGCTCGGCGGCCTCCACTGCCTCCAGCAGAGCCTCCTGGATCAGGTTATCCAGTTCGCTGACCAGGCCTTTGCCCGGCCGGTGATGTTCATTGGACCAGTTCATATGCCACTTCCCCTCCTGCGGTCTGCTCTCGCCGATATAGCTCCTCTTCCAGGCTCGTCCGTAGCTTCTGACAGGCATAGTGCAGGCGGGACTTGACCGTGCCCACCGGGCAATCCAGGATATTGGCTATCTCTTTCTGGGAGAATCCCTGCAAGTAATAGAGAACCAGCACGGCCCGATATTTGGGACCCAGTCGGGCGATATGCTCGCGCACCAGACGGCGCAATTCCTGTCGCTCCAGCCTGTTTTCCGGCAGTAGCCGGGCATCCACGCGCAGGAAACTCACCACTTCCTCCAATGGTACAGACCAAAGCCGCTTGCGCTCCAGGCGGTTATAGCAGAGGTTCACCGTGATCCGATGTAACCAGGGAGCCAGGGGGTAATTGCCGTTAACCCGGTCCAGGTAGCGGTAGACCCGCAGGAAGCAATCTTGCAGGATCTCTTCAGCCATCTGGGGGTCTTTGGTGATAGCCAGAGCCGTACGGTATAGCGGTATTTTATATTTGTTATACAGAGCCTCAAAAGCCGAGGTGTCACCAGCTCGAATACGGCAGATCAGCTCTTTATCTTCTTCCATGGCCCCCCCGATAGTCGTCCCAGCAGGTAATGATTACAAATTTCCCTGGAAAATTGAAACATCCTCAATTATATCATAGGATGTGTATAATGGCAAACCATTACAACCCGAACCTGACATCCGTGCGTAATTAAACGCCTGAGGGCACTGCCCCACTCCCCCCTTTGCATCCCTTCGCTGCTACGCTGTGCGGGAAGAAAGCCTCGTAAAGGCGTTCTCCCCCCTTGTTCCCTCCCTAACAGAAGTTGCGCGCGGATGTCAGATTACAACAAGTTCTCGCCGTGTCGAAAGGACCGCACCCGCACCAGGCCAGTGTGCAAATCGAACTCGATAGACCGCCCCCATTGTCCCCCCACGTCTGTCGCCACCAGAGGGATGCCCTGCTGGTGCAGCAGATGCCGCAGGGCGGTGATATTGCGCTGGCCGATGCCCTGGCCGGTGAGAGAAGCGAACATATGGGCCCCACCGACGATCTTGGCCTCCAGTCGCTCACGATGCGCCCCGGCCTCCAGCATCCGTGTCATCAACAGAGCCAGGGCCTGATCGGCAAAGCGCGCTGAGGGTGGGAGGCGTGCCGGTTGAGGGTTAGCAGGCAACATAATGTGCGCCAACCCCCCAATGTGCTTCACCGGATCGTAGAGTGTCAGACCCACGCAAGAACCCAGACCCAGGGCCGCCAGGATCGTGGGGGGACGGGCGACGGCCAACTCTCCAATGCCCACCAGGACATGCTCGATGTCTGCACCGGGAGGTGCGTTGACCATCATGTCAATCCACCCCTAGCGCGGTCAGGATCATTCTAAGCGAGTCCAGACCTGGTAGCAGCAACATATAACCGGCCACCAGGTCTCCTATCGCATCCGGCGCGTGAAACTCGGTCTCTATGACCAGCGCCACATCGGCTTCCTGGCTGATCTCGGCCAGTACGTCATCTATGATGGCGCCGGCCATGTCAAAGGCTACCTGGGCCTCCTCTGGCTCCAGCCAACGGCCTACAAACTGGGACAGGGCAGTCAAGTAGGAGATGATGAGCACGCCCACCACATGGCGCAACCGTCCGGCGTGCGCCACTAAGGGCTGAGCGACCAGGCTCGCGTCGGTCACGAGTAAGCGGATCAGCCGGTGGGCGTTCGGCTCGGTCAGGACCACCAGGATACTGCCCCGGACTTCGCCGCCGAACTGCTGGAGGACGGCGACCACGGGGGCCTCATACCCGCCCACCAGTTCCGCGACCTGTTCCAGGGGGACCAGGTGTACGCCTGGCACAGTCATGGTGATCTTGCGCCCGGTGAGGTTCGCCAGGGCTGTGGCGGCATGGCCGGCCCCGATGTTACCCACTTCCTTGAGCGCATCCAACTGGGTTTCGCCGAGTTCCATGGGGCACACTCCAGATTCAGTGTCAAGCGTCACGTGCCATCTACGCGCCCCTGACGGTTTGACTTTTGGCGTCCTGCGACAATAGATTGACCACGTCCAAAATGAGCACTACCTCGCCATCACCCAGGACTGTCGCGCCGGCCAGGCCGGGGATATGGCTCAGGAAACCACCCAACGACTTGACCACGATCTCCTCCCGTTTCAGCAGCTCATCTACGATCAGGCCGACAGTTTGGCCGCCATGCCTGACGATCAGGGTCGGGAGTGGCTCATCCCGATGTTTCAGCGCCGACCAATCCGGCCGGGCCAAATCCAGCAGTTCTGCCAGGGACTGCAACGCGATCAACTCCTGGGGCAAGACGGCCACCGGCCGGTCCTGGATAGTGCGAATATCTTGGGGCAGCAGTTCCTCTGTTCGGCTTACATGGATCAGCGGCACGGCATAGGTTTCATGGGCGGTGCGAACCAGGAGCGCTTGAATGATCGCCAGGGTGAGGGGCAGGCTTAACACAAAGCGCGTTCCCTGTCCCACCTGGGAGTAGATCTCCAGGTGACCATGCAGGGATTCCACCAGGCGGCGCACTGCATCCATTCCCACCCCCCGGCCGGAAACGTCGCTGACCGTGGGGGCAGTCGAGAAGCCCGGCCGACAGATGAGCATCAGTGATTCCTCAGCAGTGAGTTCAGCCGCCTGTTCAGCGGTGATAAGACCCCGTTCTATTGCTACCCGCCGCAAGACCTGCGGGTCCATTCCTCGCCCATCGTCCTCCACCGCAATGATCGCCTGATCCTGGTGTCGGTAGGCGCTGAGCCTGATCTGGCCGGCAGGCGGCTTACCGAGGGCCACCCGTTCGGCCGGCGTCTCCAGGCCGTGGTCCACAGCATTCCGCAAGAGGTGCATGAGGGGATCGGCCAGTTCTTGCAGGATCGCCCGGTCCAGCTCCATATCGGCCCCTTCGATGTGCAACGTCACTTCCTTGCCCTCTTGACGAGCCAGGTCGCGGATCATGCGCGGGAAGCGATTGAACACCTGGGCCGCTGGCACAGTCCGGGCCTGCAACACGCCATCCTGCAATTCGGCCAGGATGCGGTCATGCGCCTCCAGCGCCTCGCGGAGGTCTGGCAAACCGTGGCGTTGCTGCAAGCGCCAGAGCCAGCTCTTGTTGACGACCATCTCACCCACCAGGTTGAGCAGCCGGTCCAAATGGGCCACTTTCACTCGCACGCTCTGGCTCAGATCACTGGCCGGGAGCGGCGCCGCTGGCGGGGCTGGCCTGGCTGCAACAACCGGGGTGACAGTCACCTCGGTGACCTCAGCGATGCGCCGGAGCAGGCCTTCGATCTGCGCCGGGCTGGCAGCAGTAGCCAGGTTGACTGTGAATGAGGCGGCGAAATCGGCGGCGCGCAGGGCCGGCTCCGGCGGCTTGCAATCTACGACGGTGCCCAGCTCCCGCAGTCGCTTGAGCACCAGCAGGGCACGCGGGCCTTTGAGTAGCGAATCGGCGGCTATGGATATCGTCACCTGGCAGGTGGGGAGTAGCAGCTCGGCCCCCCGGGCCGGCGGTGGCTCAGTTGGTGGTGCCGTCCGAAATGCGCGCAAGGCAGCCAGCAGATCATCCTCCGTCCTGGCTGGCTGTCTATCCTCGGCAATGGCTGCCAATTGCCCTGCCAGCGCATCCGCCGCGCGCAACAACAAGTCAACGAGGTCCGGCGTAACCCGCACCACCTGCTTGCGCACCAGGTCCAGCAGGTCTTCGGTGGCGTGGGCCAGATGGGCCAGCTCATCATAGCCCATGGTGGCCGCCATGCCCTTGAGGGTATGGGCAGCCCGAAAGACACGCTCCAGCGGCTCGCTGGCCGTGGGCTGTTGTTCCAGGTCCAGGATCGCCTGGTTGAGGGTCTGCAAATGTTCCTGAGATTCGCTGATAAAGAGATCTTTGTACTGGGAGAGATCCATAGGTTTGGGCGAACCGGGAGGGTGCTTGAATTGGGAGGCAGTCGTAACTGCCTACCCTGAACCCTCCCACAGGTTAGAAAGGGGCTGACAACCGATACAGCCGGACCTGGGCGCGCCTACCGGCGTCTGGTCTGGTCATTGCGCCCAAACCTGCGGGAGGGTAGGTAGTTACAGGCAGGCGTTATCGGCCCCCCGGCTCACGAATCAGCATGGGGCTGGTTCATAACCTGGCGCGTCCGGCTGCCTCCATCGGTGGCCGGGCCGATGACCCCGCGTTCCTCCATCAGGTCCATGAGCCGGGCCGCCCGGGAATAGCCGATGCGGAGCCGGCGTTGCAGGAGCGAGGTCGAGGCACGTTGGTGTTCCTTGACCAGCCGCACGGCCTCCTGGTACAGCGGGTCCTCCTCGGGAGCGGCCTGCTGCTCCGGGGCCAGGTCCGTCCACAATGGCGGCTGGGTGGCCACGGTCTCGGTCTGATTCTTGCCGGTCCACCAGCGCACCAGGTCGTCAATCTCCTTGTCGGAGACGAAGGTGCCCTGGAGCCGCACGATGGCGCTGGAATCCGAGGCCATGTAGAGCATGTCCCCCCGACCCAGCAGCTTTTCCGCCCCCACCATGTCCAGGATCACCCGCGAGTCCACGCCAGAGACCACGGCGAAGGAGATACGGGCCGGGAAGTTGGCCTTGATCAGGCCGGTCACCACGTCCACCGAGGGGCGCTGGGTGGCGATGACCAGGTGGATGCCGGTGGCGCGGGCCATCTGGGCCAACCGACAGATACGTCGCTCCACCTCATCTGGTGAGGCCATCATCAGGTCCGCCAGTTCGTCAATGATAAAGACGATATAGGGTAGCGGCTCCTCACCCCGGCGCCGGTTCACCTTCTTGTTATAGGCCTCGATGTTGCGCGCCCCACTCTCGTTAAAGAGTTTGTAGCGCCGTTCCATCTCCCGGGTGGTCCATTTGAGAGCCCCGATGACCTTTTCCACATCGGTGATGACCGACCCCAGCAGATGAGGGATGCCGTTGTAATTGGTCAACTCCACCATCTTGGGGTCTACCATGAGGAACCGGAGTTCATCCGGGGTGCATTGCATCAGGAAACAGCAGATGATCGAATTGATACAGACGCTCTTGCCGCTCCCGGTGGCCCCGGCGATGAGCAGGTGCGGCATGGTCGTCAGATCGGCCACGACGGGCTGGCCGGCCACGTCCTGCCCCAGGGCGATGCGCAGCCTGGATTTGACCTTGCGGAAGGCCGCCGTGTCCATCACGCTGCGCAGGCTGACCAGGGCGACATCCGAGTTGGGGACCTCAATGCCGATGATGGATTTGCCGGGCACCGGGGCCTCGATCCGGATCGGGGAGGCGGCCAGGGCCAGGGACAGGTCTTTTTCCAGGGCCGTGACCCGGCTCACCTTGACCCCCACATCGGGCCGCAGCCCAAATTGGGTGACCGTCGGCCCCTGGCTCACTTCCACCACCCGGCCATGGACGCCAAAGCTCTCCAACGTCTCCTCGATGATGCGGACCCGGTTACGGATCTCGGCCTGGCTCAGTTCCAGATCCGCGCTCTCGCTGAGGATCTCGATAGGGGGTAGTTTCCATTCCTGACTGCCGCGCAGGACTTTAGAGACGGGGCCGGTGGTGGGAGTGTGGGGTGAGAGCGGTTCGTTATAGCGTGAGACGATGAGGGGCCGAGACTCTGGTTCTTTGGCCGCTGGCGGGGGCGGATTAACCATCTGCTTGAGCTTATCCAACGGCCGGCCGACACCGGCTCCGCCGGCCGGACGCCTGACCGTGAAACGGGGGAAGAGTTTATAATCCCAGACCTCCCTGGCCCACTGGCCGAGCCGCCGGCTCCACTCTTGCACCTCGGCCAGGGAGACATTGTGAAAGACCAGGATCACGCAGATGACGCCCAACGCGATCAGCAAGAGCGCAGTACCCAGCTCGCCCAGCCCGGCGATGAGGGCCTGGCTGATCAGGTAGCCCAGATAACCACCGCCCTCCCCGGCCTCGGCCAGGGGCAGACCCTGGGCTGGTGGGCCGGCCAGCAAATGCAACAAGGTCTCGCCGACTACAAAGAGACCTGCCAGCCCGATGATGATCTCCCAGTGCAGGTCCGGGCGCCGGTCCAGGCGTTGCAGCAAGAGGATGGCCGCGGCCGCCATCATGGCCGGGGCCACGGCGATCACCCCCCAGCCAAAGAGTCGCCGCAGAAGCTGCAACCAGGCCACCACCAGGTCCCCCTGGGCCAGGGACAGGAGACCGGCGATGGTCAGCCCGCCGAGGGCGAACAGCAATACCGCCGCGATCTCTTGCTGGAGATTAAGGTCTAAAAAGCGAGACCGGTCTTGTTTCCGGGGCCGTTTTTGAGGCATCGCCTTAAAATCCACCGCTGGTTACTCGAACCAATTATACCGCATTTCCCAGGCCCCTGCAAGGTACACGAATAGAGAACTATGCTGCCTCAGCAATGCCAGGTGTGATGATCTGCTGATTAGCCACCAGTGACCGATAAAAGTCGTTGCTCTCCAAAAGTGACCGGTGGGTCCCCATCGCCACCAGGCGGTTCTCGTTCAGCAGCAGGATGCGGTCCGAGTGCTGGATGGTGGCCAGGCGATGAGCCACCACGAACAGAGTCTTGTTTCGGACCAGAGCAGGTAAGGCCTCAAAGATGGACTTTTCCACCAGGCTATCCAGGGCCGAGGTTGGTTCGTCCAGCACCAGGATGTCGGGGTCCTTGATCAAGGCCCGCGCGATGGCCAGGCGTTGTTTCTGCCCCTCTGACAGGTTGACGCCTCGCTCGCCCACGGGGGCCAGGTAGCCTTCTGGCAGGCTGACGATAAAGTCGTGGATGCCGGCGGCCTGGGCGGCCCGGATGACCTGCTCCTCGCTGGCCTCTGGGTTACCATAGCGCAGGTTGTCCATGATGGTGCCCGACAGGAGCAGTGTGCTTTGGGCCACGTAGCCGATGCGTCGGCGCAGGCTGCTCACCTCATACTCTGAGGCCGGTCGGCCATCGAACCAGATCTCCCCGGCCGTGGGCTTGTAGAAGCGCAGGATGAGACTCACCAGGGTGGTCTTGCCCACACCACTGGGGCCGACGATGGCCACATGTTCGCCGGGGCGGATGTGGCACGACACATCCTGGAGCACCGGATGTTGGGCGTCGTAAGAGAAGGATACGTCCCGAAACTCGACCTCCCCGCTGAGCCGTTCTACCGGGATGCCGATGCCGGTCTCTTCCGGCACAATGTCATACAGGGCCGAGACTCGTTCCAGGGCCGCCAGCGCCGCCTGGAATTGCAGATTGAGGTGCGCCAGGTATTGGGCGGGGCCGTAGACGTATCCCAGGTAAGACCGGAAAGCCAGCAGCGAGCCGAGAGTCCATTGCCCCAGGATAACCTCGATGGCCCCGACTATCAGCACGACAAAGTTGGCCGCATGGTTCAGGATGTTGAGCGCGATGTTCGCCACCGTCCCCACGGCCATCTGCTCCAGCGAGAGCTGGAACGCGGCCCGTAGCTCGGACATCATGCGACCCACCTCACGTTCCTCGGACACAAAGGCCTTGATCAACGAGGCCGACGACAGCGACTCCTGCATCTGCCGGGCCACGTTGGCCTGGCGTTCCATGCTCTGATGACTCAGGGCGCGAACTCGACGCGAGAAAAAGCGCACCCAGAGGATCAGGCCGGGGATGACGACCAGGGCTACCAGGGCCAGCCGCCACTCCAGGTAGACCAGCAGCGCCATACCTCCCACCAGTTGCAGCAGGTTGCTGAAGATCTGCACGATGGTGCTGGAGAAGAACCAGCGCAACCCCATCACGTCCGACGAGAGGCGGGACATCAGGTAGCCCACCTCTTTGTCATCGAAGAAGGACTTGGGGAAGCGCAGGGTGCGGTTCAGGAGGTCCTGCTGGATGTCCAGGATGATCTCTTGCTCAAAGCGCGTAAAATAATACTGCTGCAGGGCGCCGATCACCATCCCGGCGACCACCACGCCCACCATCAGCAGCACGGCCACGACCAACAGCTCCAGCTGGCGACCCAGGATCACGTCGTCAATGAGGAAGCGGTTGATGAGGGGTTGAGGAAAACCCAGGATGGAGTTGAGCAGGATGAGCAGCGCGCCCAGCAGTCCCTTACGCCAGTGGCGGACCACGAACGGGCGCAGGTTGCCCAGATTCGCCCGGGCGCTGGTATACTTGCGCTGCTCGGCGATGCGGTCCGCCGGCAGTTCACGGGCCAGACCTTGTTTCAGGTAATCAAACCAGGAAGGCATGATGCACGCTATTTTCTACCAGTGGCTTATACGCCGGTCCCGCCCAGAAACCAGAGCAGCCAGTCCCGCGAATAGTCGCCCAGGTAGGCGAAGGCCAGGGTCTTGATGGTCTTGCCGATGGTGCAGAAGAGCAGGAACTTCCAGACCGGGTAGCGCAACACGCCCGCGGCCAGGCCGGCCGCGTCAAAGACCGGGTTGGGGATGATCGCCAGCACCAGGATGACCAGGCCCCCGTAGCGGCTCATCAGGTCCTCCAGGCGCTGGTAGTGCGGCAGGTCGTCCACGATTGCGCTGCCGCCGCGCCCGGCCATATAGCCGGTCAGCTCCCCCAGGGCGTTGCCGAGGCCGGCCACCAGGCCCACGACAAGCGGGTCCAGCACCCCGCCGCCGGTATAGGCCAGGGCCAGGCCGGGCAACGGCAGGAAGACGCTGCTGGCCGAGAGCAGGCTCAGCAAAAAGATGCCCACGTAGCCGTAGCCGGCCAGGTCGTCCCAGGGGATGGGGGCCAGGAACACGGCCAGGCTGATGACGCCGGCCAGGGCGATGGCGGCGATACTGCGCCAGGTGGTCGGGCGGCCGCGCGACTCATCTGCGCCGGCCGGGGCTGTGACCACGTTGGCGAGTTGCGCTTCGGCGGGGTCTATGACCCCCCCGTTTGCTGCATCACGGGGAGAAACGGCGGTCGCCCAGTCAGGCCTGGGCCTGGCAGACCGCCGGGGAGCTTCTGGATCCACAGTCGCTACTGACCCTCCGTGATCGTAACCTTGATCATCCAATCGCCGCTGACAAGCGTATCCACCACGTCCATCCCGCTGACGACCCGGCCGAAGGTGGTGTACTGACCATCCAGCCGGGTGGCATCCTTTTTGACGACGTACCACTGGCTGCCGCCGCTGTTGGGATCCTGAGCGCGGGCCATACCCACGATCCCCCGCACCTGAGAGTACTTCCTGGACGACTCGAACTCGGCCGGGATGGAGTAGCCCGGCCCCCCCTGGCCGGTGCCCAGCGGGTCGCCACCCTGCACCACCCAGTCCTCCACCCGGTGGAACTTCAGGCCGTCGTAAAAGCCCTCGCGGGCCAGAAAGACAAAGTTGTTCACCGTCTGCGGCGCAACATCCGGCAACAGCCGGATCACGAACGTGCCATTCGTCGTCTCCACCGTGGCCGTGTACGCCCTGGTGGGGTCAATGGTCATGGCTGGCGGGGCCGGGTACGATTTGCTCACCTTCGTTGGGGCGGGAGGCGGCGTGGGCCGGGAAGCAGGTGCCGGTGAGGGCGTGGGCGGCGCGGAGGGCATCAGCATGGGCACCACCAGGGCCAGGACCATGGAGACCACCACCACTATTCCCAGGGCGATCAGGGCCGTGGCAGCCCAGTTGCGCCTCATGCGCTGCCAGATGTTCGGCGGCGGTGCCGAGCCGGTCTTTGACCGGGTAGTAGTCCGGCGCGATGCGGCCGGCTGAAGCTTGCGCGTGTGTCGTTTCCTCGATTTCTTGGGCATGGATTCTCCTCGGTAGTCTGGTTTCTGTGGGGGACGATTTCAGGGCTATTCCCCCCATTGCACCCGGGCCGCCGGATGACCGTATAGCAGGTAGGCCAGCCAGGTGGGGTTGTCCGCGTCGGCCTGGCGACACTCCTCTCGCGCCGCCGCCACCGCCTCGCCCAGGGTGCTCTGGGCCTGCACAGCCCGGTAGAACGCCGTGGCAAAGGCAGCCGCCATCCCGTCCTCCACCTCCCACAGCGGCCCGATAAAGGCCCCGCAGCCTGGTTCCACAAAGGCCCTGGCCCAGCCACCGATGCCGGTCAGCCCATAGCCCACGCGCCCCACCTCACAGGCGTTGAGAAAAACCAACGGCCGGTTGCGCTGGATAGCTCCCTCCCGGGCCAGGCCCACGATGTCGCCGGCCAGGAGCTTGCCATCCTCCAGCCGTAACGCCGACTGGTACGGGTCTGGCTCGAACTGGCCGTGGCCGGCAAAGTGCAGCAGGTCGCAGTCACCTTCCAACAGGGCCGAGACGGCGGCCCGGGTGGCCCGGGACGGGGTCAGGTCCCGCAGGCGGAGTCCAGCGCCCGCGCCCGCTATCGGCCCACGCAAGGTCCGGGCCTGGGGCGCAGAGGCCATGACCAGACCCCCAGCCAGGGCCTGGATCAGCTGAAGCTCCCGACGAGCGGAGGGCAGGCCGCTGCCGGCCGGGGCCACGCACGCCACCGCCGACACCCGCAGGTTGTCGTAGGGGTCGCTGCGGCCGGAGGCCAGCCAGCGCCCCACCTGGTAGCGCACGCCCAGGGGGGACTCCTCCTCCCAGGCCGGGACCTCGTAGGGCCAGGCCAGTTCCCAGGGGATCCACGGCTCGTCGGAGGTGATGAGCACGGTGGCGCCGGGGTGCTGGCGCAGCTCGCGGTACAACGCCTGGAGGCCCGGCGGGAACAACTCCCGGTAGATGCGCTGGCCGATGCGCTTCAGCTCGGCCAGGCCGTCGCCGGCCCCGCTGGCCGCCATCTCGCTCAGACGGGCGAAGGTACTGGCCTGCCATTGCGCCGGGGACGCCGTGAGGGTCAGCGGCTCGATGCTGCGGTAGGCGTGGTAGTTCAGCAGGGGGCTGTTCACCTCGAACTCCAGGACCACCGGCCCACCCTGGTCCCGGCAACGAATGCGCAGGTCCACATCCGGCACCGGCAGGTAGTCACTGCTCAGGCCGATGCTGACCCTGGGCCGGGGCAACAGCGCATCCGTCGCCCGGCCGACTATCACCTCTGGCCGCACCGTGACCGCACCCAGCCGCCGGCCCCGCTGGTGGAACTCCAGAGTCACGTCCCACGCGCCGACGCGCAGTGGCTGGAGGTAAAAAGTGGCCGGCGGGCTATCGCGGTCCTTGAAGACGGTGAGGTTGGCTGTATCTGGGCCAGACACAGCCAGGCCGGCCGGGTCCGGCCGTATCACCACGATCACCGGCTCATCGCCGGGCCAGACCAGCAGGTGCTGCGCCACCGCGCTGGCGGCCTCTGGCTGGACGGTCAGCTTCACGATGACGGGAAAGCGCATCGTGTCCAGGGCCACCTGGCGGGGGCAGTAGACGTCCACATAGCGGGAAACGCGGGCGGCCAGGGCCTGGGCCAGGGCGATCAAGTCGGTGGTAGTCGGAGCGGGTGATGGCTCCCGGCCCTTGACGGTGAGGGTCTCGGCGCCGCGTAAGGTCCCGCGTATGGCCCGAGGAGGCCAGAGCCATGCGTCGTCCAGGCCGTACTCGCCGAACAGGGCCGCCAGGTCATCCAAGATGGCCCTGACCTCAACCTCGGTGCCGGCGTGGGCAGCGCGCACCAGAAGGCCCTGAAGCCGGCGGCGAAAGGCGGCCCAGCGGGAGCCGAGGCGCCCCGGCAGGCCTGGGAGCAGGCAGATGAGTTCCTGATAAACGCTGGTCAGCATGGTGACCTCCGCTGGGCAAAAGTCAATCGCCAGGGGGCACTTCTGGCGCCGGCCGCCTGAAGATGGGAATGAGTTCATCGCAGTGGGGGCAGGTGTTCTGCGGCGTGAGGTGAATGGCCCGGACGCGCACGCCCCAGCGCTCGATCAGGGGCTGGCGACAGGTGGGGCAGATCGTGTTCTCGGCCGGGTGGCCGGGGACGTTACCCAGATAGGGAAAGCGCACGCCGGCAGTCCGGGCCAGTTCCCAGGCCCGCTCCAGCGTGGCGATGGGGGTGGCCGGGGCAGAGAACCCGCCGGCCGGGTGATAGCGCGTGAAATGCAAGGGCGTATCTGGCCCGGCGTCCACCATATAGCGGGCGATGAGGCGAAGCAGGTCTGCTTCAGCGTCGTTCACGCCGGGGATAACCAGGTGTACGATCTCCAGATGCAGGCCCAGTTCCCGGGCTGCGCGGATGGTGGCCCATACCGGACCAGCCCCCGGTCCCTGGCAATGTTGATAATACACGTCGTCATCGCCTTTCACGTCTACCTTGATGGCATCCAGCCCGACGCTGATCAGCTCATTCAGGGCTTTGAGGGTGAGCAGGCCGTTGGAGACGTAACAGGTGTAAAGGCCGGCGGCCCGGGCCAGCCGAAAGGCCTCCAGGTTGAACTCGTGAAGAAGCGTCGGCTCGCTGAAGGAACAACACAGCCCCTGGTCACCCCAGGTCAGGGCCAGGGCCACGATCTCCTCTGGGGTCAGCCGGGCATCGCGGCTCGGGTCCGGTGCGGCGCGACTCAGGTGGGCGTTCTGACACCAGGCGCAGCGCAGGTTACAGCCCCGGCTGGCATAGGTGAGGGCCGTGGAGCCAGGGTAAAAGTGGAAAAACGGCTTGATCTCGATGGGCCGGCTCTCCACGGCGGCCAGCAACCCTCCCGGTTGAGGCTGGGCCACGTAGTTGAGCGTAACCAACTGTCCGGCCTCGTTGCGGCGCGTGCCGCAGAATCCGGTATGCCCCACGGCGATGACGCACTGTCGGGCGCATAGCCCGCAGCGCACCGCATCACTCGCCAATGGCTCGTAGAGACGCGCCGGGTGGGACCTCATCGCTACTTACCTCCCATCCCCGCTGCATTCAGATTACCACACCCGGCCCGGTCTGTCAAGGTCAGCCCGGCGGCCAGCGCATCCAGCGGCCCCCCAGCAAGTGCAGGTGCAGATGCGCCACCGACTGGCCGGCCTGGGGACCGCAGTTGGTGACAAGCCGATAGCCGCTCTCGGCCAGGCCTTCCTGCCGGGCCAGGTCATTGGCGACGGCGACCATGCGCATCCACAGGGCCGCGTGGGCCGGCTCCAGGTGCGCCACTGACGGCAGATGCTCGTTGGGGACGATGAGGATATGCGTGGGAGCCTGGGGATGGGCATCGCGAAAGGCCGTGACCAGTTCATCCTGATGGACGATCTCGGCTGGGGCCTGTCCGGCGATGATGCGACAGAATGGGCAAGGCATCACAGTATGTTCTCCGATCCACCTGGGCAGATACAGATCGTGCGCCATCACCACAGCCTGACATCCGTGCATAACTTCTGTCAGGGAGGGAACAAGGAGGAAGCCTTTCTGGGGGTTTTTGCGGCGGCGAAGCCGCCGCAAAAACCCCCTACCAGGCATTCTTTCCCCTCCCCGCATCGCGTAGCGGCGA
>DAOTYG010000158.1:0-2644 GCA_034435155.1 Anaerolineae bacterium | reverse complement strand
TGCAGGCGGTGATCTCCACCTGTCGCAAGCAGGAGCGCAATGTCTTTGTGACGCTGCGCAACCTCTTCGCCCATCAGCCAGTCTCCCTACTCGCAGGAGGGTAGGCAGTTACCTCTGATCGCTGTATTTCTAACCTTCATGGTTGCCTTCGTGGGGGTTCCTGGTACAATTCACTACCTGTCCGAAGCGCATGTTCATTTGCAGATCAAGCGGAGTGAGGACAAGGGAGAAACCATATGATCCCCGCCGGTGGTAGTCGGAATTGTAGACAGCTACAGAAGAAACCACGGCCGGCTTCCCCTTTGCCACCCCGCCCACAACAACTAATGGGGAAACCAACGAATCACCCTGGTTGCCATTCGTTCCATTCCCAATTCGCTGTTGTGTTCCGCCAGCGGGGGCGTAGTGGGCCAGCAACGCTACTACCCCTACGGCGCGGGCCGCCCCACTGACACCACCCTGCCCACCGACTACCGCTTTACAGGCCAGCGCCGGGAGGGTACAATAGGGTTGTATGATTACGGCGCGCGCTTCTACGACCCGGCCCTGGGCCGCTTCCTCAGCGCGGATACGGTGGTGCCGAAGCCCGGCAACCCCCAGGCCCTCAACCGCTACGCCTACGTGCTCAACAACCCGCTCAAGTACACGGATCCTACGGGACACTGGGTCAACCAAGATTGGAAAGAATCCGACAGAGACATAGAAAAGAGGAAGGGAAACTGGGTCGGCATATCAAGTGAGGGAGATCCAGCCACTTATCCTGCTGAATGGGGATGCAAAGGAAACCCTGACAGCGTTTGGGTTGCCGTTGCTGCGCCGTTCATGGGGGTCGGGACTCTGGCCGGTTTCGATCTGTTTTACATGGGTGGGGCTGCCGTAGGTGAGTGGATTATGACCCACCCCTTACAAGCACATGTTGTAAGAGCTGTGGGAGAGGAGGCAGTTGAATCCACAGTCACGAAAACCCCCTTCGACCCGATGATGGTTGCCTGGGATCTCTTTACGGTGTTCGGGGATGATATGATACCGAGGAGAACCAGCGATGGTGCCAAGCTCGAACGATGGTTCGCAGTCCAGCAGTTAGCGGGCGAACCTGGCGAAGTTATAGCTGGAGGAGGTCCTGCTAATCCATATTTAAGAGACTGGCCAAGATTAGTAGCCACATATGGCGATCTGCCTGGATACTGGGCGAAGATGGTTGGTCCCTCATATACCTGCAACGATGGGTTTAATTTTCAACTCCATTGGTATGAGAATCTGAGAACAGGTATGCGAGTCGAGTTCAAACCCAAAATCGGCAAGCCGAAAGGGAGATAGCAATGAGAGTCAAGTGTATCAGTTTGCTCCCTAACGAGCAGCAGACCAAGCAACTTGGTCCTTACTACTTCCCGGGTAGACAAGTGTTTCATGATCTCGTTCTTGACAAAGAGTACGTTGTTTTTGGGTTGAGGATTCTAGCTGGTATGCCTTGGATTGACCTATTGTCGAAAGATGAAGATTATTTATTCCCAGCACCACTCTGTCTTTTTGTGATTGTGGATGGCCGTGTCTCTCGCTATTGGGAAGCGCGCATGAAAAGTGGTGCTTTGTTCTTGTGGCCTACCTCTTTCTATCGTGAATACTACCACGAAGATCTGTTTGAAGGCGTTCAAGAAGCAGTTGAGGACTTTGAACGGGTACGCGCTTTGATCGAGGCAGAAGCCTCGATGGACCTCAGCGAATAGGGGAAGTTTCTGTCTGCCCAAGGTCAGCGTCATTGGTGGCTTCAAATCTCAGTGAACGGCCAAGCCGGCCCCACGGCCGGCTTCCCCTTTGCCTGGACCACTGATCCACTGAGCGTGCTGAAGACACTGATAGAACCCTCAGTGTTCTCAGCCTTCTCAGTGTTTCAGTGTTCCTCAACACCGATCACCTGGGCTCCACGTCCCTGGTGACCAATGCCAGCGGGGGCGTGGTGGGCCAGCAGCGCTACTACCCCTACGGCACTGGCCGCCCCACTGACACCACCCTGCCCACCGACTACCGCTTTACAGGCCAGCGCCGGGACGCTTACATTAACTTGTACCAGATGGGCGACAGGTGGTATGATCCCGAACTGGGCCGGTTCATCAGCGCGGATACGGTGGTGCCGGGGGCCGGCAACCCCCAGGCCCTCAACCGCTACGCCTACGTGCTCAACAACCCCCTCAAGTACACCGACCCGACCGGGCATGCGAATATAGCTGGCACCACGCCCGATGACACGGAAGGGGGCAAGTATATACCGCCACCGCCGATCGAACCGCCGACGTGTGGCCCGAATGGCGAACTCCCCAGTCAAGAGCAAGTCTGGATATACCAAGCCTTGATAAAAGTCTACTACAACGGGGGCAGCATGGGGCGACAATGGGTGCGGAGATACGCCAAAGCACGGCCTCCCGTCTGGTTTTATGATGATGCGGGCCTAGACCCTGCTATCCAGAGGATCGGTGGAGGGCATTGGTTCGGCACCATCATGATCGCTAAACGTCACCTTGAGCAAGCCCCAGATGCCTGGTGGAGTTCTGTGTTGATACACGAGTTTGTTCACTACGAGCAGCGGCTGGGGGCTTGGGCCAAGTATGGCGGTTTGGCACTCCTGGGGGTCGGGGGGCTTGGTGCTGCG
>DAOTYG010000157.1:0-18093 GCA_034435155.1 Anaerolineae bacterium | reverse complement strand
GGCGGCCGGGCGTCCCCCTACGGGGACGCTCAAACCGACCGCGTAGGCGGTCGGTCGGCGGTTTACGCCCATCAGGTGCGGTTTCAACCGCCATATCTCACACCAAGCGTTTCAGTCTTCAGTCCTCGGTCTTCAGTCCTCAGTCGGCGGTCGGCAGTCGGCGGTCCTCGGTCGGCAGGCGTCACGTTTTACGTTTGACGCGCGCGGCATCGCGCTGGCCTTGCAGGTCTAACACCTCGGCGGCCTCGTAGCGCGGGGGGACGGCGCCGGGGACGGGCCGCAGGCGCAGGACGGGGGGGAAGTAGCCGGTGCGCCCGTGCAGTTCCGCCAGGAGGAGGACGGCGATAAAGTTGAGGGCCGGCGGGACGACCAGGAGCGGCGTGGTCTGCCATTCGGCCGGGGTGAGGCCGCACGCGTCGGCCAGGGCGGCGGCCTGGGGACCGAAGGGCGCGGTGGCGTCGAACTGGGCCGGGGCGTCAATCACGCGCTCCACCGGCTGGCCGGTCAGCGTTTCGACCTGGGTGAGCTGGTCTGGGGTGAGGGGGTGGGAGAAGTTGAGCAGGATCATGGTAGTCCTCAGTCGGCAGTCCTCAGTCGGCGGTCGGCAGTCCTCAGTCCTCGGTCGGCGGTCGGCAGTCCTCAGTCCTCAGTCGGCAGTCCTCAGTCGGTGGAGCGGAGGTGGAGGCCGTCAGACTCCAGCCGGGGGAACTGGGGGGCCGTGAGTTGCAGGCCCAGGGCGGTCAATCCCTCCTGGATCAAGTGCGTGGCGACGGTGTGCATCTTTTCATAGCCGGCGCGATCCAGGGGTTCCAGCCCGTGGGCCAGGATCGAATGGTTGCGGTGTTTGATGGCATCCAGCAGCCGTCCCTCTGATGAGAGCCAGGCGCGTCCCAGGGGGTCGTCCAGGTCGGCCAGCAGGGTATAATCTTGCACCAGGCCGAGTTTCACCTGGCCGTCTGAGGTGTCGCGCCAGCGTTCGTAGCGTGGCTGGACATTCGGCGGCAACCTGGTCAGGTCCAGGTCGCTGCTGTCCAGGGCCGGGTCGCGCTGGCGGAGGCGGGTCTGGGCCAGCAGTTCGATGGCGCGGTAGAGGCGGGCCACGGCATCGTCGTAGCGGCCGCGGGCGGCGCGGCGTTCGGCGTTGCGCACCAGGTCCAGCACCGGCTCGTAGCCGGCCGCGCGGGCCTGGCCGGTGAGGGTCTTGAGGAAGCGCCACTGGGGGACGATCTGGCTCTGGACGGGTTCCAGGAGTCGGGCCGCGCCGGGGTGGTCGAAGCGGTCCCAGGCGTCAAAGCCCCGGCAGAGGGTGACCCACTGGCGGATGGTGTGTTCCAGGTCGGGCGATAGGGGGGCCTGGCGCAGGAGGCCGGCCAGCAGTTCGCCGGCCGAGGCGTAGGCGTAGGCGTTGAAGAGGTGACGGGCTTCTTCCATTTGCTGGCGGGCGCGCACCTCCCAGGAGTTGACCAGGCCGGCCATCTCGGTGCCGTCAACCACTTTCACCAGGTCTGTGCGCTGGCCGCGCACCAGGGAGAGGTCCCAGCCGCTTTCCAGGGCGGCCAGGGCCAGGCCCACGCCCATGCTCTTGGAGCCGCCGGTGTAGTCGGCGATGCGGCGGGCGGCGGGGAACTCCTGGGCCAGGGCACGGAGGGTCTCGCGGCAGACGGCGTAGATCTGGGGCAGGTCGTCGGGGTCGTTCAGCTCCACCACGCGGAACTGGTGGGTGGCGAGGCCCAACTGAGTGACGATGCTGGGCGCGTCGCCGGAGTCGGTGCGGCAGGGCCGGCCGGGGCCGTCCACGGTGGGGCGGCTGCCCTTGCTGCCGCTGGTGGCGATGAAGCAGACGTGGGCGGGCTGGTAGTCGCGCACGGCGGTGAGGACCGGGGCGGGGGAACCGCCGACGGTGAGGGCCAGGATGGTGGACATGGGGGACCTCCTTGCAGGCCAACTCAGAGCCGATACTTTGTTAGTTCATCACGACACTGCTGAACCAGTGCCGGTTCGCTCCTCTCCCGATGGATCAACGCCGCCACCAGTTTATTCTGGTGGATGCGCTCCAAGAGCTGATGGCCGCGCGGGCCGAGGCGCACCGGGCGGTCGGCCTCCCCGGTCGCGCCGCGCTGCTCCTCCAATTCATCGCCGACCATGCGGTTCAGGTACTGGTTCTTGAAATGGTCGAAGCTCATCCCGAACGTGGACTGGATGGACGGGTCCGCATCCCCTTTGAGACGGCTGAGTAACTCCTGTCCCCTGTGCCATGAGCCATCCTCCAGGAACTCGAGCAACCGGTAATACCCAAAGTCGAACGTGGTTTTGACTAACGGTAGGGGCACAAAGCTGAAGCGGGCCGGGTCCGTGCTGAACGGTTGCAGGTAGCGCCGGTCTGCCTCGCGGGCGACGAAGGTATAGTACATGCGCCCGATGAGGCCGCTCAGGGAGGCCACCTGCATCAAGGCGGCGTTGAGCACGTTGGTGCCGCCGGTGAGGTTGGCCCAGACGTATTTGCCGGTGCTGTCGCCGCGCGCCACAGCCATGGTGGCCCTGGCGATCGCCTCGAAAGAAGCCTCGTAGTGATTCACGTCCATCGGCCAGGCGTACAGGTCGCCGTGGTCGCCCAGCAGAACTTCACTTTTCAAAAAGTCTCGAATGACTTGCAGGACGCTCGGCGAGCCTTTGGGTCTCTGCCAGCCCTGGCGGGTGTTGGGCCGGCCGTAGTCGTTCCAGGCGTATTCGTCGGCCGGGCAGGAGCCGTCGTGGACCTCATGAGAGCAGAACAGGATCACGCTTTCGATGATCTCCCCCGGATAGTCGCCCTTTTCCTCCGGGTGGTGGTGGAGGTAGGCCAGGGCCGAGGTGACGGCCCCGGGCGACGTGCCCACCGGCGCAAAGTGGACGATACCCATGTTACCCCTCACCAAACCATTCTTGAAAAAGCTCCTCGCGCCCAAAGTCGGCCAGAAGCTCCCTCACCACCTTGCCTCTGGTTTGCCTGGGCAGTTTGTGATACAGTTTACGACACGCGCTTTCCGCGATGCGCCTGAAGTCCAGCGCGTCTCTATCTAACCCACGGTAGGTTTCCAACAGGACACGCTGTTGATCTTCAGCGAGAGGCCGCCAGTGATCACCACACATCTCGATGATCTCCTGACGCGAAGCCGGCATGATCTGCGTACCGCGCCGCACACAAACCTGTCCCATACGGATATCCGGCCCGTCGTTTTTCACCACATGCGGTCGGCGCTGAGAGACAGGGATGATCACGATCCCCAAAGGCACACCAGTTCCAGGGTGAGGCGCTTGTCGGTACTGGATTTCAAAGGGTGGTTCGATGAAATCCGCGATGGCATTCACCATCTGCTGTTGGAACTGATCGGGATCGGGTACCTGGAAACCGGGCATCCACTCTGAAACGGACATGTTGGGAGTGCGATGGCGAGGATCTACTACGCCGATGACTATGAAGCCCGTCTCTCCCTCAGTGTTGGCGATTGCCACAGTGCGTTTGGCAAAGTCGGCCTTTTCCGGTTTGGTGGAAAGACCTATGCTCTCCTTAATATCTATTTTCTGCTCCTCATTGCCGGTCTCTATGACAGGTATGAGGGTGTCCCAGGGAATGTCACTCATTGTGGTTACTCGGTGACAGTCAATGTTGTCAGGTGTAGCATAGCCCCTCGTGGGCGGGTTGGACGGGCGAGAAACGGGCACAAGGCCCTAGACTCAGTAGTCATCATGAACTGCGTTCGCCACAACGCATGAAAATGTGATAGTGATAGGCAGCAGGCAATAGCCGTGCCTTCCTGAAGTCCATTTTCAAGTCAGATGGAAATTTGTGCTCATAGGCGGTCTGCCCGCGCAGTGCACGCGGACAGGCGACCGCCGTGGGACGCGGGTCACAGACCCGCCGCTTCGCGGAGCGACTTTTTCCATGTACTGAGACTACGGCCCTCATGACGCTGAGGTGACAGCGAGTTTAATCCAACCGGGCAACGTCTGTGGGTGGCGTTGGCCGTCGCTGACCGTCCGCCGGGTCTTGGGAAAGTTGCCCGGCTGCGTGCGCCAGCGGCGCTGTAACGACACGCCCTCACGGATGGCCTGGTCGTAGAGTTGCGGGTCGCGGGCGCGCACGCGCAGGTCCACAGTGGTGGAGAGAAAGCCCTGGCCGGTGCCCAGGCGCAGCAGGGGCGCATCCGGGCGGTTCTCCGCGCGCAGCCGGTCAATCTCCTTCAGCACGGCCGGCTGGCCCTGGAAATATGCTCTCTCCACTTCCAGGATGGCCGCCGAACGCTGGTAACTGGCTTCCAGCAACCGGGGCATAGATATGTTGTCCACAGCCAGGTCAGCCAGCCCCAACTCCTGCAGCGCCCGGCGGCTCTCTTTGATAGCAGCCAGGGAGAGGCGAAAGGTGAAGGCCGTGCCCGGCTCCAGGGCTTCGGCCAGGGTGCGGGTGAACCGGTCGGTGCCCACCGATTCCAGGGCGCGCACGCGCAGGGCCGCTGGGGTCAACAAGTCCCCATCGCTCACCTGGACCAGTTTCAGTAAATCGTACTTGGCGTCGTTTTTCGCCCCGCGCAGGGCTTTTCCCTCCACCTGCTCCACGATCTTGGTGAGCGACCTGACCTTCTCCCTGGGCAACGCGCCGCCTCGAAACACCTCACGGAACTTGATCAACTCGTGCCGCAGGGCGGCGTAGTTTTGCTCCTGGCCCAGCAAGGTATACAGCAACGACGTTCGCAGCGCGCCTTTCAGTTCGGTGCCTGGCACGTAGGGCCGGTAACCGGCTTCTTTGATAAAACCGCGAAAGCCGTCGTCACCGGGTCGCACCGCCCAGGGCACTGAATAGGCCGCACAGCCGGCCCGTTTGACGAAAGCCGCCGCGTCCCGACCCAGCCGATCACGCAGGAAGCGTTCCACGGAAAGCCCGGCAGCCACCTGGCGCTTGTCCCGGTTCAATTGCCGCCGCAGGTCAAAGTTCTTGCCCGCCCGTTCCAACTGCTCATCCAGCCGGGCCAGGCGGTCCAGGGTCGGTTCGATCCAGGCCAGGTACGCCTCTTGCTCTTGTGGCGCGAGGACGCGAAAGAAGCGGTCGCTGTCGAGGACGTGGACCTGGTGGCCGTCTACCACGAAAGACAGGGGGCTGATGGTATCGCCATCCCAGATGAACAGGGGGGTTTTGACCTCGGCGCGCACGGTGATGGGGGGTTGAAACTTCATGGCGCACCTCCGTTTACGATGTGGGCCAGGACGGGCACGGCCAGCCCACTCTGCCAGACGGTATGACCGTTGTCGTGGGCCGACACGACCTCGGCCAGCCGGCCGTAGAGGGGCCGGCGTTCGGCCAGGGGGAAGATGGAGCCGGGGACGAACATGCGCACGCGCCGTTTGCGCACCGGCGGGGTACGTTGGCCCGGCACTATCTCGGCAAACTTTTGCTCGCGTTTGGGCCACAGGTTGAGCAGTTTGTAGCGCAGCGGCTCCCCGGCGGGCGGCCATTCTCCGTCCTGGGGCAGGTAGCGAGACAACGTGATGAAGGCGTTGGGCGCGTCGGCTTCCGGCAGGGCCAGGGCTTCGATCTCGATGGCAAAGTGCCCCTTGCCGACCGTGCGGTTGGCCCCCAGGCCGGTGTCGGCCAGGTAGCGGAAGGCCGGGCGGATGAGCTGCTCCACGGCCTCGGCGTCGGCCCGGAGCACGCACCACAGGCCGCCGCCGGCCCGGAAGAACGTCTCCTCCTCGAAGAAGAGCAGCCCTTCGGCCGTGGCCCCGGCCACCCGGTCTACCTGGTTGTGCTGCACAGCCTGGTCAGCGATGAAAGGCTCCAACGTACCATCGCGCTGCAGGCGACGGCGTTCGTCGTAGGAGATCAGCGCGTCGCCCACCCGTTCGATGTCCTGGGGCCGGCTGCCGCTCTCCACGAAGCGCCGCCAGAGGCTTTCCGTATCAGCCTGCCCCCGGACGACCTCGGTGAAGAGGGCCTCAGACAAGTACACGACGTCTTTCAGCCGCTTGGCCCGCTCGACCACCTGGACTTTGGCCGCTTTGAGGCTGAGGCGTCGTTGTTCGGCGTGCTCTCTCGCCAGCGCATCCACCTGCCAGGGGCTCAGGTCTGACAGCAGGGGGCGGGGGTAGAAGCGCACCGCCGTTACACCGTCGTCTTTTTTCAACCGGTAGACCGGGAAAGCTGCGCTGAAGGCGAAGCGCGGCCGGGCGTTGAATCCCCGCAGCAACTCGCCCACGTCGGCCAGGCCCAGGACGCGGATGGCCCAGCACACCGCCCCAAACAGAGTGTCAGACCCCAGTTCCGAGGCCAGCGAGCCTCTGGGCCACAGGTATACGGCGTAGGTATTCATGGTGACGCCTCCTACGGCCACTGGATGGTCGCAAAGCCGCTGATGATGCTCTCCACGGTCTGACCGGGCAGTGGGACCTGCTGCTCTCCCTGGCCGGTCTGGTAGTAACTCAGGGGCCGCCATTTCAGTTCCAGACCCTCGAAACCTACCTGCCCATGCCCGCGCGAGCCGGAGCCGCCCAGGGCGCTGTGCTCTAGCAGGCGCATGGCGGTGAACAGGCTCTTGAGCAACTGGCGGTCGTCGCTGCGGTACACGTCAAAGATCATCTCGAACTTGAAGGCGGAGTCGGCCGGCACGCGCTCCATGGGCCGGGGGTTGGCCTCCGATGTCACGCGGTCAATGGCGTTCTCGGTCTTGATCTCGGTGTAGACGCCCTCGCCCAGCCAGTCTTCCCAATTTTTGAGCGTTTCCGGGGTGGGGAAGCTATCCCGCACGGTCAGGCGGGTGGGGCCGGCTTTCATCCGCACCTCCGTCTTGTCCGAGGCCGGGCCAAAGATCACGCAAGCGTCACATTCACCGCAAAAGTGGGCGGCATAACCACCATGCTTGGGATGTTTTTCGATCTTGCCCAGGCTCCACTCCAGCAGGCTGCGCAGCTTACCCTTGAGGCCCGAGCCGGGGATATAGGGGCGTTCGGTCAGCGGGTCTTTGATGACCGGGTTGTCCACCCCACCGATCTCGATGCCCTCTGCGGCCCCGCCGATGTGCAGGCCGGTCAGGCAGCGAATCTGGCCGGTCAGAACGTATTTGCCCTGAAATTGCAGGTCCATGTTACTCCTCCTACTTGGTATACAGCTTGTGATAGGCCAGGATGGCAGTCAGAAACTGGGTCAGCAGGCGAAAGTCGCCCACGGTCTGGAGTTTCTGCGAGCTGAGGCTGGCTTTCATCAGGTCATAGAAATCGCGCGGGATCAGATTGCGTCCCTGGGCATACGCTAACTCGGGCATCAAGGGCAGTAGTTGGCTTCGGATCTCGCGTGGTAAAGGCTCCTCATCTCTCTTGTTTCGCATCCCTCGCTCGATGTTTTTGATGGCGTGGAAGAACCGCCGCAACTGCGTGGCTTTGAGGCGGTCTCTGTAGCCATTCGCCAGCTCATCGGCCAGCTTTCCCGGCTCGGCAAAGTCTTCCAGACGCAAGACTTCCGAGAGTCGCCCTTCATGCTTTAGCGTTTCAAGGATATTTTGAGGCGTCAATGTGCTCATGGTTTCACTCCTTTCTGGTGATCAAACTCACATAGGATACCGGGATCAGGATCGTATGCCCCATGAAGGCGGCCAGGATGTTTTCTTGCACTGATTCTCTTACCTCCTTCTTCAATCGTCGCGCGAGGGTGTAATATACTTCTGGAACCCACATGGGTTTCAGCCTGTGGTCTCGTTTGATCTGGTTTTTGCGGTACAACCGTCCCAGATCATGGATCAGCGTGCGGGGCATCTCGTGCTCGCCGCTTTCTACCTTCTGGCGCAAACCTTTGGCGAACTCGAGACACCAGGCAAACCCTTTGCCTGGTTGTTCATCGCACCATTCCACTGCCTGGCTGAACACGCTGATGCGGTTGCGCCCGGCGTCTTTGGCGTCTCCCAGTTGGCGGCTCACCAGGTGGGCAAAGCGCTGCACCGGGTAATGAGGCTTAACCAGGATGCTCCCGGCCGACAGGGTGACGTTGGGATTGCGGCAGGCGTATTCGGCGAAATCGGCCTGCAACTGCCGCGCCAGTTCCAGGGTCTGGTCCCAGGGGCCGACGATGAACAGGTCATCGCCGCCGGAGTAGAGCACGTAGAATAGGTTGCTGATCTGGTCTTGCCAGCTTTCCCCCGGTCCCTTCTTCCACTCGGTAAACACGTTGTCGCATACCCGGTTGATCCAGCCGGCGAAGAACAGATCAACAGCATGGCTCAGCGCCGCCTGACGCGAGATGGTAGGCGGCTCCAGGCCGTCGCTGAACAGCAGTCCCAGGTAATCCACATCGGCCTTTAACACACCCAGGCGTTTGGCCCCCGCGCTCAGCTCGGCCATTTCCTCAAAATCCAGGACATCGCCGCGTGCAGTCGGTTCATGATCTGGGAGTTGGATCGTCTTCAAAGCCACCGGCGCGGTGTTCGCCAGGAAGCGAAAGCCCAATCCCAGGCCCGCCGGCGCATTGTCTGGGATAAACCCGGTATCGTTCAGGCGGTAGAGCACGGCCGGCGTTGGCCGCTGCCGCTGATGGGCCTGGAAGGTCGTCGCCTGGTCGTCGTTCAGCAGGAGAACTGTGGTCTCAAAGCGTGGGAACGAGACCGCCACTGCCCCAGCAGGCACGGTAGGCGTATCATAGGCCAGGGCCAGCCATTGGGTATCCGGCAGGTGACTGCCGATGTCGTGATGCTGATCACACAATTTGCAAGGCCGGTCTGGCTCGTCCCGTGGGGTGATATGGCAGACCGGGCAGGCGTGATAAGCCTCTGTTGACGGCGTGTGGAAATCGTCTCGCAGCATCCAGCGGCCCCACTTGCGGGCCTTACTGCTCTCCAGGCTGTGCTCCAGGCCGCGATAAACCTCACGCATGTCACCGAAATCGGCGGGGGTGACGTCCTGCCTGGCAAACTGTATCCCCAACTCGCCATAGAATGTGTCCAGCAGCCAGTCTTCCAGTTCCTCCAGGCAACGGGCCAACTCCTGCTGCGAGTGGCTATCTCGGGGGATCAGCAGGTCGAAACGGCCGCCGCCACAGAACAGCAGATTGGCCGCCGTCAGCCCCAGGCGGCGCACCAGCCAGTCTCCCACCACGTCGCCCAGCAAGGCCAGGTAGAACGAGCGACCGCGCAGCCGTTTGGCTACCCCGCGAAAGGCGGCGTCCCCGGCCGGGCGGGTGATGCGGTAGATGAAATCCTGGATACCCGACAGGTCGCCGCGCACCATCGCTGCCACCGGCTCGCGCCAGGCAGTTTCTTCCCACCGGAGCAGCCGGTCCACCTCGTCGTCGGTCAGCCCACGTTCCAGGCAGGCCGCGATGGCGGCCGTCACCTTGAGATGGTCGTAGAGAGAGATGTCGGGCAGGGTCCGCTCCTCGTCTTCGTCTCCCTTCTCCCACGGCGTCGCCGAGGGCATCAGGGCCAGGTACTTGCGTAACAAAGATAGCAGCGAAATGAAATGCCGCCCGTCGGACACCAGGCCGGCCAACTTCAGCTTGCCTATATCCTTCTCAAAGAGCGGCCAAAGGTCTGGGTAACGAGAGGCGTTCAAGACCGTCAAGCCAGACTTGGGAAACAGCGTATCCAGCCCCAGAACGGCCAGGTCAAAGCCCCAGGCTTCCTCTGGTCGCGGGTGGGCCAATTCGACCCGGGACAAAATAGGCACTAACGGCGTGGTCTCCGGTTCTGCACGTTGGATGTTTTTCTCCGTATACCTCTCGCCGGCCGCCATCCAATCTGCTAATTGCACGATTCGGGTCAGTCGCTTGCGGGGAGTTCGTGCATGATGCTCGGCTACCGCATCGGCCAGGTCTTCCCACATCTCACGGGGAAACAGGTCGCGTTGCTGCTCCACCCATTTGGCCCCCACCTCGGCGTGCTTGCCCTTCTGCCAGCCGGCCCGCTGCCCAAACTTGCCCACATCGTGCAGCAGCCCGGCCAGCGCCGCCAGGTACACCCCGTCATTCGTCATCCGGTCATCCGTCATAGCACCCTCCTTTTGCTCACGTTGGCTCCTTTGCTCTTCCGCTCCTCCGCCTTTCTGTCACGTCTAGTATAGCAGGTTCATCCAGCAGTGGCAATAGAGGTTTCCCTTAATTATTTCCCAGGTTTCTCTGATGTATGACGCGACCGGGTGGGGTATAATTGGGCCATCACATTCTCCCGGCCGGCCCCTGCAAAGCCAGCCACGGCCCAAACTTTTCCCGCAGGAAGTGGTAGGTCAGGCGCGCGTCCTCCGCCAGCCCCCAGGCCACCCGGCACTCGGCAAAGATCTCGGTTTTGTGCGTATCCAGGGTGTTGAGGGTGATGCCCAACTGCTCCGCGGCCGCCTGAGGCGACAGGCCGCCGGCCAATACCTGCAACACCTCCCGCTGGCGGTCGGTGAGCCGCGCCCAGACCGCTGCGCAACAGGTGAGGTCGGCCGGGTCCGGCGGGGATACGGGGGCCAGGGGCTGGGTCAACGTCCGCAAGGCCGGGAAATAGGCCCCCCAGGGGACCAGGGGCACCGGGATCAGGCGCACCCCGACCTCGGGCGGCGCGTGGAGGATGGCCCCATCCCGGGCCTGTTCCAGAAACTCGCGGGGGGTATACAGGTGCCACAGCCGGTCGCGGTGATCGCATTGCAGCATGGCGGCCGTGGTGAGGGTCAGGGCCAGCAGGCGCGGCCCCCCGGCGATACAGAGGTGGAGCTGGGAGCCGGCTCGCTTTAGCTCCGCCAGCAGGTCCCGCGCCAGCGTCCAGACCGCCTCGGCTTCCAGGTCGGTGCGGATGGCTGGTAGCGGCTGGCCGTGGGCCTGAACGGCCAGATGGCGAAAGGCACAGGGCCGGCCCCGATAGCGTTCCCCGGCGAACTCGGCGCTCAACTGGGCCAGGGCCTGCCGTACCCGAGGTTCGTCCGGCGAGACGTGCAGCACCACCGCCGTACCAATGGCCTCCCCGCGTTCCCAGAGGGCATCCAGGGCGAAGGTGACCACCTGAGCCTGGCCGCCCATGGTGATGAGGGCGATGGATTGACTTCTATTGAGGATATCTGACACCATAGAGACTCCTGACTCGACCAGGCTGGAAAGAGCACGGATGATTTCGACAGCGGTTAACCACCAGGCGATCTTTAATCCCCTGCCCGCCGTGGTCATCGGCGGACCGCCCCACAGCGGCAAATCGGTGCTGGCCTATAGCCTGACCAGCGCGTTGCGAGAGCGTGGCGTGCCCCACTATGTCCTGCGCGCCTATCCGCCGGACTATGAAGGCGACTGGTTCTACGAGGGCGAGCCGGACACGGTGCGCCGGCTGCGGCTCAAAGGCGCGCGCAGCGCGGCCTGGCTACCCCTCCTGCGGCGCGACGTCGCCCGCCGCCACCTGCCCCTCATCGTGGACCTGGGGGGCCTGCCCACTCTGGAACAGGAAGCCATCCTGGACGACTGCACCCATGCCATCTTGCTGACCCCCCACGAGGCGGCCCGACAGGAATGGGCCGCGCGCCTGGCCCGGCACGGCCTGGTGTTGCTGGCCGACCTGCGGTCCGACCTGCAGGGTGAGAACCGGCTGGATCAGGTCGGGCCGGTACTACAGGGCACGCTGGCCCGACTGGAACGCCGCAGTCGGGCTGAGGGGCCGGCCTTCGTCGCCCTGACCGACCGTCTGGCCGACCTCTTTAACGCCGCGGCCCAGGGCCTCCACCGCCGTCACCTGGCCGACGCCCCCACGGAACTGGTGGTAGACCTGGATCGCCTGGCGCAGCAGATGGGCCGGGACCCGAACGACTGGCAGCCGTCGGACCTGCCGGCGGTGCTGGACTATCTGCCGGGCGGCGAGCCGCTGGCCCTCTACGGTCGCGGCCCCAACTGGCTCTACGCCGCCGTGGCCGCGCAGGCCCTCCCGGCTCCCTTCTTTCTCTTTGACGCCCGGCTGGGCTGGGTGACTGCGCCTATCATCCCCACCGGCGCGCCCGACCCGACCGGCCCGCTCACCGTGCGCTCACACGCCCTGCCCCAGGCCCAACTCCTGGAACTCCACCTCCCCGACGCCTACCTGGACATCACCGAGGCCGATACGCTGCGCCTGCCCCCGCTCTGTCCCATGGCCGGGGTGATCCTGAGCGGCCGGCTGCCGCAATGGCTATGGGCCGCCCTGACCCGGTCCTGCGACACCCGGTGGGTAGCCATATTCCAGCCCCAGGTCGGTGGCGCGGTCGTGGTCCGCAGCCACACCCCCAACCCCGCCATCGGCGACGTGGTCTCACTACCGGAGATGTTTCCCTAATCCTTCACGTTCCGCCGCTCCGCCGCTCCTCTGCTCCCTTGCTCCCTCGTCCCTCCGCTTCCTGGCTCCGCCGCGCCTGCCCCATCCCCATCGTGGTCTGGGCACCTACCCCGGCGTAGAAGGCATAGTCGGTGAGCAACTGGATCAGGCCCAGCCAGTAGCGGTCGCGGTTCACCGCCACGTAGCGACAGCGGCCCACACAGCCGATCCGCAGGGCCTCGCCTTTGCCAGGGACGGCGCGCGTGGACAGCTCGTAGCGGCTGATCGCCAGGCACTCCTCGGCGAAACGGCGCACCTCCTCAGAGACAGCCACCGGGGCAAAGGCGTTCCACCGGTCCACCAGGCTGCCGTAGACCAGGCCCGGCAGCGGCACTGGCACAGTCAACCCGCCGGAGCGAAAGGCCGTGGGCGCGGCGAACTCTAACTCGACGTGGGGGGCCGGGGGGGCGCCAGGGAGCAGGTGTTGGGCGGCCAGGGCCTCGTAGGTGGTCTGCCCGGCCCAGGGGTGCGCGGCCGGGTCCAACGTGGCCTGCTGGACGGCCAGGGGGACGTTCTCGATCTCGATGTGGGTTGGGGGATGGGCCGCCAGGCGTTGGAGGTGCTGGGAGACCTCGGCCGTCAGGCCGGTATAGCGCAGAAAGACGGGGGTATTCGGGGTCAAGTCCCCACCCCGCCGCCGCGCGCCCCAGAGGGAGGAGCAGGTAAAGGGCCGACGCTCGTCCGGGGCGTGGAGCCGTTCGGCCAGGGCCGGGTCCGCCCCGGCGATGAGCCGCAGGAAGGCCGCGTGGCTGGCCCGGCCAAAATCGCCGGACTGCGCCCGACCCAGATGGGCCGGGAAGGTCAGGGGGTGATCGGTGGTGAGAGTCAGTACCAGGCTGGTCAGCATAAACACCTCCAGGAGGATCAGGGGGTAATTGCCTGCTCTCCCGCCGGTTTCAGCCGCGAAAAATCCTGCGGGAGGGTGAGCAGTTACTCCCATTATACCATTATTAGCACCGTATGGCAATATCCTATGTTTGACATCCGTGCATAACTTCTGTCAGAGGGAACAAGGGGGGAGGAGACCTTTCTGGGGTTTTTGCGACGGCGAAACCGCCGCAAAAACCTATACCAGGCATTCTTTCCCTGCCGCGAAGGGACGCGAAGTGGCAGTGCCCTCAGGTGTACGCCCGGCTGTCAATCCTGGGACGTTTGACGCCTCTGGCCGGGTCTGGTAAAATAAATTGTTAATTCGTAACTGCCTACCCTCCCGCAGGTTGGGGCGCAACGCCCTGTTGCCAATCACTTTCTAACCTGCGGGAGGGTAGCGGGTTAGGGACATGGCCCAAGCAATGAATATCTCCGGCCTGCTCTCTCTCATCCGGGGTCAGCCGGCGATCCGTCAGTTGAGCGCGGTCGTGCAACAGGCCCGGCCCGGCCATACGCTGCGTCAGCCCACTCCAGAAGCCGCCCGGCCGGCTCTGGTGGCGGCCTTGTACACCGGCAGCCGGCCTATATTGCTGGTAACAGCACGCACTCAGACCGCCCTTCGCCTCTACGAGAACCTGCTGGCCTGGGTCCCGCCGTCGGCCGCTGGCGAACCAGCCCCGGTGGTTCTGTTCCCGCCCCCGGCTGCCCTGCCCTATCAACACGGGGTGCTGGATACCACGGCCACCCACGAGCGGCTGAATGTGCTGGCGCGACTGGCGGACCTCACCGCTTCGGCGGGTCGGAACGCAAACCCGCCCCTGATCGTCACCCCGGCGCGGGGCCTGGCCCACTGGACTATGCGGCCGGCTGAGATGCGCGATCATAGCTGGGTCCTGCGCCCTGGTCAGCCTATAGAGCCGCTCCCCATGCTGGCCCAGTGGGTGGCCGCCGGTTACCGCCTCGCTCCGGTAGTCGAAGAGCCAGGTACCTTTGCCCGGCGCGGCGGCATCGTGGACGTGTGGTCCCCGGCCAGCCCCCAGCCGGTACGCATCGAGCTGTTCGGCAACGAGGTGGCTAGCCTGCGGGCTTTTGACCCAGACACGCAACGCTCCACCTCCACCCTCCAGGTTGCCACCATCATCCCCCCCACCGAGGGTTTGCCGGCCCATGGCCCGGCCGCCGACCGCCTCCTGGCCCAGTTGGACCTGAGTCAGTGTGACCCGGAGACGCAACGACTGCTGGCCGAGAACCGGGAGCGGTTGCGCCAGCAACAACCTTTTCCCGGCCTGGAAGCCTACCTGCCCTATCTGCATCCCCAGGCCACCTGTCTGCTGGATCACCTGCCGGCCGACACGTTGGTGGTGCTGGATGACCAGGCGAGCGTGGCCCGGGCCGTGGTCCAGTTAGATGAACAGTCTCGCCAGCGTCGTGACGATCTGGTGGGCCGGGGCTTGTTGCCCCCCGGCTTTGCCCGGCCCTACCTCACCTGGGACGAGCTTGCCCCTCGTCTGGCCGGGTATCCAGCCCTGGACGTGGGGCCGCTCCAGGATGCCGACCGGGAAACCGGCGCCGTGCCCGGCCCCTGGCAGCCGGTCAGACCTTACTCCAGCCAGTTGCGCCAGGCCCTGGATGACATCCAGACCTGGCTGGCCGAGGACCAGCGGGTTGTCGTCGTCACCCACCAGGCCCGGCGGCTGGCGGCCCTGTTGCGGGACCGGGACCTCATCGCCGGACCGGCGGACGAGATCACGGCCCAGCCACCGCCGGGCAGCCTGACCCTGATAAACGGCGCGCTGGCCGGCGGGTGGAGGTTGCCCCTGGGGGAGCGTTCCTTCCCCGGGCCGGGCGCGCGTCTCTCTCCCCAGCAAGCTGGCGCACTGATCCTGCTCACCGATGCCGAGTTATTCGGCTGGGCCAGACCGCCGCGCCGCCTGCTCCGCCGCCGGACCCCCACCGAACAGCGCACTTTCCTGGCCGAACTGCAACCCGGCGATTACGTGGTGCATATGGACCACGGCATCGGCCGCTATGGCGGTCTGGTGAAACTTGACCTGGATGGCGCGGACCGGGAATACCTGCTCATCAACTATGCCAACGAAGACCGGCTCTACGTGCCGGTGGACCAGGTGGAGCGAGTCAGCCGTTACATCGGCGCCACCGGCCGGCCACCGACTATCCATCGCCTGGGCGCAGCCGATTGGCAGCAGGTCAAGGAGCGGGCACGGAAGGCCGTTCGCCAGGTGGCCCGGGAGTTGTTGAGCATCTATGCCGCTCGAGAGTTGGCCCAGGGTTACGCCTTCTCGCCGGATACCATCTGGCAGGGCGACCTGGAGGCCGCTTTCCCTTACGTCGAGACCCCGGACCAGCTCGCCGCCATCGAGGCAGTAAAGGCTGACATGGAGCAGCAACGCCCCATGGACCGCCTCATCTGCGGCGACGTCGGCTATGGCAAGACAGAAGTGGCCCTGCGGGCCGCCTTCAAGGCCGTTATGGATGGGCGCCAGGTGGCCGTGTTGGTCCCCACCACCGTCCTGGCTCAGCAGCACTACAACACTTTCCAGGAACGGTTGACGCCGTTCCCCATCCGGGTGGAGATGCTCTCGCGTTTTCGTAGCCCCAAAGAACAAGAGGCTATCCTGGAAGGGTTACGCCAGGGTACGGTGGACATCATCATCGGCACACACCGCCTGCTCCAGCAGGATGTACAGTTTCGAGACCTGGGGCTGGTCATCATTGATGAGGAGCAACGCTTTGGGGTATTGCAGAAAGAGCAGTTCAAGCAACTGCGGCGGGAGGTGGATGTGCTGACCCTCACGGCCACCCCCATACCGCGCACGTTGTACCTGAGCCTGGCCGGGGTACGCGATATGAGCACGATTGATACGCCGCCGGAGGAACGGCTTGCCGTGCGCACCTTCGTGGGCGAGCGCGACGAGGCCCTCATCCGCGAGGCCATCCTCCGTGAGCTGGACCGGGGCGGCCAGGTGTTCTATGTCTACAACCGGGTGCGCGGCATCGAGTGGGTGGCGGCCAACCTGAGAAAGCTGGTGCCAGAGGCCGAGATAGCCGTAGCCCACGGCCAGATGGATGAGGAGACCCTGGAGCGGGTCATGACCGAATTCGTGGGGGGGCGTTACGATGTGTTGGTCTGCACCACCATCATCGAGAGTGGCATTGACATCCCCAATGTGAACACCCTCATCGTGGAACGGGCGGATCGCCTGGGGCTGGCTCAACTCTACCAGTTGCGGGGCCGGGTCGGTCGCGGCCGACAGCAAGCCTATGCCTACTTTTTCACCTCACCAGGCCAGATCATCGCTGACCCGGCCCATCAGAGGTTGCAGACCATTCTGGAGGCCAGCGAACTGGGGGCCGGTTACCGGGTGGCGATGCGGGACCTGGAGATTAGGGGCGCCGGCAATATCCTGGGCACCGAGCAACACGGGCATATCGCGGCGGTGGGATTCGATCTGTATTGCCGGCTATTGGCCCAGGCCGTGGAGGAGTTACGTGCGGAGAGCGGAGAACGGCGAGCCACGGCAAAAGCAGGTCCAGAGTTGACGCCGGAGCGAGCACCAGCCATTGACCTGCCGGTGGCTGCTTACATCCCCCCAGATTATGTGGCCAGCGATGGCATGAGGCTGGGCCTTTATCAACGCATGGGGGGGCTGGCCACCGTTGCCGACGTGGATGACCTGGCGGCGGAGTTGAGGGACCGTTTCGGTGCGCTGCCCCGGCCCGTTGCGAATCTATTGGATGTGCTGCGATTACGGGCGCTGGCTGTGGCGGCTGGCGTGGGCGCGGTGGCTCTGGAGGACGGCGATTTCGTCTTGCGCTTCCGGGACCCGGCGCAATGGAACCGGGTCGCGCTCTATCGGCGCTACGGCCGGGTGGTCAAGTTCGGCAGCAACCAGGTACGCCTGCCCCGGAGTAAGGCCGGCCCAGACTGGATGCAGACCCTGCGGGAGATGCTGGAAACGCTGGCCGGGAAATCATAGGGCTGGACAACTGCCTGGGACATGTATCCTCACTTGGCAGGACCAACGCCCATATGCTATAATTGGGCGCGAGTTCCGGGAAAGGCAGGTGAGACCCCATGGGTGCTGTAGCCGTCGAACGGCGCGTCACAAACCTGGAAGAGTTGATGGCCCAGCTCATCCGCACTGTAGATCGGGTGGATCGCCAGGTGAACCAGACGTCGCGGGAACTACGAGAGCTTCAGGCCGAGATGCGCGACTTTAAAGCCGAGATGCGCGCGTTCAAGGACGAGATGCTTGATTTCAAGGACGAGATGCGCGAGTTCAAGGAAGATTCGCTGGCCTACCGGCGTGAGATGAACAAAAAGTGGGGCGAGCTGGCGAACAAGATGGGCACCATGGCCGAAGACCTGGTGGCCCCCAGCATCCCGCGCATCCTGCGCGAGACCGTGGGTTGCCCCGATGACCACGTGGACCGGGTAGCCGTGCGTGTGCGTGTTACTCATCCAGCCGACCGACACCGGATGCGTGAGTTCGATGTAATGGCCGTCTGCGGTGACTATGTGTTGATCAACGAGACCCGGAGCCGCCTGACCACCCAGTACGTAGAAGATTTCGTGCAACGATTGCCAGAGGCCCGCGATTTCTTTCCCGAATACGCGGACAAGAAGTTCATCGGGTCTGTCGCTTCCCTGTATGTAGAAGAAAACGTCGTGCGCTATGGCGAGCAACAAGGGGTGATCGTGCTGGGGTTCGGGGAAGACGTAATGGAGGTGTTGAATACGCCGGGCTTTAAGCCACGGGTATTCTGATTGGACTTTTCACTACCGGACACTTTTCAATCACGAATGATGCGAATGGACGAATGACACGAATTGGTATGAAAAACATTCGTGAGATTTGCCAGATTCGGGTCATTCGTGATGAAACTT
>DAOTYG010000156.1:0-22798 GCA_034435155.1 Anaerolineae bacterium | reverse complement strand
ATAGTCTCGCTTGAGCAGCAGGCAATAGCCGTGCCTTCCTGAAGTTCATTTTCAAGTCAGATGGAAATTTGTGCTCCCGAGAGACGCGGGTCGCAGACCCGCTTTGAGCAACTTTTTCCATGTACTGAGACTGACTATCCGGGACTGATTAGTTTTCACGCGAACACGCCCCCTTAACCCATTTCATGCCCGCTCCATGCCAGTCCGAACCAGGCAAAACACAACGGGCGAGTGCTGATCATCTTTCCTGATTGCTATAAGTGTAGTACGCCGCGCAGGCGCCCTCGGCGGAGACCATGCACGGTCCGACCGGGCGCAGTGGGGTGCAGACCCGGCGGAAGAGCCGACATTCGGTGGGCAGGGCCACGCCGCGCAGTACCTCTCCGCAGCGACAGCCCGGCGGCTCCTGAACCGGAGCAACCTCGACCGGGAACGCTTGCGTTGCATCAAAGCGGGCATATTCCGGCCGCAGGTGCAGGCCGCTGGCCGGCACCAGGCCCAGACCTCGCCAGTCGGCCGGGCCAACCTCAAAGACGCGGTACATGGTCTCCAAAGCCACCGGGTTCCCTCCGGCGCGCACGCTGCGGCTGTAGGTGTTGTCCACGGCCGGGCAACCCTCGGCGGCCCGCCGGACCAGCGCCTCGATGGCACGCAGGATGTCCAGCGGCTCGAATCCGGCGATGGCGCACGGCAGGCCATAGTCGCGGGGCAGGAACTCCCAGGCCGCTGCGCCGATGACCGTGGTGACGTGGCCTGGTCCCAGGATGCCGCTGAGTCGAACCTCGCCGGCGTCCAGAATCGCGCGGGTGGCCGGTGGCGTGAGTTTATGCACCGGGTACACGTAGAAATTGCGCCGGCCCTCGGCCTCGGCTTGCAAGATCGCGGCGGCCACCGTGGGGGCGGTGGTCTCGAAGCCGACCCCCAGGAAGATGACCGGCCGTGTCGCCTGATCGCGGGCGATCTGGAGAGCATCCAGGATGGAATAGACCACGCGGACGTCGGCGCCGGCGGCCTGGGCCTCTTGCAGGCTATGGGTGCTACCGGGCACGCGGATCATGTCGCCAAAGGTGGTGAGGATGGCGCCGGGCACATCGGCCAGGGCGATGGCCCGGTCCAGGTCGCCAGCCGAGGTGACGCAGACCGGGCATCCCGGCCCGGAGCGCATCTCTATCGTCGCCGGGAGCAGTTGGCGGATGCCGTGGCGCAGGATGGCGTGGGTGTGCCCGCCGCAGAACTCCATGAAGGTCATGGGGTTCGTCGCCCCGGCGTGGATGCGCTCCACCAGCACCCGGGCCAGGTTCGGGTCGCGGAACTCGTCTATATACCTCATCCACGTAGCTCCCGGGCGATCATCTCGTCGGTGTAAAAGGTCTCCAGCTCGGCCAGCAGGCGCAGCGTCTCCTGAGCCTCTGCCTCGTCTATCACGCTGATGGCATAGCCGGCGTGGACCACGACGTAATCGCCCGGCCGGGCCTCCGGCGTGAGGGCCAGGCTTACCGTGCGCACGCCATGCGCACCGCCCACCTCGACCTGGGCCTCCTGGCCGTTAATCGTCTCGATCCGCATCGGTATGGCTAAACACACGTCACTCCTCCGTTGCAAACTGGGCTATGGCCGCCTGCCCTAAAGACAGGCCCCCATCGTTGCAGGGCACCTGGCGATGGACCAGCACGCGAAAGCCAGCCGCCCGCAGCCGCGTCACGGTCTGGGCCAAAAGCAGCCGGTTCTGGAAACAGCCCCCGCTGAGGGTCACCACATCTGGCCCCCCCGCATCCCGGATGCGCCCACAGACCGCCAAGCTCATCTCCGCCAGCGTCGCATGGAACCGCGCCGAGATGACCGGCGGCGATGTTCCCACCCGCAGGTCTTCCACGATGGCCGCCAATGTCCGCCGCAGCCGCACAACCTCTACCTCGTCCACAGTCTCCACGTCAAATGGGTACCCTGTTTGCAGATTTGCGGATTTGCGGATTTGCGGATTTGCAGATTTGCAGATTTGCGGATTTGCAGGTTTGCAGGTTCTCTAGCTCAATGGCTGCCTGGGCCTCGTATGTGGCCCGGGTGCAGACGTTCAGCAGGGCAGAGACGGCGTCGAACAGCCGCCCGGCCGACGAGGTGAGGGGGACGTTGACGCGCCGGTCGAGTTGTTGACGCAGCAGGTCCAACTCGGCCGGGGGCACATCGGCCAGGAAAGGCCAGTCGGCCGGGTCCGGCCATGCGCCCAATAGCGTGTACAGGTAGGCCACAGCGATGCGGTACGGGTTGCGGGTGGCCGCGTCGCCGCCGGGCAGGGGCAGGTACTCCAGGTGGCCAGCGCGTCGGCAAGCGCGATAATCGCCCACCAGCCACTCACCGCCCCAGATGTGTCCGTCCAGGCCATAGCCGGTGCCATCCAGGCTCACGCCGATGACCGGGCCGGCGTCCGGCGGCCAGCCGTTGTCGGCCAGACAGGCGGCCAGGTGAGCGTGGTGGTGTTGGATGCCGACCGCCGACCGCCGACAGCCTAGGGCATATCGAGTGGCCAGGTAGTCCGGGTGCAGGTCATAGGCGATGAGTTCGGGTTCGACCTTGAACAGGTGCTTGTAGAGTTCGATAGAGGTCTCAAAGTGCTCCAGGGTCTCCAGGTTCTCCAGGTCGCCGATATGCTGGGAGAGGAAAGCGTACTCGTCGCGGGTCAGGCAAAACGAGTTCTTCAACTCGGCGCCGGTGGCGAGGGTGGGCCGGGTGCGGAATGGCAGTTTCACCGGGAACGGTGCGTAACCCCGGGAGCGGCGGATGGGCTGAGGGAAGCTCTCGCCGTCGGCCGTGGGCACGAACCAGACGCTGTCGTCATATCGGGCGTAGATGTCGCGGTCGTGCAGCAGGAAGTAATCGGCCAGGTGGCCCAGCCGGCGCAGTGCCTCGTCGTTGTCTTTGGCAATCGGCTCCTCTGAGAGATTGCCGCTGGTCATCACCAGGGGCAGGCCGACATCGCGCAGGAGGATGTGGTGCAGTGGCGTGTAGGGGAGCATGACGCCCAGGTAGCGATTGCCCGGCGCCACCTCGCGCACCACCGTGGAATCCGCGCGCCAGCGCAGTAACACGATGGGACACTGGGGTGAGGTCAGCAATGTCTCTTCGACCGGGGCCACCTCGCAGTGCCGGCGCACCTCGTCCAGCGTCGCCATCATCACCGCCAGCGGCTTGGCTGACCGGCCCTTGCGTGCTCGCAACGTGCGCACAGCCTCCGCGTTCGTGGCATCACAGGCCAGATGGAACCCTCCCAGACCCTTGATGGCGACGATGGCTCCCCGGCGCAATAGCGTTGCCGCTTGGGTTATCACGCCCGGTCGCAGGTCACAGGCCGCAGGTCGCAGGTCACGGGCCGCAGGTCGCAGGTCGCAGGTCGCAGGTTCCAGGTTGACGTTACACTGACCAGAGCTTGCGACCTGCAACTTGTGACCTGAGACTTGAGACCTGAGACCTGAGGCTTGGGCTTTGGGAACCAACCAGACTTGAGGGCCGCAGACCGGGCAGGCATTCGGCTGGGCGTGGAAGCGGCGGTTGGTGGGATCGTCATACTCGGCCTGGCACTGGGGGCACATGGTGAAGGCGCGCATGGTGGTGTTGGGCCGGTCGTAGGGGATGTCGGCGATGATGGTGAAGCGGGGGCCGCAGTTGGTGCAGTTAGTGAACGGGTAGCGATAGCGGCGGTCGGCCGGGTCCAACAGCTCCCGGCGGCAGTCATCGCAGGTGGCGATGTCCGGCGAGATGAGCTGGTAGCGGCCGGCCTCGGCCCGGCTATGACGGATCTCGAAGCGGTCGCTCGCAGAGTCCTGTGGATAGCCGGCTGGCGGCGCATCTTGTACCTCCACCCCCTCGATGCGGGCCAGGGGCGGGGCCAGGGCCGTGAGGTCGTGCAGGAAAGCAGCCAGGGCCGGGCCGGGGCCTTCCACCTCGATGTCCACGCCGCCGGAGTGGTTCAGCACCCAGCCGGTCAGCCCGTGGCGCAACGCCAGGTTATAGACGAAGGGCCGGAACCCCACGCCCTGGACCACGCCCCGGACGGTGATCTGTTTGCGCTCAACGGTCTGACTAGAGTCCACCGCACCTCTCGGCCGTAAGAGCCAAAGTGCCGCCTTCCCATGGGCGGCCAGGTCCGAGCGCAGCACTCTCAAAGCATGACTTGACCGACATCATACCTCCACGGCTATCGCTTCGACCAAGAACCGTCCCGTGGGGATCTCTTTCCCCAATTGCCGATACGCCGCGATCATTTCCCGCATTCACTATCGGACACTTTTCAATCACGAATGATGCGAATGGACGAACGGCACGAATTGCGCTTGATCGTATGAAAAACATTCGTGAGATTTGCCAGATTTGGGTCATTCGTGATGAAACTTGCGAAAATGTCCGGTAGTAAATTCCCGCAAAGTATCAGCCAGGCTTTCGCGACACTCCTCCAGCGTTTTGCCTTCTGTCACCACCTCAGGCCACTCCATCTGACTGATCTATCACACGCCCCGGCCCTTTTCAACCGCTGCCACCACCCAATCGGCCCACGCTGCCACGCCCGCGCCGGTCTTGCAGCTCAGGGCCAGGATGGGCGCGGCGGCGTTGAGCGCGCGTACTGCCTGCCGGAACACCGCCTCGTCGTAATCCAGATACGGTTGCAGGTCAACCTTGTTGATGACCACCACATCGGCCTCGGTGAAGATGCCGGGGTACTTGAGCGGCTTGTCGTGGCCCTCCGGCACGCTGCTCACCACCACGTCCCAGCGCTGGCCAAGCTGGAACCCGCTGGGACAGATGAGATTGCCCACGTTCTCGATTAATAGCACATCCAGATCGGCCAGGGGGAGCGTGTCCAATGCCCGCGAGACCATCGGCGCGTCCAGGTGACACTGGCCGCCGGTGTTGATCTGCACCACCGGCACACCGGTTGCCGCCACCCGGTCAGCATCTGTGCGAGAGGCTACGTCCCCCTCGATGACGCCCAGGCGGAGCCGGTCCCGCAGGGCAGCAATCGTCTGCAAGATGAGCGAGGTCTTGCCGGCCCCCGGCGAGGCCATGATGTTGATGGCGACCACACCGGCCGCGTCCAGTCGCGCCCGGTTCTGCGCCGCGATCTGGTCGTTCGCACTCAAGATGCGCTCAACCACCTCAACTTTGGGCATGAATACCTCCTGCAGCGCGAAACGCCAAACGCCATTCGTCATTCGTCATTCGTCATTCGTCATTCGTCAATTCGTAGATTCGTCTATTCGACCTCGATGCTATCCACGAAGAACTCCCGGCCGGCCACCACCTCGCCACCGATGGCCCCGCAGGCCGGGCAGACCCAGAGCTGGCCGGCGCCCGGCGCGAACTCGTGGGCGCATTGGCGACAGCGCGCCCGGGCCGGGATGCGGTTAAATGTGAGCCTGGCTCCTTCTGCCAGCGTATCCTTGCTGATAAAGTCAAAATAGAACTGAATGGATTCGTCCACAAAGCCGGTCAGCTCGCCGATGGTCAGGTGGATGGCTGTTACCTTGTTAGCCCTGGCCGCGCCAGCGTGTTTGAGGACGATCCCCAGGACGCTTTCCGTCACTGCCAGTTCGTGCATCGAACCTCCGCTCACAATTATACACGACCCGCAAGCGCAGGGCAAACGCCAAAGGGCGACCACCACGGTCGCCCTTACGGTCAGGCGAGGAAGCGGGCGAAAGTCGCCCCCACGGTTATGGGGCGTAACGGAACGGGTGCCGGGCCGCATCCTTCTCGGCGATGAGTTCGGCCAGGGTGGGCCGGCCCTCGATGGCCTTGCGGATAGCCCCGCGCATGGCCTTGTAGTTATTGATGCGCACGCGCTGGCGGATGCTGGCAGCCGGATGGACGAACACGTTGGCGATGAGGCAGATGTTGTCCAGCAACGGCCCAGGCAGGGTGCCCTCCTGGATGGCGTGCTCGAGGGCCATTTTCACGCCGCTGGCCGCTTCCTCGTAGACCAGTTGACGGGCCTTGGGGCCGCGCACGGTGACGGTGGGCACCAACAGGGTGCGGGGCCGCTCGTTGATGACGGCCAGCTCGTGGCCGGGCCGGGGTTCTCCTAATGCTCGCTCCAGCGCCCGGCCCACCGGGCCGTCCTTCCAACCCAATAGCAGGTCAATGTGGGCGATCTCGTGGAACGGCGGCCCGGCGAAGCCTTCGCCCACGCACAGGGTCAGGTCTTCCAGTTGCCCGGGTGTCTCCGAGGTGGCGATGTAGTCCACCACCTGGCCGCCGTAGAGCTTTTTCACCGGCCTGAGCTTGCCCAGGTTAATGAGCTGAGTGCGCATATCCTCGTAATCCTCGCGCTCGAACTCGCCACCCTTGATGAAGGGCAACCGGGCATCGCTGTTGGTGAAGGGCAGGCCCATCATGCGCAGGGCCTCCTTCACAGCCTGGGGGCTACCCTTCTGCACGATGATCCGCACCAGGATCTGGATCTCCTTGTGTCGTCGGCGCACGAACTCCAGGTCGCCGCGCTGGACGGCCTGATAGATCTCCTGCCAGATGTCGGGGATGACGTTAGCCGAGGCCAGGATCATGCCGTCGGCCCCGGCCAGGAGGGCCGGCCCCACGATCTCATCGTGCCCCACGAACAGGGAGATGACCCCGCGCACCTTCTCCAACGCCGCCATGAAGAACGGCATGTCGCCGCTGCTGTCCTTCAGGCCGATGACGTTATCAAAGGCCAGGGCCATGCCCTCGGCCGTCCACCAACGATAGTGGGTCCCAGCACACTGGGGGATGTTATAGAGCACCAGGGGCAACCCTACCTGGTCCACGGCCCGGTAGTGGTCGTAGACCTCGTTGAAGGTGGGTTTGAGAAAGTAGGGGGCCACGACCAGCGCGCCGGTGGCGCCAGCCTCTTTCGCCCAGCGGGTGAGGGCCACGGTCTCCCGGGTGCTGGGGCAACCGGTGCCGGCCAGCACCGGCACCCGGCCGGCCACCTCATCCAGGCAGATGGTGATGACCCGCTGCTTCTCCTCGAACGTAAGCGAGCTGAACTCGCCGGTAGTGCCGCAGGGGACCACGCCGTTCACGTGGGGCAACACGTAACGGATCAGGGCGCGGTAGGCGTGTTCGTCAATCTCGTCGGCCAGGGTGAAGGGCGTCACCAGGGCCGGGAAGACGCCTCTGAACCAGTCTTGTTTCTTGGACATGATTTTGCTCCTGTTAGGTCGGCTGCCCGGCCAGCTCGTATACCATGCGGGTTGGTTGCAACACCCGGCGTGAGGCATCCAGTATCTCTAGCGAGGTGACGTTTCCAGCAGCATCATAATCCAGGATAACGCCGGCTCGTGGCTCGTCGCTCTCCGCTACTGCCGCTTCGCTCAGGATGATGGTCAGCGTGTCGGTCTGGATATCATATACTATGCGCATTTTCTACCTCCAATATTTGGTCACCTTGCTGGTACGATAGACGGTCACAACCTCTGGCGGCTGGCGATCCACATCCACGAATACGCGCAGCAAATAGGTCTTGGATGGTTCGCTGGTGATCAGTCGGGACTGGTACACACAGCGCCCTGGGCGTATCTCCTCCCACTGTTCCGGTGCCAGCAAGACACTATCCACCTCGGTTGCCGTGATGCCACGCCGGTCCATCTCCCAACGGGCGTGATCGGTGAGCACATAGGTTTGCACTGCTGGGCAAGACATAGAATCATCCCGGTGTTCAGTGCTCGTTCTGGCTGAAGGCATCGTCAATGGCCGCACACGTCGCTTCGTAGGCGTTGTGGTGCAGCACGCGCCGGTCCAAGGCCTGGGGATGCACTGCCGCCTGGACGATCATCACGTCCGTGTGCATGGCGGATTCCGGGATGACGCCGGCCGCCAGTTTATCCACAATGGCCTGCGCCACGGCATTCTGCGTGGGGCCGTAGATCATGTTGGCCTGGCGCAGATCGCGCAGCTCATAGGCCGGCACGATGAGGGTACTGGGCCGTACCGTCAGGTTCGGCTCCAGGATGGTGGTCAGGGCCTCGAAGCCATGACGGGGGTAGGTGAGCTGGTAGGCCCAGGCCTCGCCCAGCGGGCTGGACTTGGGGCCGCACAGCAGGTCCACCTGGATGGCCTCCGCGCCCTCGCCGGCCGCGCCGGTCCCCACGCGCATGTTGTGCGTCGCCACATCCGCCGCCGTGATCCCCACGCTCTCAAACCGGCTCGCCACTGGCCCGGTCGGCGGTCGGCGATCGGGGGGCGGCGCCTGGATTTTGCCCAGCTTTTCTAATTCCAGTTGAATCTCTGCCCGGTCCTCGTGGATGAGCGCGCCGCCCACGGCCTTGAGGGGCGCGCGGGGCACGCCGGCGTCCACGCCCATCATCTGGAGGGCCTGCTTCACCGCCACGCCGCCGCCCAGCCGACAGAAGATGCGCGATAGCTTCTGCACCTTGCGTTGCCACTCGCGGGCGGTCGCCAAATCCCCGGCCCGCACGGCCCGGAGCACGGCCTGCCAGACCTCCGGGTAGACCTGCGCGCTGGCCAGGATCATGCCGGCGCAGCCGCCAGCCAGGGCATTCAGCACCACCTCGTCGTGGCCGATGAGGACGTTGATACGGTCGCCGGCGTATTCCAGTATCTCCATCGTGTAGGTGAGGTTGCCGGACGAGTCCTTGAGGCCGACGATGTTCGGGATGTCGGCCAGGTCCTCCACCACGCGCCGGGGCAGGTAGGCGTCCACCACCTGGGGGATGTTGTACAGGATGATGGGGATGTCCACGGCGCGTGCGATCTCGTAGTAGTGCTGGTAGATGCCCTTGTCCGAGGGGTGGAGGAAGTAGGGTGTGACGATGAGACAGGCGGCCGCGCCGGCTTCTTTGGCGTTGCGGGCCAGGGTGATGGCCTTTTTGGTGCTCTCGGCGCCGGCCCCGGCGATGACCGGCTTGCCGCCGGCCTCCTCCACAGCGATCTCCACCAGGCGGCGTTGCTCGGCCGGGGTGAGATAGGGGAACTCGCCGGTGGTACCGCAGGGCACCAGCCCATCCACATGGGGTAACACAAAGCGGATCAGGCGGCGAAACGCCGCCTCGTCCACGGCGCCGTCTTTGGTAAAGGGTGTGACCAGGGCCGGGTTGACGCCGGCCGGGTGGAAGGGCTTGCCCTGCTGGCCCCGAGCAAAGTCGAGGGGAGCGAAGTCGAAGGGTTTGTTGGTCATGGGTTCACCTCTTGACAAGTCAGGCTTGCCTTCTTATCGGAGGCCAGCGCATCGTCGAACAAGGCTGGCAGCAGTTCCATCTCGATGGCGATTTGTTCACGAAGCTCGGCTGGTCTCATAACAGCACCTTGCCTTTGGCTTCGATCAGGCGGGTGAACCGGGTGGGGGGACTCAGGGGAACCAGGTCCAGTGGCACTCGCAGTTCTTCCTCCAGCCGGGCGCCCAACTCATACAATTTCCAGCCAGCCACGCCATCGCAGGCCAGGTCCAGGTCCCTCGCCTGGGCTGGCGCTTCCAACGCACTGCCGAAGAGGAGCAGGCGGGTGGCGCCGTACGCTTTCGCCAGGGCTACGGCGCGGTCAATCTGCTCTTGCTGGATCGGCATATTCATCCTCCTTTCGTGCATGATGCCTGCTGCCCGATTCTGTGGCTCAGAATCCGGGTTCACCGCACGACCACAATCCGCCCGGCCGGGCCATCTACCCGGATGCGCTGGCCGGCCCCTGGGGGCAAGCGAGTCATGGCCTGGTGGACGCCCACAATGGCCAGGATGTGCCCGGCAAAGGATAGGTCCGGCAAATCCTCGGACAAGGTGGTCATCATCCCTGGCCTGCAAGGCGGCAACTTATGAGCTGGCAAGCGAGAGACTGGCGATGGGTAACGCTTTGGCTTCCAGGTTCGTCAGGTTGACTACGCGGCTGGCGTGGTCCACGTCAATGCCCACCAATCGCCCCTCTGCGTCAAAGTCTAGCACCACGCCTGGAGCTACCTCCTGAGAGTCCACGCTGGTCCTTTCAGACAGGTCAATATAGAGCGAATCAGTCTCCGGGTAATAGTGAAACTTCATGACAGCACCCCCTTGAAGTCACGGTCAGGGAAGGCGTTATGCACAGTCTCGCCGTCCTCCAGCGTGATCACGCGCAGATACTTGCCCAATTCAGGAACGAAGACCCAGCGGCGAATGCGGTCGTCGGGCTGTATCTCAAGGTACACCGGCTCGCGTAGCGCCCTCTCGCACCATTCGCGTTGGAGATAAGGACGTTTCCGTAACACTTGTTCTTCAAAGTAGCGAGTGGTTTTCATCACGGCTTTGGTATCTCCAGCGCCTCTTGCGGCACCCAGCCGTCTGGGCCATTGACGGAGACCAGGTACCACCACTGCCCGTCCGCCCAGCCCAGGCGGGTGACGATGGCCGGCGTGCCGGCTTCTAGCTGCCGCACGACGGTCGCCGCGCTGCCCGGCCTGTCGCGCAGGGGCACGGCCGCGGCCGTCACCACCTCCTGGTAGCCCATGAAGCGGACCGGCGCGTCCGGTGGGGCTACGGACGGCGGATTCTTACTCAGGCAATCGGCTGTGACCCAGCCCCGGAAGTCCTGGATGGCGGCCCAGTACCACCAGCGAGCCGATCTGGCATCCCAATAGATGTCCTGGAGATAGACTTTCACGCCGGCCGGCCAAACAGATACGACCTCCCCCCGGTTTGTGCCATCCAGGAGTGGTACGGTGGCCTGCCCGGCCGGGCTGACCAGGTAGGCGTTCTCGTGCCCGAACTCCTGCCTGACCGCCGGGAATGTGGGCCGGGGTCCCCACAGGCCCAGGCCCTTGTTCTGTGCCTCTCGCTGCAAGGCGCGGAGCTGCCTGTCGTATTTGACATCCGGCTCATAGGTGGACACCGAGGCCAGGCCGGCCTTCACCATCTCGGCATTGAGGTGGAGGTCGCCCTTCCAGACATAGCGCAGGAGCCGGTTGTAGATGTCCACGTCGGAGATGTCTTTCTCCAGAATGACGGTATCGCCTACCTGAAGCATGGATTTCAGGTAGTCCGTGGCTTCGTAGCCCAACCACTCGGCCCCCAGGGTTGGATGACCGGTCTCCGGCGTGTCTATGCCGATGAACCGTACACGATACTCCACGCCGCCGATGTCCACCAGGATCGTGTCGCCGTCGGTGACTTCGGTGACGCGGGCCGGGGTGCGCGAGCCGGGCGCGGCTGTGGGCGGCGGGGTGGCCGTGGACTGCACCGTTGGCGTGGAGGATGGGGCCGGCGTTGCAGTGGGTGCCGGCGTCGGGACGCTGGTCGGGGTGGCCGGCGATAGGTCGCAGGCTGCCACGATCAAGCCGAGCACCAGGACTGCGATCCAGGGAAACGACCGCATCACGCTGACCAGAAAATCTGCTATGTCTTGATGTCGCCTCGATGCCGGGCTATACATCACCATCTCCCCATCCACCTATTCGGCCAGGGTGTCCTCGTCAGCCCAGGCCAGGAATTCCTCGTAGGTCATTTTCCGGCGTGCGGCCGGGGGGCCAGCAGGGCCTCTAACAGCCCGCGCCGCATGGCCTCGTCCAGCCAGGCGGCCGGCGCTGGAGGTAGCTGTTCCAGAACCTGTAACATGATTTTACCTTCTGCTCGCCCGTTAGGCCCAGGCGCCAAACCTCAGGGCCGGATGCGCGACGTTTGACGTGTTGCCGGGTGCAAATTGCGGGCAGCGATAAAAGACAGGCCCGCTTCCGTGAGCCGCCGGGCGGTGCGGTTGAGGGCCTCGTGCTTGTCCAGATAGTTGCGCAGCAGGGCCGGCATCAGGCCCTGGGCCTCGATCTCCTCTTTGGGCCGGAAATAGTCCAGGATGTCCGAGGGATGCTCACGCTGGCTATCCACCTCTGGGATGCCGCCCTCATGCTTGGCCGAGATGTTCGCCACGTGGTCGGCCAGGGCCACCAACTCCTCGGTGCGGTCATAGGGTTGCCGCACGATGCTCTTGTAAGTCTCGACGATGTGGTGCTCGATGCGGACCACGTCCTCAAAGCCCAGGTCTGCCCGGATGCGCGCCGTCAGCTCGATGGTCTCATTGTTCACCGAGTTGCTCAGGTTAAAGCCGATGAGGGGTGTCGTGCCATCTTCGCGGGCAAAGAGCCTGGCCGTCATCAGGGTCCACAGCACGGAGTAGGGATTGTCGTTGCCCATAAAGACCGAGATCTTGAACTCGTTGTCCACGCCCAGCTTGTATAGCAGGTAGCCCAGCAGGACGGTGCCGGGGTTCACGTTGAGCACCTGGCGAATACCGTAGGTGGTGTAGTAATACAGGTACTCGTCCAGCCACTTGAGGGCATGGCGGTTGGGCTGGCCCACGCCGCCAAAGTAGCCGGTGATGGTGGCCGGCCCGCCCAGGTGGACGTTGGACCCATCAGTGCCTTTGGTATCCAGCGTCTCCACGTAGCTGGCCCCCACGATCTGCATGGCCGCAGCTACGGCCAGGATGTCGTTGTCGCCCACCTGCTCCTTCATGTTGCGGACGCGGATGTAGCGACCGGGCATCAGTTCCCGCCGCTCGATGGCCTGCCGGGCCTCGGCGATGAGGAAGGGGAAGTATTGTAACGCGCTGATCTCCAGGGTGACGGGGTAATCCTCGTTGAAGGTCATCTGATCCGCCCGCTCTCCCAATACCTGCCGGCGATAGTCGGCGATGGAGATGAACGCGCCCTGGTCGCGCTGCTCAATGAGCCATTCCAGGTCGGCGATGTATTCTGGCGCGGCGGCGCGTAAGCGAGCCATGAGGTTGTCCAACTTGCGGGCCTCTGCCGCTTTGCGGTTGATCTCCTCCGGCGTGCCGTATTTCGCCACCACCTCCAGGAAGGCGTTGATGACCGGGTTGGCGGGGTCGAGCAGCAGGTCGTTGATCTCCGCCAGGCGGTCGGCGGGGATCTGGAGCCGGGTGCGCAGGTCGTTGGTCATGGGTGCATTTCTCCTTTCTCGATTCGGCGCAGGATCTTCTGTGCTTCGGCAACGAATTCTCTGGCATTTGCGTAACTGCCCAGCGAAGCTTCGCCTCAAACCAACGAGTTTATTCGGACGCGGATAAACGCGGATAAACACTGATCTCAAAAAAATCTGCGAAAATCAGCGTGAATCCGCGTCCAAAATTTTGCCTCGTTTGTCAAGAACTCGGGGCGTCAAGGAGCTCAGCCTGTACCCTCCCGCAGGTTCGAAAGAACCTGCGGGGGTCTTTTTGAGCAGTGTACCACGCGCTACCGCAAACGTCAAGTGCCCGAAAGGCTGGCCCCCAATTATGCCTGCCCTCCTGGTCCTCGCTCCCGCCGGGTCTATACGGGCGGAGCACCGCTCCGCCCCGACGGCGGCTTGCTGAGTTAGCCCCCGTGGAGGGATTTTGAGCGATCAGCAGGGGGTAGCCTGGCTGGGGGTCGCAGACCCCCAGCCAGCGTGGGTAGGTAATTACCCCCCGGCTGTCAGGCTCTCGCCCGGGTCCTTACCCACCCTGGTAAAAAGCGCCGGCCAATAGCTCCCAGGAGCAAGAGCAGGCTCATGACACCGCCGCAGACCAGGGCGGCCGGCCAGAGATACCATTCTCGCGCCCCGGCTTCCAATATCTGATCCTCGCCCAGACCGGCATCCAGTTCAGTCTGAGGGCGGCCGGGGAGACTGGTGAGCGTTACCCGACTGACCAGCCGGGTCCCCAGGAGTTGCTCGGTGGCCGCTCGATAGCTCCGCAACGCCGTCAGGCGCAGGTTCAGCGGGTCTTCCGGCACACTGCCGGCCTGAGCGCTCAGCTCAGCGATGAGGGCATCCAGCATCTGTTTGCGGCGTAACAGGTCTGAGGCCGGGGCTTGCAAGGGCAGGGTTTCGCGGTAACGGACCTCGCGCCCCAGGAATGTCTCATACTCGACGTAGGCTATCGCGCCGGGAACCAGGAGCGCGCGCACAGAAGCCCAGGCAGCATGGGCTGGCAGGCCCTGGCCCAACAATGTCAGCCGCTGGTGCAGTTCAGCGGGGCCAGCAAAAGGCAAAATGATCTCCAGACCCTGGCTCGCCGGCAACTCCTGAACCTGGGCAGCCGGCACCTGGGCCTGTAAGGCCTGCTTCAGTGTTCTGGTAAAGACCTCGGCGGCAAAAGGGGTCCAGGTCAGGGTGATCTGGCGCGTCCCGCCGTCACTGCCGATTTGGGTACTCACCTGGCCATGCAGGCGTGTCACAGGCACCGCATAGGCCTGATGATCAGCTTCGTAAGGGTCTCCCATAAGCCGCAAGACCTTCGTGGCAGCCACGTCCTGGCCGGTTGCGAACAGGTGGGCGGCCCACTGCCGGCGCGTCTGGTCTCGTTGCTGGATGAGAGCTGCGTCACTGATCTCGCCACCGGCCAGGTGAGCGGCCGGGAGAGCCAGGGCGGCCTCCAGGTGGTGGAGGGCCTGGGGATAGACTCGCTGGTCGGCGAGCAACCGGGCTGCGGCGGCATGACAGCGCCGCATGTCCACGGCGACCGATTCCTCGTCGGGTATCAGGGCACGGAGTGCCTCCCAATGGCGGAGGGCCAATTCCAGGTACGCGACATCTTTGGTGGATAAGCCCCGGTCCTGATAGGCCCGGGCCAGGGTACGGCGTGTCTCCACGTCGGTGGGAGCCAGAGCCACAGCGAGCTCCAATTCGGCCACGGCCTGCGCAAAAAACGTGGGGCGATCAGCCAGGGTCAGGTAGAGCATTCCCAGGGCTTGGTGGTTGGCAGCCGATGGCTCCTGGGCGACGGCATCGCGCGCCGCTTCCACCCGTGCCCATAGCCGGCGGGTGATATAGGCGAACACCACGTCATCCTGGGGGCCGGGTTCCATAGCGCTCCAGTGCCAACTCAACTGCTGGCCGTCATATTGCCCGCTGGGGGGCTGGGCGTCCAGGACCTGCTCGCGTTGGAAGGGGGAGGGAGGGGTCACCACTATGGCCGCGCTTTCCACCTGATCGGCCCAGATCGCGGCGGAAGACAGGGCAAAGGCCACGCGCGGCGCGGGACCGGTTTCCAACGCCGTGTTGTAGGCCAGCTCCACGAATTGCCGATCCAGGATGTCGAAGGACATGGGCCAGGCCAGCCAGGTCTCGTTTTCCACGCCGGGCCGGGGTTGCTGGACCGGGATCACCGGCACATCGTTCACCGTGACGACAAGCCCCTGGACCTCAGCCGGACGGAAGAACCGGTCGCCGGTGGACCAGGTGGGCAGGCCCACCGTCATCTGGACGGGAGTGGTGCGCGAGGGGTTCACCAGGCTGAACCGGGCCTTCACCCAGGCCCATGTGTTCTCCTCCCCTTCCACCAGGGTGATTTCCACCCGCAGGCTACGCAGTACGATGTCCGGGTGTGGGTCAGCCGGTTGCAGGCAGATGCCAACCACTGGCCAGGGCGTTTTGGTCCCCACTGCCGGTAAGGGCGATGGAGCCAGTAGCAGCAATGACAGCCCGATCAGGGTCAGGCGGCGCATCAGTCCCTCTCGAAATAACTGCCCACCCTCCCGCCGGTATTTTCGGGCCAGGGGTGCGCCCGGCGCGTGGGCAGCTCCCTCCTGAGCAGGCTAATCATACTGCATCTTGGCCCGGCCGGCAAGCCGTTCGGCCTGAATAACAAGCGTGCAAAGCCTTTCTGGGGTTTTTGCGGTGGCGAAGCCGCCGCAAAAACCCCTATGAGGCATTCTTTTCCCTCCCCCGAAGGGACACGAAGTGGGGAGTGGATGTGTCCTCATGCGTTTATTAGATGTCAATTTTGCGTCGGTTGCGTGAACATAAACGATGGTGTAAAATAACCAGAAGTTTGAACTCGTACCCCCGCTGTGGGAGGGCTACATGACCCGCCGTTTGTATTACGACGACCCGTTCCTGACCCAGTTCGAGGCCCATGTGGTAGAGACAACCACGGCGGCGGACCACCCGGCCGTGATCCTGGACCAGACGGCGTTTTACCCCACATCCGGCGGCCAGCCGCACGATACTGGCACCCTGGCTGACCAGCCGGTGATAGAGGTCCTCGAGCGGGAAGAGGATGGGGTGATCCTGCACGTGTTGGCGGCGGCCGATGCAAAGCTGACCCCGGGCAGCCTGGTCCAGGGTCAGGTGGACGGTGTGCGGCGCTTCGATCACATGCAGCAACACACCGGCCAGCACATCCTGTCGCAGGCCTGTCTGAAACTGTGGGGCGCGCAGACGGTGGGCTTTCATCTGAGCGATACGTACAGCAGCATTGATCTGGACAAACTGCCCCCGGCTGAAGACGAGACCCTGGCCCAGGTCGAAGAGATCGCCAACGGCATCGTCTTTGCCGATCTGCCAGTGCGGGCCTGGTTTCCATCGGGCGAGGAATTGGCCGCCCTGCGCTTGCGCAAGCCGGCCGGCGCCCATGAGCGCGTCCGGGTGGTCCACGTAGAAGGGTTCGACGTGTCCGCCTGTGGCGGGACCCACGTCACGAGCACCGGCCAGATCGGCCTCATCGTGGTACGACGTTGGGAGCATTACAAGGGCGGCCTGCGTATCGAGTTCCTGTGTGGCGGCCGGGCCTTGCGTGACTACCGGCTCCTGGCTGCTACCGTGCGCGGCCTGGCAGCAGAATTGAGCGTGGCCGATACGGACCTGGCCGATGCGGTGCGCCGGCGGCTGGCCGAAGCCCGGGAATACCACCACCTGGCCGAGGTCCGGCTGGAAGCCCTGTTGGACTATGAGGCGCGCGACCTGACCGCTGCCGCCGAGCGGCATGGCGCGGTGCGTCTGATCATGCGCGTCTACGAGGATCGCCCCCTGGAGGAAGTACGGCGGCTCGCCCTGCGACTGGCCGATGTGCCGGGCGTGGTGGCTCTGCTGGCGGTTCGGGGTGAAAAGGCACAACTGGTCTTTGCCCGGGGACCGGGCCTGAGCCACGACATGGGCGCCGTCCTGCGGGCGGCCTGCGGTGTGATCGGCGGCAAGGGTGGGGGCCGGCCCCACCTGGCCCAGGGCGGCGGCCCGGCCGTATCGCGCCTGGACCAGGCGCTGGCTCTGGCCCGCCAGCAGGTGCTGGCCCCAGGCGAAGAGGATCAGCGTTGTCAAATGCCGCCCCCTGTGGTATCATAGAGGCAGCAGTCCGGCACGAGCGGCGAGTGGGTCAAACGGGGCACGAATTTACCCTGGGGATGTATGGGGTGGATTGACATGGCTTTCGATACCGCGCTTTTGGATGAAGCCCTGGCGCGCCGGCGCGCGGCTCGAGAAGACGCGCGTCAGGCGACGTTGGTCGCTGTGCAGCGTCTCTTGGGGGAATTGGCCCCACGTTATGGTATCCGCCGGGCCTATATCTTTGGCTCCGTCACCCAGCCCGGCCACTTCACGGAGAAATCCGATGTGGACAGTTGAGCCGATGGAGCCGGCCCACTTTTTCGCCACCATGAACGCGCTGGCCGAGGCCCTGGGCCGCGAGGTGGACCTGGTAGAGCTGGACAGGTGCCACTTCGCCCATCGCATTCGAGAGAGGGGGATCGAATGGATCGCCACAGCCTCATCGTCTTGACCGCCGACGACCATCCCGTCTGTGCGCCCGGCCCTGCTATCGGAGTCCAGTTACCGTCTCCTGAACGACCGGCGCGGGTTTCGCCATTTCTTCCGCCATGCCTATGCCGCGCCCATCGAGTACGATCAACTGTCGCTCAACCTGGATCGCGCCAGGCAACTGCGCCGACAGCTCCGGGAGGACGTGGATCGCTTTCTGCAAGAACTCCGGGCGTAACTATCCCCTCTAGCCCACTGCTCGCGGCGGCGACCGCAGGTGGTCGTAGAGCGCGTTTCCATACGCGCCGCCAGCCAACTATGGAAAGCCGCCCTACGATTTTCGTGCCACGAGGTGCGCCCGGCGCGGGCTGGTCTCCCTGCGAGAGGGACGGTGAGGGTAACTACCTGTGGAAATCCGTATCACCCGCAGCAAGCGGCGCAAGAAAAGCGTATCCGCCCGGCTGGTGAACGGCGTCCTGGAGATCCAGGCCCCAAGCACGGCCACGGATGCCCAGTTGCAGCCCATCATCGAGAGCCTGCGGAGCAAACTGGAACGCAAGCTGGCCCGCGCCCAACGCCAGGCCGACCAGACCCTCATGGCCCGTGCCCAGGAGTTGAACCGCCAGTATTTCGGCGGCCGGCTTAAATGGACGGCCATCCGCTACGTATCCAATCAGCACAAGCGATTCGGGAGCTGCACCCCAGAGCACGGTGTCATCCGCCTCAGTGACCGCCTGCAAGATATGCCAGACTGGGTGCGAGATTACGTGATCGTCCATGAACTGGCTCATCTGGAGGAACCGAACCATTCGGCCCGCTTCTGGCAACTGGTGCGCCGCTACCCCAAAACCGAGCGGGCCATCGGTTTCCTCATGGCCCTGGGATACGTGGACGCAGACCCGGATGACGACTGCCGACTGCCGACTGAGGACTGCTGACTGAGGACTGAGGACTGCCGACTGAGGACTGCCGACTGACGATTGAGGACTGACGACTGAGGACTGGCCACTGACGACTGAGGACTGAGAACCATGAACAGCAACGAATTTCGCGAATCCTTCCTCCGTTTCTTCGAGGAACACGGCCACACCCGGGTCCGCTCGTCCAGTCTGGTGCCGGCCGACCCCACGCTCCTGTTCACTAACGCCGGCATGGTCCAGTTCAAGGATGTGTTCCTGGGACTGGATAAACGCCCGTACAGGCGCGCGGTCACAGCCCAAAAGTGTATGCGCGTGGCCGGCAAACACAACGATTTCGAGACCGTGGGGCGTGACCTCACCCATCACACCTTCTTCGAGATGCTGGGCAATTTCAGCTTTGGCGATTACTTCAAGGCCGAGGCCATCCCCTTCGCCTGGGAGTACCTGACCAGGACTTTGGGCCTGCCACCGGCTCGCCTCTACCCCACGGTATACACCGACGATGACGAGGCGGCGACCATCTGGTCGAAGGTGAAAGGCATCCCTGAAAGCCAGGTGATGCGCCTGGGCGAGAAAGACAACTTCTGGGCCATGGGCGACACCGGCCCCTGCGGCCCCTGCTCCGAGATCGTCTATGACCGGGGTGGTCCGTGCCGCTGGGGCAAAGGAGATTGTGACCTCACCTGCGAATGCGGGCGGTGGGTCGAGCTATGGAACCTGGTCTTTATGCAGTTCAACCGCGATGCCCAGGGCGTCATGACTCCCTTGCCCCGGCCCAGCATTGACACCGGCGCAGGTCTGGAGCGGATCCTGGCCCTGTTGCAGGATACGGCCAGTGATTACAATACCGACCTGTTTGTGCCGATCCTGCGCGTGGTGGAGGAACTGCGCGGCGCGCCATACGTGGAGACAGCCCCAGAGGGCTTTTCCTACCGCGTCATCGCTGACCACAGTCGGGCCACCGCCTTTCTCATCGCCGATGGGGTGCTGCCGTCTAACGAAGGGCATGGCTACGTGCTGCGCCGGGTGCTGCGCCGGGCCGTCCGCCATGGCCACCTGTTGGGTCTCCGCGAGCCGTTTATGGCCCAGACCGTGGCCGCCGTGGCTCAAGTCATGGGCCGCGCCTATCCAGAGCTGGTGGAGCGAGCCGATTTCATCCGCCGGGTCGTGCTTCAGGAGGAGGAACGCTTCTGGCAAACCCTGGAGGCCGGCACCGAACGCTTGCAGGCCCTCTTTGCTGATCTGGAGGCACGCGGCGAACGAATTATCCCTGGCCGGGAGGCGTTCAGGCTCTACGATACCTTTGGCTTTCCGCTGGACATCACGAAGGACATGGCCGAGGAACGCGGCCTGACGGTGGATGAGGCCGCCTATCAGGAAGCCATGGCCGAACAGCAACGCCGGGCCAGAGCCGCACAACGCTTTGATCTGGATGAGCTGACCGAACGCTATCGCGCCCTGGCTCTGCCCGCCACCGGGTTCCTGGGCTACGATACGTTGGAGGCTTCGGGGACCGTGCTCGCCATCGTGCGCCGGGGCCAGACCGTCCAGGAGGCCGCCGTGGGCGATGAGGTGGAGATCGTGCTGGATCGCACGCCGTTCTACGGCGAAGCCGGCGGTCAGGTGGGGGACACCGGCACGTTGACCGGCCCGGCCCTGCGTGTGGAGATCGTGGACACCCAGAGGCCCTTGCCGGGCCTCATCGTCCACCTTGGTCGCGTGACCGAGGGGGTGCTCCGGGTGGGCCAGATCGTGCAGGCCACCGTCACGGAAGGCCGGCGGCTGGACATCGCCCGCAATCATACTGCCACGCACCTGCTGCACCGGGCCTTGCAGGAGGCGTTGGGGCCACATGCCCAGCAGCGCGGTTCGCTGGTGACGCCGGAACGTTTGCGCTTCGATTTTACCCACCTGGAACCCATGACCCCCCAGGAGATCACAGCCGTGGAACGCCGGGTGAACGCCGTGATCCGCGAGAACCGCCCGGTCACCGCCACGATCACCACCTATGCCGAGGCCGTGGCCCGGGGCGCGACGGCTCTCTTTGGCGAAAAGTACGGCGAGCAGGTGCGGTTGGTGGAAGTAGCGGGCTACAGCCGGGAATTGTGTGGTGGCACACACCTGCATCACACCGGCCAGATCGGGACTTTCCACATCGTCAGTGAGGGGAGCGTGGGGGCCGGGCTGCGGCGCATCGAGGCCCTGACCGGCCGGGGTGCGGAGGAATGGCTGAGCCGCCAACGAGTCACCCTGGCGGCCGTGGCCGAGGCCCTGGAGACGACGCCGGACCAGGCTGCCGACAAGGCCCGCGCCTTGCTGGCTGAACTCCGCCAGGCCCACAAGGAGATCGAAACCCTGCAACGTCGGCTGGCCCGGCGCGATATAGAAGCCCTGGTGGACCAGGCCCAGGAGGTGGATGGCCTGCGCGTCCTGGCCGCGCGCGTGGAGGCGGCCAGTGCTGACGCCATGCGCGAGATGACGGACTGGCTGCGCGACAGGCTGGGCAGTGCGGTGGTGGTGTTGGGCGCGGTGGTGAACGACCAGGCCCTCCTCATCGCGGCGGCCACGCCAGATGCGGTGGCGCGGGGCATACACGCCGGCCGGCTCATCGGCCAGATAGCCCAGACCGTGGGAGGGCGCGGGGGGGGCCGGCCGGCCATGGCCCAGGCCGGGGGCAAAGACGCTGCCCGGCTGAATGAGGCCCTGGCCCAGGTGGCCGGGCTGGTAGCCGGGCAACTGGCATGACTCGTGGATGCCTGGTCCTGGAGTAACATGCGCCACGGCGACAAGGAGGTCCGCCACGACGATGACCAGTCTGCCCGTCCCGGATGAACTCGCGCTCGGAGCGGAGGCCCGCGAGCGATTGGCGCGCATCGCCGCCAGTTTGCCCCTCCTGGCCGACTTGAGCCGGGCGGACCTCCTCCTTTACAGCGGCGACGGCACCGGCCCGGCCACCGTGATCGCCCAGGCCCGGCCGCATTCCGTATCGGCCATCTTGACCGAATCGCTGGTGGGCCAGACCGTCACAGAAGTGGCGGATCAGCTTCTGTTTCGCGTCTTGCGCCGGGGCCGGCCCGTCCACGAGACCCATGAAGTAACCGACCATGCCATCCCCTGCTACCAGGAAGTGCACCCGATCCGCAGCAGCGGTCGGATCATAGGCGCGTTGCGCATCGAGACCAACCTGCTAGAGCACGAACGCCTGCGCCGGCGCAGCCCGGTGTTCCAGGAGGCCCTGGCCCATCTGCAACAGATGGCGTTGCACGGTCACCTGTGCCTGGAAGAGCACCTCTCGCCCTTTGGTGAGCACGATGGCATCATCATCGTGGATGCCGCCGGGATGATCCGCTATGTCAGCGGCATCGCCACGAACCTGTACCGCAAAGTGGGTCGGGGAGAGAAACTGGTAGATACCCCCGTCGCCAGCCTGGCCACGGAAGCCGGGTTGTGGGCGGAGGCCCTGGACACCGGGCGTTGCCTGGAACGAGAGACGGACGAGCAAGGTTTAATCTGGGTCCGAAAGGCGATCCCCATCCGCGCCGCCAGCAGGGGCCGGGGCTGGCTGCGGGGACGCCTGGCGACCTCCACTGCTGGCTACTGGGGAGTGTTGCTCACCATCCATGACGCGACCGAGGCCCGCCGCAAGGAGCGTGACCTGCGCATCCGCACCGCCATGATCCAGGAGATTCATCATCGGGTCAAGAACAACCTGCAGACCATCGCGGCCTTGTTGCGATTGCAGGCCCGGCGCAGCAAGTCAGAGGAGGTCAGGCAGATCCTCCAGATCACCATCAACCGCATCCTCAGCATCGCCGTGGTACACGAGTTCCTGACCCAGAGCGAGGGCCTGCCTATTAACATGAAAGACATCGCGCAGCAGGTGATCCATCAGCTCCGCCGGGGCATCGTAGACCCGGAGCGGTCCATCCAGCTCAACCTGGTCAGCGACGACGTCTACCTGCCAGCGCAACAGGCCACGGCCTGCGCCCTGGTCATCAACGAACTGATCCAGAATGCCCTGGAGCACGGCTTTGCCGACCGGGATAGCGGAACCATCGTCGTCCGACTATGCGCTCAGCAGACCAACGTCCTGGTGGAAGTCAGAGATGATGGGATCGGCCTGCCGGCGGGGTTTGATATTCACCAGGACGGGAGCCTGGGCCTGCGCATCGTCCAGACCCTGGTGCAGGAAGAGCTGAAAGGCACATTAGAGCTTCAGCACGACCACGGGGTACGCGCTATCGTGCTCTTTCCCCAACCTGCTCCGGCTCCATCCGTCTCCCCGATCAGCGGCCTGTAGTTCATATTGATACGCTGTAACTACCTACCCTCCCGCAGGTTTGGGCGCAATGACCAGGCCAGACGCCGCAGACGCGCCCAGATGATCGGCTGCATCGGTTGCCAGCCCCTTTCTAACCTGCGGGAGGGTTC
>DAOTYG010000155.1:0-3919 GCA_034435155.1 Anaerolineae bacterium | reverse complement strand
CCCTCGTTCCGCTCGCCTCCCCTCCCCTCTCCCCATCAGGGAGAGGGGAGGGGAGGCGAGCGGAACGAGGGGGGGAGAGGAAAGGGTGGCCCGGTGTCGGTTGATCTGGTCGCGCAGGGCCGACGCCGCCTGACGCGGCTCGGGGGCCTCGGTCACGGCGCGGGAGACCGGGATGATGAGGCCCCGGCCGCGCGTATCCAGCCCGGCCGAGAGCGTGGCTGCCAGGTCTCCGCCCTGCGCGCCGATGCCGGGGGCCAGCAGCCAGCGGTCCGGAGCCAGCGCGCGCACCTGGGCCAGCGCGGCCGGCTGCGTCGCCCCCACCACGAACCCCACCTGGCTGGCGTCACCCCAGGTCTGCCCCAGCCGGGCGATGTGCTCGTATAGGGCACCCGCAGACTCAGTAGATGGAAATTCGTGCTCCCAGGCGGTCTGCGACCGCCGTGGGACGCGGGTCACAGACCCGCTTGGAGCAACTTTTTCCATGTACTGAGCCTGGAAAGTCTGCGCCACGCTGAAGCCCTGCACCTCGGCCGCGGAGGGGTTGGAGGTGTGGCAGAGCACAAAGACCATCTTGCCCGGGTAGGCCAGAAACGGCGTCACACCGTCGCGCCCCAGGTACGGGCTGACCGTGATGGCGTCGGCGCCCCAGACCTCGAAGGCGGCGCGGGCGTAGGCGGCGGCCGTGTGACCGATGTCGCCGCGTTTGGCGTCCAGCAGCACCGGGAGGCCGTCGGGCACGGCGGCGACGATGCGGCGCAGCGCGCGCAGGCCCGACGGGCCGTACTGCTCGTAGAAGGCGATGTTCGGCTTGTAGCAGCAGACCGCGTCGGCCGTCTGCTCGATGAGCGCGAGGCCCCAGCGCACCAGGCGCTCCTCATCCGAACCCGGCCCGGCGGGAATCTTGCCCAGGTCCGGGTCCAACCCCACACACAGCAGCGAATCATTCCGCTCAATGGCCGCTGTCAGTTTATCAAGAAACCCTGCCATTTCCCCACTTCCTCATTTGCCCATTTGCCATTTGCCCATTTGCCCATTTGCCCATTTGTGCCCATTTCCTATGCCTTGCCCAGCACCGCCGCCAACAGCGCCATGCGGATGTACATGCCGTTCTTGACCTGACGGAAGTATGCGGCGCGCGGGTCACTGTCCACAGCGTAATGGATCTCGCCGACGCGGGGTAGTGGGTGCATGACGATCATGTTCGGCTTGGCTCGTTTCAGCAGCTCCGGGGTGATCTCGTAACAGCCCTTCACCTCCTCATACTTTGCCAGGTCGCTGAAACGCTCTTTCTGGATGCGGGTGACATAGAGCACGTCGGCGTTCTCGATGACGTCGGCCACATCGTGGGTCTCGCGGACCTTGTGGCCCCGGTCAATGACCTCGTTCATCAGGACCAGGGGCAGGCGCAGGCTCTCCGGCGACACAAAGCGCAGGCTGACATCGTATTGCAACAGCAGCCGGGTCAGCGAATGCACCGTGCGGCCGTAGAGCAGATCTCCCACCATGGCGACCTTGAGGCCGTCAATGCGGCCCAGTTCCTCCTGGATGGTAAAGAGGTCCAGCAGGGCCTGGGTGGGGTGCTCGCCGGTCCCGTCGCCGGCGTTGATCACCGGCACGCTGGCATAGTCGGCCGCCACCTGGGCCGAGCCGACCTCCGGGTGGCGCAGCACGATGACGTCAGAGTACTGCTCCAGGGTGCGGATGGTGTCCGGCAGGCTTTCGCCTTTGGCGACGCTGGAAAACTGCACGCCCTGGGTGATGGGGATGACCCGCCCACCCAGGCGTTCCATCGCGGCGATGAACGAGGCGCTGGTGCGGGTGCTCGGCTCGTAGAAGAGACAGGCCAGCACGTAGCCGTGCAGCAGGTCGCAAGCGCCGACCCGCTCCACCATCTGGCGCATCTCCTGGGCGCGGCTGAAGACGTAGGTCAGCTTCTCGCGGTCGAACTGCCTGACCGACAGGATGTCCTGGCCAGTCAGTCCATTGTGGATGACCGTGCGTTGCGGCAACCGGTCCAGGTCGAACAATCTGGCTGGGGTTTGGGGTTCTGTCATGGGTGTTCTCCTCTCTTTCGTAGATAACCTCGAGTTTGGGGTTGCTCACGGTGGGTCACGGACCCACCGGTGACGCGGGGTGGCATACCCCGCGCGAGCAGCGGTCTCGTCTGCTGCGTGCCCACGCGGAGCGTGGGCACGAGGGGTGTCGCTGTTGCTCGCACCCACGCTCTGCGTGGGTGCAAAACGCAGCCGAGTGACCCGCCGGTGACGCGGGGTGGCACACCCCGCGCGAGCAGCGGTCTCGTCTGCTGCGTGCCCACGAGGAGCGTGGGCACGAGGGGTGCCGCTGTTGCGAAACGCAGCCGTGTGACCCGCCGGTGGCGCGGGGTGGCACACCCCGCGCGAGCAGCGAAGCCAGGTGATCTGCCATCGCGTCCTTCGCGTCCTTTATGGTTTGAAACTATCGAACACGGTTTTCCCCCGCAGCACCACCCGCTGGACCCGGCCGCGCACCATCATCCCGGCGAAGGGGGTCCAGCCGCATTTGGTTTGTAGCCCCTCGTTGGAGAGGGGATAGCTCGCCGCCGGGTCCACCTCCACCCAGGTGTCCGGCTGGGCCGGCAGGCGGAAGATGCGCCGGGGGTTGTGGGCCAGCAGCGTTACCAGCCGCTCCAGGGTCAGCCGGCCTTCGGCGACGGCGGTGAGCAGGAGGGGCAGCGCGGTCTCAAGGCCGGGCACGCCGGGCGGCGAGTTCTCGCCGCGCTTTTCGGCCAGCGTATGCGGCGCGTGGTCGGTGGCGACGCAGTCAATGGTGGTGTGGAGGTGCGCCCACAGGGCGTCTACGTCGGACTGTTCTGCCAGGGGCGGGCGCATGTCGCCCAGCGGGCCGAGCCGGGCTGCATCGGCCTGGGTCAGGAAGAGGTGATGGGGGGTCACTTCGCAGGTGACCGGCAGCCCGCGCGCTTTGGCCCCGGCGATGAGGGCGATCTCTTCCTTGCGGCTCACGTGGCAGATGTGGACCGACCGGCCAAAGGCCGCCGCCAGGCCGATGCTCACGGCCACGCCCGGCCCCTCGGCGTGCAGGGCGATGGGTTTGGCTGCCGGCCAGTCACAGAAGCAGGCCAGCAGGGTGTGCAGGTCGCTGACGCGCAGCGGGCCGTAGGTCTCGTTCAGGTAGACCTTGAGGGCGATGGCTTCGCGGCCCAGGGCCGGCAGTTCGGCGGTGTGGGCCGGCGACGCGCCGGCGTACAGGTACACGTCGCACCGGGATTCGGCGTCCGCCTGCTGCTGCACCCGGCGCAGCAGGTCAGCGGTGACGAGCGGCGGGTTGGTATTGGGCATCGCCAGGACGGCCGTGAATCCGCCGGCCAGGGCCGCCAGCGTACCGCTTGAGAAGTCCTCCTTGTGCTCGCCGCCGGGCACGCGCAGGTGGGTGTGGACGTCGGTCAGGCCGGGGATGCGGATGGTCATGGGCGCACCTCCGGGGACCGGGCAGTGTCCGGCCGGGGCCGGGCGGTGTCCGGCAATGACCGGGCGGTGTCCGGCAGTGGCCGGGCGGTGTCCGGCAATGGCCGGGCGGTGTCCGGCAATGGCCGGGCAAAAAAAGAGACCAGCCACCCATTGGCTGGTCTGGGAAAACAGGGATCAAACGATCCGACGCGGATCGCTGCGCTCTGGTGTGCGGCCAATACCTGGTTCAAGATAATACCCTCCCTCGCTCCAGATTCGGCCCTCATTGGCCGTCTTTGGGCGCGGCCGGGGCAATTATAATGGGGCCGGGGCAGATTGTCAACCGACAGGCGGTATCGGGTGTCCGTCATAGTTTTGCACCGGCACTGCCCGCGTAGCGAACGCGGCTCCCTCTCCCTGGTAGGGAGAGGGCCGGGGTGAGGGTAGAAACGGCCAGCCGGCGCAGATCGCCC
>DAOTYG010000154.1:0-2106 GCA_034435155.1 Anaerolineae bacterium | reverse complement strand
TGGAATCAGATACATGTGCCATACCCCAATAGATACCACAGCCTGTGTCCTTGTCAAGTATGCACCAAGGCCAGTTGGACCATAGATTGTTTGTCTTAATGTGACATTGTCAAGATAATATTGGACTTACCACACCACGAGGAGTAGAGGCTTTAGCCGGTCGTGCCCACAAGACGAGCATAAAGCCCTCATCGGTCATGGCTCGTCCAGCGTCTGCACAGCCTGCCACACCGCCTGCGCCGCCCGGCCCAATGTGGCTGGGGCCACGCGTTCCGCCGTATCGTTCAGGGTGTGATAGACCAGCTCGCTCTCATTCCCCCGCGCCGAGAGCCAGCAGGTGGGGATGCCCTTTCTGGCAAAGCTGTACGAATCGCTGTTGCCCATGAGATACCACCGGCCCTTGATGGCCGGATCGGCAGCCCGGAGCAGGTCGTTGAGCCGGCGGGACGTGCGGCGCGGCGGCATCCCGGACCCCCGCGCGTATTGTAGAACATCGCCCGTGCCCACCATGTCCAGGTTGAAGACGAACGTGCGACCTTTGTCGGGCTGCTTTTCCTTCACGTAGCGCTCGGAACCAATGAGTCCCAACTCCTCGGCGGTAAAGAGAGCAAAGTCAAGAGCCAGGTGGCGGGGGCGGTCGCGGCCAAAGGCTTCGGCCAGGGCCAGCACCACGCCGCAACCGGAGGCGTTGTCGTTGGCCCCCGGCGAATACTCCCTGCTGCGCCCCAGCACCAGGTAGACCAGCTCGAAAGAGGCCAGAAAGAGGCTGTAGCCGAAGGCCAGCGCACCCACGATATGCCAGAGGGCCGCCGGCACCAGGCCCAGGTAGAAATCCAACCAGCGCAGGGCGGCCAGGACCGCCAGAACCAACACCACCTGCAACCATGTGTTCAGGATGAACCGGTGGAGCCGGGGCCACACCGCCCCGGTGAGCCGGCCGGCCCTGGCCGAGTCCAGATGGGCGCAAATGATCACCCTGGCGTGTTCTTCCCCAGCCGGGGCCAGGTGACCGATAAGGTTATCGCTGGCCCGGGCCGAGCCGCGCGCCGCCCGCGTGCGCACGGCCTGGATCAGGCGCGGCAGGCCAAAGAACAGCGCGACGTAGAGCAACACCCCCCACGGGTCTTCGGCAAAACCCCAGGTGACAAACAGCAGCAACGCCAGCCCGATAACCACGAGCCAGCTAAAGCTCATCGGCGCAGGGATGCCGGTCACCGTGTGCCGCTCCACCGCGTCACAGACCGCGCCCAGGGTCCGTGCCGCGTATTCCTGCGCCCGGCGCTCGCCGTCGGTAACGGCCCCGCGCGGCTCCTGGGCCAGCGCCAGCACGTGTGCATAGGCCCGGCCGCCCAGCCCACCGTCTTCCATCTTGCTCTCCTGGAGGTTTTACGCCTTCCTGGTCCTGGCTTGCTCCAGAGCAGCGCGGAGTTCCTGCTCCCGGGCGGCCATGGCCTGCCGTCCCTCGGTAACGGCTTCCTGGAACCGATCGGCGATGAGCCGTTGCGTCTCCGCCCCACTGCGCGGCGCGTTGAACAGCCCCCACAGTAAACCCAGGACACCGCCGATCACCAGTCCGGCCACGAAATATCGCCAATCGAACTTCATATTGCACCTCCCGAAGCGTGTGTATTGGTGCCCCCTGCTCCACCTCTGCCATACATACTACCACAACCATCGCCGAACGTCAATGCGCTCCACTTGACATCCGTGCATAACTCCTGTCAGGTAGGGAACAAGGAGGGAGAAAGCCTTTCTGGGGTTTTTGCGGCGGCTTCGCCGCCGCAAAAACCCCCTATGAGGCATTCTTTTCCCTCCCCCGAAGGGACACGAAGTGAGGAGTGGATCAGTGTCCTCAGGCGTTTAAATTACGCCCGGATGTCAGTTGACAGCCCTTCCACTTCGTGCTATGCTTGCCCACGTCTGCCTGATGGCTGCCGATTACTGGTGAAGGATGATCGTCTGCATGAGGAACCAGTCCGTCGCGTTCGTGGTGTTACTCACGTTGCTCCTGAGCCTGGCATCTGCCTGCGAGGCCGGAGGTAGTGTGCCCACCCCACCGCCGGTCAGAGCCACCCCCACGCCCCAACCCACCTTCACGCCCCGGGG